>JBBAKF010000001.1:0-162352 GCA_040403635.1 Polynucleobacter sp.
CAGCAGGCTTCTTAGCAGCTACTTTTTTAGCAGCAGGCTTCTTAGCAGCTACTTTCTTAGCAGCAGGCTTCTTAACAGCTACTTTTTTAGCAGCAGGCTTCTTTGCTACAACTTTCTTTGCTGCAGGTTTCTTAGCAGCAGGTTTTTTGGCAGTTGCCATATCAAGCTCCTTCACGTGAGAAGTAATACATACTACAGTTTAAGAAGACCCTAGCGTTCCGAACCGACTCTCTGGGTAGAAAACCGGCACAAACGCGTGAGCCATTCATGTTGCTATTTCCTGCACTGCAAAATAGTTTCATGAACTTCGAAAAAAAAGCCGCTCCAATTACTTGGACCGGCTTTTTTAATTCTGATTGCACCTTAGTGCTTTGAAAACTTCCTAAATTAGAAGAGTGGATATTTTGAAGGGAAACTTGCCCCGTCCGAAGTATCGAACTTTTTGTTTCTCTTTTTAAATTCCAATTTCTAATATTCAATCTGAACATCTCCAGTTTTTTGGAGACAACTTCGAGCGGTTAATCCCAACTCAATGCGCCTCCAGTTTGATACTCGATAACTCTTGTTTCGAAAAAATTTCTTTCTTTTTTCAAATCTATCATTTCTGACATCCATGGAAATGGATTCTCTTCATTTGGGAACAATGCGTCAAGTCCTATTTGCATACACCGACGATTACAGATGTATCTGAGGTAGCTTTTGAACATCGGTGCATTGAGTCCAAGCACACCACGAGGCATCGTATCCTCTGCATATTTGTACTCTAATTCCACTGCTTCTGTGAACAAGATTTTTAACTCATCTTTGAACTCAGAGGTCCATAAATGGGGGTTCTCAAGCTTGATCTGGTTAATCATATCGATACCAAAATTGCAGTGTAATGATTCATCACGCAAGATGTATTGATACTGCTCTGCAGCACCCGTCATTTTGTTTTGACGACCCATTGCAAGTATTTGCGTAAAACCAACATAAAAGAATAATCCTTCCATGATGCAAGAAAAAACGATCAATGATTTTAATAATTTTTGATCATTTTCTGGCGTGCCAGTTTTGAATGATGGATCAGTTAATGTATCAATAAACGGTAAAAGAAATTCATCTTTAGCGCGAATTGAATCTACTTCGTGGTACGCATTAAAGATTTCTGCTTGATCTAAACCTAAGGATTCAACGATATATTGATAGGCATGTGTGTGAATCGCTTCTTCAAATGCTTGACGCAATAAATATTGACGGCATTCTGGAGCAGTAATCTGACGATACGTTCCTAGAACAATATTATTTGCCGCAAGGGAATCCGCTGTGACAAAAAAGCCAAGATTGCGTTTGATAATACGGCGTTCATCTTCCGTCAGGCCATTTGGATCTTTCCAAGTTGCAATATCACGCGTCATATTGACTTCTTGTGGCATCCAATGATTGGCGCAACCTGCTAAATACTTTTCCCAAGCCCACTTATATTTAAATGGCACCAACTGGTTAACGTCCGTTTGACCATTAATAATACGTTTATCCGCAACGTTCACGCGACGATCGATTTCGACAGCTGGACTAGCCTGAGTCGGCGCAATAGCTACATCCGGTAATGGCGTATTCATCGCCATAGGTTTGGCCAAAGTCTCCGCTAGCTTTGGTACAGGGGTTGGCATTACTTTTGCCGGCGCTACAGTTGTTTCATCTTCCCAATTCAACATTGTATTTCTCCATTAATTACTGCTAATTACTTACTACTACCATTATTTCATTTATTGACAAGCTTCGCATTCTTCAAAACCATCTTCACCAGGACGTAAAGTGCATACTGCACCCTCTGCCTCTGCCAATGCTTGATCGTGTAGAGCTGCTGCACTTGCCGCTTGTTGTTCTGCCGACTGGTTAGATACTGAATTCAAAGTACCTTTATCTACGGTCGATTTCTCCACTTGAGTTGCTGAAGTTGTGCGTAGGTAATAGGTGGTTTTTAAACCCAGCGTCCATGCTAATTTATAGGTTTCGTCTAAAGTCTTTCCTGAGGCACCAGCCATATAAATATTAAGAGACTGCGCTTGATCAATCCACTTCTGACGGCGCGATGCAGCTTCTACGATCCACTTAGGTGCCACTTCAAATGCTGTTGCATAAATTGCTCTTAAATCCTGAGGAATACGATCGATTTTGGCTAATGATCCGTCAAAATACTTGAGGTCAGCAATCATCACTTCATCCCATAAACCACGCGCTTTCAAATCACGTACCAAATATTCATTCACAACGGTAAACTCACCTGACAAATTAGATTTGACATATAAATTTTGGAATGTTGGTTCGATACAGGCTGATACACCAATAATGTTGGAAATCGTTGCAGTTGGGGCAATGGCAACACAGTTGGAATTTCGCATACCATGTTGCTTGATGCTTGCACGCAGAGATGTCCAGTCCATTTTGCTAGAGTTATTCACGGTTAAATAACCGCCACGCTCTTGAGCCAATAATTCAACAGAATCCTGTGGCAATATGCCGCGATCCCATAATGAACCTTGATAGGTAGTATAAGTACCACGCTCTTTTGCGAGTTCATTAGATGCTTCGTAGGCGTAATAGCAGACCGCCTCCATTGAACTGTCAGCAAACTCAACAGCAGCGTCACTTGCATAAGGAATACGCAACATATGTAAGCAATCTTGGAAACCCATAATACCTAAGCCCACTGGACGGTGTTTGACGTTCGAGTTTTTAGCTTTCGCAACTGCATAGTAGTTAATATCAATTACGTTATCTAACATACGCATCGCTGTACGAATAGTTTTTTGTAATTTACCGTGATCCATGACTAATTGACCATTAGCGTCAGTCATCATGTGCGCCGTTAGGTTGACTGAACCCAAATTACAGACTGCAATTTCTTCTTCGTTCGTATTGAGCGTGATTTCTGTACATAAATTCGAGGAATGTACAACGCCAATATGCTGTTGCGGACTACGAATATTACATGGATCTTTAAATGTCATCCAAGGATGCCCCGTTTCAAAGAGCATACCAATCATTTTGCGCCAGAGCTGAGCTGCGGGTATGCGCTTAAATGGCTTGAGTTCACCTGCATCTGCTTTTTTCTCATAAGCAACGTAAGCCTCTTCAAATGCGCGACCGTACTTATCGTGCAAGTCTGGTGTCGTTGATGGTGAGAATAAAGTCCAATCAGCATTTTCCATGACGCGCTTCATGAATAAATCCGGAATCCAGTTAGCCGTATTCATATCATGCGTACGACGACGGTCATCACCCGTGTTTTTACGTAATTCTAAGAATTCTTCAATATCTAAATGCCAAGTTTCTAAGTAAGCACAGACAGCACCTTTACGCTTACCACCTTGGTTAACGGCAACTGCTGTATCGTTTACTACTTTTAGGAAGGGTACCACTCCTTGAGATTTACCATTAGTGCCCTTAATGTGACTACCTAGAGCGCGAACGTTAGTCCAGTCATTACCCAAGCCACCTGCAAATTTCGACAATAAGGCGTTTTCTTTCAAGGCCTCGTAAATACCGTCTAAATCATCAGCGACTGTTGTTAAATAGCAGCTCGATAATTGTGAGCGCAGACTTGCGGAGTTAAATAATGTTGGTGTACTCGACATAAAGTCAAATGTTGACAGAATTTCATAAAACTCAATCGCACGCTCTGTCGGTTGCTTTTCTTCTAAAGCAAGACCCATAGCTACACGCATGAAGAAAGCCTGGGGCATTTCAATGCGCTGTTCTTCGACGTGCAAGAAATAGCGATCAAACAAGGTTTGTAAACCTAGGTAGTTAAATTGTAAGTCACGCTCTGCATTTAAAGCATTACCTAAACGCTCAATGTCAAATATTTCTAAGACACGTTTATCAAGTAACTCTTCCTTAACACCACGGCGTAAAAACTTACCAAAGTATTGTGGGTAGACTTGCTGCATTTCACCTTGAGCAATTTCTATACCCAAAATGTCACGACGTATGACGTGCATTAATATACGGGCAGTCACTAAGCTATAGGCTGGATCTTTTTCAATTAATGTTCTAGAAGAAAGAATTGCTGAATCAAACACTTGTTCAATAGGAACCCCTTCATACAAGTTCTTGATAGTTTCAGTCAAAATTGTTGTCGGCACAATATGATTGCCTAAACCTTGACAAGCTGCTTCTAAAATTGACTGCAGATTCGCCATATCTAATGGCTTAAGAGCTCCCTTATCCGTGACATTAATACCGGGATGCGGAACATCTGCTACCTTTGGTGACTGAACTTGCGCTTGTTGACGCTCTTGATTTCTTTTATCACGGTACAAAACATAAGCGCGAGCAACATTGTGCTCACCGCTTCTCATGAGGGCTAACTCTACTTGATCCTGCACATCTTCAATATGAAATATGCCACCGTTTGGCCGGCTTCTTAATAGACCACGCACGACCACTTGCGTGAGTTGCTCAACTTGTTCGCGAATACGTGCCGACGCTGCGCCTTGCCCACCATTCACGGCCAAGAAGGCTTTCGTTACAGCAATGGCTATTTTTGATGGCTCAAATCCTACAACCACCCCATTTCTACGAATAATTTTGTAGTCTGAAAGCTGTACTGGATTTGTTGCACCAACACCGCCCGCAATAAAGCCAACTGAAGGGGCTTGATCGTTTATTTGGTTCGAATTACTTATACCAGGATGGGTATTTGTCCCCAGTAGATTGCCGTGTGGATCAGCGTATGTCATAAAAAACTCCTAAATTCGATAATTCATAATTGGTCAATAATGCTTCTAAAAATTTTTCAATGCCTGTTTTTCACTTCTGGTCATACCCCTACACAACTGCTTTCGTAGGCTCATAATATGTACGTTTTAGAGTAACAAACCAGCTTGTGACGAGATAGAAGATAAACCTCAATTTTTGTCTTGAAACACTATAGATAGTGTTTTTGTTTGCCCTAAGCACTAAGTATAGGTAATTTTGGAGATGTTTTGTTATTTATTTTTGTTATTTTTATAAGAAAAACCCTAATAAGTGCACACTAACTTAATTTTGTTTTCTTTGTCATCATGATGACATTTTTTGATGTTGGTAAGCACTATGGATAGTCTTTATATTTATCTTGAGTGAAGGCCAAAAGGTAATTTATTTTCCGGTATTTTTGTAATTTGGCTGAGGTATTGCCAATCAAAACTTTTCCCAGGATCTGTTTTTCTTTCAGGAGAAATATCACTATGTCCTACAAAATATTGGATAGATTCCTGTTTTTGTATTGCCTTAATTAATTTGGCTAATGATTGGTATTGTTCACGCTCAAACGGTAATTCGCCCGTACCCTCAAGTTCTACTCCAATCGAAAAATCATTCACGCGCTCTCGCTCAAATAATTGCGATACCCCTGCATGCCAAGCCCGATCCCTAGTGCTAACAAATTGCAGTATCTGACCATCTCGCTTAATCAAGAAATGGGGAGAGACTTGTAAGTGGGTAATTGTTGCAAAGTACGGATCATCTTCGGGGTTTAATCGATTTGTGAAAAATGCCTCTATTGCTTCTCCACCAAAGCGCCCCTCTGGCAAGCTGATATGGTGGATGACAACAGTATCGATGGCAACACCTTGAGGGCGCTCATCAAAGTTGGGAGACGGCACTTGCTTGGCACACCCTAACCAACCTTGTGGGTTAATCTCATTGTAATGTGGCAAGCTGCAATAAAAACGCTCTTGATATTCAAAAGACTCATTGATGGGTAACTGCATCTTGCAAAAAGAACAAGACACCATTTTGAATATTTCAGGTGGAGCTGGGGGAGTACTTTGGGTCTTGGCTGCCTTTTTCAAAGCACGTTTTTTGGGATAGATCCATACAAGCCAATACACTAAGCCAAAAAAGAATAAAAATTCTAGAATCTTCAGCATAAACTGACGTTAAAGTTTGTGTAAAACAACTTCAAATACAAATCGGCTACCTACGTAAGCCAAAAGTAAGATACCAAAAGATCCCAACACCCATTTAGAGGCTTCGGCACCCCTTAGTCCAACTTTCCAGTGTGCGTAAAGCAAACCACCAAACATTACCCAAGAAATCAAGGAAAATACTGTTTTATGGTCAAAAATCAGGGGCCGTCCAAATAAAGCCTGGCTAAAAAAAACGCCTGAAAAAACGGCTACCGTCAACAGGCAAAAACCAATGCCAATCACATTAAACATCACACGCTCCATCGTAAGTAGGGGCGGTAATTGATCCATCAATCTCGAACTACGACCTAAGACTAAGATCTGTAACCATGAAGTTGTTCCCTGCTGTTGTTTGGAGCGCAGACTCCGATCCTGTAAGGTCATCAGAATCGCTTGCAAGGCCGCTAAAAACATAATGCCGTATGCCATATTGGCTGTGATGAAGTGCAGTTTAAAGCCCGGGGAATGGACCGCTTTACTAGAGATAATTGATCCCTCAAAGACGTTCGGTAAAAAACTCAGTAGGGTTGCAATACCAAGTAACATTGGCAACATACCTTGGAGAGTAAAGAACCACCCCTCAATCCAGTACAAGGCCATACACACCCAAGCCATCATTGACAAGGCTTGAGCAAAACCAAAAACAATTCCATTGGGGGTAAAAATATCTTGATAACACGCAATCCCATGTAAGACGAGTAAAATAAAGATTAATAGATGGATCCAAAATTGATGCTTCTTACTCGATACAGTGAGCTCAGGTTGAACATGTTGTTCTTGCTTGTTAGCCACCATACGGCGATTGTGAATCACAATCATCGTCAAAGTGAGTGCATAAGCAATTGTTGGATAAATTAATAACATATGCTTAGTTTAATACCCTCATGCTAGAAAATCTAACAGACCGTTTAAGTCGTGTGGTTAAAACCATTCGTGGCCAGGCCCGCCTGACCGAAGAAAATACCTCACAAATGCTGCGCGAAATCCGTCTGGCCCTTTTAGAGGCTGACGTTTCACTACCAGTGATCAAGGATTTATTAGCCAACATTAAAGAAAAAGCACTCGGTGAAGAAGTTGTTTCAAGCTTAACACCTGGACAGGTTTTAGTGGGTATTGTGCGTGATGAATTAGTAAAAATCATGAATGGTGGCGCTAGCCCAGATTCTGGCATACCCGGTAAACTCAATCTCGCTACCCAACCACCTGCCGTGATCTTAATGGCCGGCCTTCAAGGTGCGGGTAAAACGACGACCGTTGCCAAACTGGCTAAATGGCTCATCCGTACCCAAAAGAAAAAAGTTCTCACCGTCTCTTGCGACGTCTATCGACCTGCAGCAATCGAACAGCTAAAGTCGGTAACTGCTCAGGCCGGTGCCGATTGGTTTGAGAGCAATGCGGATCAGAAACCCACCGATATTGCATTCGCAGCCATTGATTGGGCAAAGCGTCATTACTACGACGTGCTATTAGTAGATACTGCCGGACGTTTAGGTATCGACACAGAAATGATGACTGAAATCGCAGCCTTACATGCGGCTGTCAATCCTATTGAGACTTTGTTTGTGGTTGACGCCATGCTTGGTCAAGATGCGGTCAATACTGCAAAAGCTTTCCATGCAACATTGCCTCTAACCGGTGTTGTTCTCACTAAATTAGATGGTGACTCCAGAGGTGGTGCCGCACTCTCCGTGCGTCAAGTCACGGGTGTGCCCTTAAAATTTGTAGGGGTTTCAGAGAAGATTGATGGACTAGACGCGTTCGATGCGGAGCGTATGGCCGGACGTATCTTAGGTATGGGTGATATTTTGGCCCTTGTCGAAGAGGCACAAAAAAATGTCGATCAAAAAGAAGCCGAAAAATTAGTCGCAAAAATTAAAAAAGGTGGTTTTGATTTATCTGACTTTAGAAGCCAGATTTCGCAAATGCGAAACATGGGTGGGCTTGCCAATATGATGGATAAATTGCCCGCGCAAATGGCTCAAGCGGCCGCTAAAACTGATATGAATGCCGCTGAAAAAAACATCCAACGCATGCAAGGGATTATCGACAGTATGACGCCCGCTGAGCGCGCAAAGCCTGAATTATTAAAAGCGAGTCGTAAACGTCGCATTGCTCAAGGAGCGGGTGTTCAAGTCCAAGAAGTTAACCGAATGCTCAATCAATTTGAACAAATGCAAAGCATGATGAAGCAATTTAGTGGCGGCAAAATGACCCGCATGATGGGTCAAATGGCCGCAAAAGGAATTGGTAAAACCTTAGGTAAAGGTCTCTTTAAGTAATATCCTTTGACTGTTGCGCAATACAATCCTTCAATGTTTGTAGCAACTTCGACGGTGCTAGACTTTGAGCTGCGCTATCGCTTCTACCCTGAAACTCAATCAAGCCCTCTTTTAAGCTTCTTTCCCCCACCACGACGCGGTAAGGAACTCCAATCAGTTCCCAATCTGCAAACATTGCTCCAGGTCGCTCACCCCGATCGTCCAGCACAACCTCAATTCCAGCATCTATTAACTGCTGATATAAATCATCTGCAGTTGCTTTAACTAGTGCCGATTTATCATAAGATACGGGACAAATCACCACCTCAAACGGTGCAATCGATAAGGGCCAAACAATCCCTTTTTCATCATGACACTGTTCAATCGCCGCACCCAAGAGACGCGTTACACCAATGCCATAACAACCCATGACGAGTGGTTTAGCCTTACCTTGTTCATCTAAAAAATTCGCTTTCATGGCTTGAGAATATTTTGTCCCGAGCATAAATACGTGGCCTACTTCAATGCCGCGACAAATTTCAAGTGGGCCTTGACCGTCCGGTGAGATATCGCCAATTTGTACATTCCGAATATCTAGCGCTAATGCCTTCGGTAAGTCTCTTTCCCAGTTCACACCCTTGAAGTGATATCCCGTTTCATTGGCTCCACAAATCCAATCATTCATATCAGCGACCGTCAAATCTGCGATGACATGAATCTCTTTTTTCAGCTGTAAAGGTCCCAGAGATCCAGGAGTCGCTCCAAAAGCTTGCTGGATTTCTCCTTCCGTAGCCATCCTAAAGTCTTCTAAACCTGGTATCTTCTTGACTTTGACTTCGTTCATCTCATGATCACCTCTGAGCAATAAAATCGTGATCTTTGCACCCCCAGCAATCAAGGCGCCTGATTCCTCATATTGATCAGCCGCAATAGCCAATGTTTTGACAGTTTGCGTCAGAGGCACTTGGAGAAGATTAGCAACTTCCTCACATTTAGAGATATTTGGTGTTGCAAACTTTTCTAATGTTTGTGTGGCTGGCGCTGGTTGCTTGATCTGACTAAACGCCTCTGCAGCTTCTAAGTTGGCGGCATAGTCCGATGCTGGACAATACACAATGGCATCTTCACCCGTCTCAGCAATCACATGAAACTCTTGACTGCCACTGCCGCCAATAGCGCCATTATCAGCCGCTACAGCACGATAGTTAAGTCCTAAGCGTTTAAAAATGCGATGATAAGCAGCAAACATCTTGGCATAAGATTCTTGCATACCAGCTTCATCTTTATCAAACGAATAAGCATCTTTCATGATAAATTCGCGACCACGCATCACTCCAAAACGTGGCCTTCTTTCATCACGAAATTTGGTCTGTATTTGATATAAGTTGATTGGCAATTGTTTATAACTTTTGATTTCATTACGCGCGACATCTGTCACAACTTCTTCTGAGGTGGGTTGCAGGACAAAATCACGATCATGACGATCTTTAATCCGCAATAACTCAGGTCCCATCTTTTGTAATCGCCCCGTCTCCGCCCATAACTCACCGGGCTGCACAACAGGCATTAACATTTCAATCGCGCCTGCTCGGGTCATCTCTTGGCGAATAATTCCCTCGACTTTGCGGATGACCCGCAAGCCAACAGGCATGTAGTTGTAGATACCTGCACCAATTTTACGAATCATCCCAGCACGCGTCATGAGTTGATGGGAGATGATTTCTGCATCAGCAGGAGCCTCTTTGAGGGTCATTATGAAGGTTTGTGTGGCTTTCATGGGTTCTTTATAGATATAATCAATTCATTGATTTTAAAGGATTCGAAATTTATCATGCTCGATAAAGAGGGTTATAGGCCTAATGTCGGGATAATTCTTCTAAATCAGCGTAACGAAGTATTCTGGGGCAAGCGGATTGGCCAGCATTCGTGGCAGTTCCCTCAAGGTGGGATTCAACATGGTGAGAACCCCAAACAAGCAATGTTTCGTGAGCTGCAAGAAGAGGTTGGATTATTGCCCGAACATGTTGAGGTTGTCGGACGCACTAAAGACTGGATACGGTATGACGTGCCAGAGGAATTTTTGCGTCGTCAAACCGTACAAAAATCCCGTCGTAATAGCTATAAGGGACAAAAACAAATCTGGTTTTTATTACGCATGGTAGGGCGAGATAGTGATATTTGCTTACGTGCGACAGATCATCCTGAGTTTGATGCTTGGCGGTGGAGTGCTTATTGGATTCCTTTGGATGCGGTGATTGAATTTAAACGCGATGTGTATTCCAAGGCGCTCACAGAACTTGCCCGTTATTTAAGTCGTAAATCACACTTGATGTCCCTCCCCTGGGGGTCTACTTTAGAACCATACCATTCGCACCCTCACCCTACAGCACAACCAGAAGATCACGAACCCGCTTCTTTAAAGACCCCTTATGTTTAAAAAATACCTTGTAGTAGCGATTTTTGTGAGTGGTGTACTACTTCGGTTAGAGCCGAATGCACAGTCGCTCTTGCGCGATATCGAGGAGGGTGATAAAAAGAATGCGACTCAAGAGCTTAAAGTTGAGTTCCCCAAGCAAGCCCCACAAAAAAAAGATCTTTTTGCATTTACTCCTTCGGCTAATAGTAAAACCTTAGAATTTTTTATTGATCAAAAAAATATTACAGTTGCTGGGGATGTAGTGCGTTACGTCGTGGTGATCAAAAGCCCTAAGGGAAGCGAGCAAAACTTGTTCGTAGGAATTGATTGCAAGCAATTCTTAAAATATACCTATGCTCGATTCGAAAATGCGGCCTGGCAAGACTCACGTGATAATGAATGGCGACCGGTTGGTAATTTAGGCTATAACAATTATGCCGCCTACCTAGGCAGAAAAGCACTTTGCTCCGGGGATTCCGCTAATTCAAGTATTCCCGAAATTTTGCGTCGACTGCGTGAAACTAATCTTGATAATATTTAGTAATGACCTTTAAACCCATGCGGTAGCTAGTAACTGGGTACCAATCATCTCGCCTCTACCCAAGCGCAGTAAGACATCCTGCTCATGCCCAGAGGCAATAATCGTGTGGCAGTGATGGCGCGAAACCATTTTGGCAGCTAACACTTTAGTGAGCATACCGCCTTTGCCGAGGGCACTTCCTGCACCACCAGCAATGCGCTCAAGCTCTGGCTCTCCTGCTTTCGTTTCTTTAATTAACGTTGCAGCAGTATTTTTACGGGGATCGTCAGTATACAAACCATCTTGATCCGTCAAAATAATCAGTAAATCTGCGCCGATCAAATTACAAACTAAGGCAGCTAATGTATCGTTATCTCCAAATTTAATTTCGTCAGTAACCACGGTGTCGTTTTCATTAATAATGGCAACAACACCCAAACGCAATAAATTATCTAAGGTCGCTTTAGCATTGTCGTACCGTTCTTGATTGGCTAGGTCAGCGTTCGTTAGCAACACCTGCGCCGTATGAATATTGTGCTCTTTAAAGGCTGTCTCATACACTTGCACTAAGCCCATTTGACCAACCGCTGCTGCCGCTTGTAGATCATGAATTTCTTCAGGGCGTACCTGCCATCCTAAGCGTTGCATCCCCTCGGCAATAGCTCCAGAACTGACCATCAACACCTCTTTACCACCAGCGCGCAATTGCGCAACTTGTGCTGCCCAACGATGAATTGCAGCTTTATCAAGGCCTGCGCCATGATTCGTGACTAGAGTTGATCCAACCTTAATCACAATACGCTTAGCGTCTTTACATACAGATACTGTCATGTTGATTCGTTTCCTGGCTGATCTTCAAACTTAAAACGGACATCGGCATCATATTCTTCTTGTGCATCTACCTTTGCCTTTTGTGCATCTAAATATTTTTGTATCGCAAAGCATAACTCTTTACAACCCTGCCCAGTTAAACCAGAAATTTCAAAAACAGGGCCCTTCCATTTAAATTTCTTAATAAATTCTTTCACGCGCTTAGCGCGATCTGGCTCTTCAAGCATATCCACTTTATTTAAAACTAACCAACGTGGTTTGTCAAAGAGCGCCTGATCATATTTTAATAACTCTTGTACGATGGCCTTCGCACCTCCAACAACATCGACGTCATCATCAAAAGGTGCTAAGTCCACCAAATGCAAAATAATGCCTGTACGTTGTAAATGTCTTAAAAATCGATGGCCCAGTCCAGCTCCCTCTGCAGCACCCTCAATTAATCCCGGAATATCGGCGATGACAAAACTTTTTTCTGGTCCAACACGCACCACCCCAAGATTGGGATGTAAAGTTGTAAAAGGATAATCTGCTATCTTTGGCCGAGCATTAGATACTGCCGTAATAAATGTAGATTTGCCAGCATTTGGCAGACCCAATAATCCTATATCAGCTAAAACTTTTAACTCTAGCTTTAATTTATGTCGGTCACCAGGCTTACCACTCGTTTTTTGTCGTGGCGCACGATTCGTACTACTTTTAAAGTGGATATTTCCCCAACCACCTTCACCACCCCTAGCAAGAAGCAAGCGCTCGCCATGCATCGTTAAATCAGCAATTCGCTCACCGGTATCCATGTCATCAATAATGGTGCCTACAGGAAAACGCAATTCGATATCCTCGCCAGCTTTACCGTAACAATCTGCCCCCCGACCAGCTTCGCCATTTTTGGCTAAATGTGTTTTTGCGTAACGATAATCTATCAGGGTATTAATATTTCTGTCTGCAACCGCCCAGACTGATCCCCCACGTCCACCATCGCCTCCATCAGGCCCGCCAAATTCAATGAACTTTTCCCTACGCATAGATGCGCTTCCAGAACCACCATCGCCGGCAATGACTTCAATTCGGGCTTCGTCGATAAATTTCATATTAGGTCCAATAAAAAAGGCCTCGCAAAGAGGCGAGGCCTTGATCTGAATGTCTTTGTTCAGTCAGGCTATATTACGCTTGCGGGAGAACAGAAACAACTGATTTCTTTAGAATGCCTTTTACTGAGAACTCGACATGTCCATCAACTAAAGCAAACAAAGTGTGATCTTTGCCAATGCCAACATTACTACCTGGGTGAACACGCGTACCACGTTGGCGAATAATGATACTGCCTGCGTTAATCGCTTGACCACCGTAAACTTTTACACCTAAGCGTTTTGATTCTGAATCACGACCGTTTCTTGTTGAACCGCCGCCTTTTTTCTGTGCCATAAGATACTCCTGTTATGCCTTAAATTAAGCCAAAATGTTGTTAATCAAGATTTCTGTGAAATTCTGACGATGCCCTTGACGTTTTTGATAATGCTTACGTCTGCGCATTTTAAAAATCTTCACTTTGTCGTGACGACCCTGGGCGATAACAGTGGCTGTTACGGAAGCACCAACAACCAAAGGCTCACCAAATTTGAGTGAGTCACCAGCCCCTACGGCTAGTACTTGGTCGATCGTGATTTCGCTACCAATGTCCGCAGGTATCTGTTCTATTTTCAATTTTTCACCAGAAGCAACTTTGTATTGCTTGCCACCAGTTTTTATGACCGCGTACATATTAAATCCTCTCGAAAGGGTTATTTCCCTAATAAATTGGGAAGCCTCAAATTATATCCCGAGAATAAACCTGTGTCAAAGGTCAAAATACCCGCAATCTTGCATATTTATTCTGAAATTTACAATTTCACTTAAAATAGACGTACTTTTACTAAATATTTTTATAAGTCATTCATTTTAAACATTTATTTCTAAATGAGTTCAAACGCACCTTTGATGACACCTCCGCCTAGTTTGTCGAATATTTTGCATCCTATTGATGCAGATATGCGAAAACTGGACGATGTTATCAAAAATAGCTTAAGTTCAGATGTAGCATTAATTAATCAAATTTCTCAATATTTGATTGAAGCTGGTGGAAAACGTTTGCGCCCTGCATTACTTTTTTTAATTTCTAATGCACTCAGCCATCACCAACCAATTGGCTACCGGCATGAAATCGCCGCTGTTCTTGAGTTTATTCATACCGCAACCTTGCTGCACGATGATGTTGTCGATGAATCTGATCTGCGTCGTGGACGTAAGACTGCTAATTCAGTGTTTGGCAATGCTGCAAGTGTGTTAGTCGGAGACTTTTTGTACTCCAGAGCATTCCAAATGATGGTCAAGCCCGGTGAAATCAAAATTATGGAAATTTTGTCCAGCGCCACAAATATCATCGCGGAAGGGGAAGTTTTACAGCTTTTGAACTTAAATGACCCCTTAGTCAGTGAAGAACGCTATTACAAAGTGATTCTATTCAAAACAGCGAAATTATTTGAAGCAGCGGCAGAACTTGGTGCTGTTCTTGCAAAAGCGCCGCCTACCCAAACACAAGTAGCCGCTGAATTTGGTCAACATATTGGTGTGGTCTTTCAACTGATTGATGATTGGTTAGACTACGCCGGACAAGCTGCCGTTCTTGGAAAAAATGCTGGGGATGATTTGCGCGAAGGTAAACCTACCTTGCCGTTAATTTATCTGCTCAACGAAGGTACGGCTGCGCAAAAAGAGATGGCCGCATGTGCCATTGAACAAATTGAAGAGTGTGACGAAGATTTTTTCAATGATATCTTAGCGGCTGTCAAATCGAGTGGCGCACTTGAATACACTCTGCATCAAGCCGAGAAAAAAGCACTGCAGGCAAAAGATTGTCTTTCACACTTTCCAGATAACCCAAGCACCCAAGCACTTTACCAGCTTTGCGAATACTCCTTATCGCGACCGTTTTAACGCGGATTAACCCTTTTTAAAACCATCTCTACGGTATTGGGTCGTCCTCTCGTAATGACTTGATACGATGTGTCATTGACAAACAATAGTTTGCCTCCGTCTGTAATGCGCGCCATCACTGCATAGGTAAAGCTTGGATTGATCTTTGTTGGGTCATACTCAATCGTAAATTGAATGGGCACCTGTCCTGCAGGCGTGATTTTTAAATCGCTAATCTTGCGATAAGGTGCATCAGCGAGTGAAACATCTGCTAAAACGATTTCCAGTTGTGCTGTTGGTGGAAGCGCAATACGTTCTCTGTAGATCACAGAACCTTGAATTTTTTCTGTCTGAATCATAGTCCCACATCCTGCAACATTAAAAATAGCAAAAGTACAAATCATCCATAGCAGTTGGCGATATTTCATGATCATGATAATTTCATTGGTGAAAGGACTGGGTGATTAGGTTGCGTATTAAAGTGAGGCGACATAATTTGTATACCAGCTTGATTAAATTCATCTTGAATTTTTTGATGTAATTCTGAAAGGATTTTGATTTGAATATCTGGAAACTCAGTATGCATAAAAAGCTGATACTCCACATAAAAATCGCTGAGCGCTCGCTGATAAACATAAGGCGACGGTATGCTTTGAATTTGATTAGTGGCAAGCGCTGCTTTAATTAGCATTTCATGCACTTTTCTCCAAGGTGCGTCATAGCCAATAGTGACCGTTGTCGACAGTAAGGTGCCAGTGGCATCATTTAAACGTGTAAAGTTTTCAATCGAATTAGAAATAATGACTGAGTTCGGAATGGTAGTTTCGATCTTATTTTGGGTTTGTACTTTAGTGGCGAGGCCCCCAATTTCAGTAACAACACCTTTCACACCATTTACTTGTACGAAATCTCCGACGCGAAGTGCTCTAGAATAAACCACCACTAAACCACTCATCAATTGCGTCACAAGCCCTGTCGATCCCAAAGAAATAATGATCCCTAAGAGGACTGAAAGTCCTTTAAATGCCTCACTACTTGAGCCAGGGATAAAGGGATAAATAATTGCCAAACTCAAGCCCCAAATCACAACAGTCGTAATTCTGTGCGTAGCACTGACAGTCTCAAAATGTAAAAATGGAATCTTTAATTGGCCACCTTGTACGCGTCTGAAGAAGACTTTTAATAAGTCTAAGATGGAGCGCGTAATAAAAATGACAATGAAAATCGTAATTAAATTGGGGATAGCCGTCAAAATAGATTGCACAATCCAGTGCAAAGTATCCGTGACATGCACTCCTAACTTATGTCCCAAAGGATACGTAAGCGGAAAGCGACTAAAGCTAAAGGTGATCCAGGCATATAAAAGAAGCAATATCACCAACCAACTAATAACTTGTGTCAATCGTGCGCCAAACAAGAAAAAATATTCGCTCCAATGTGTCCCGTCAGTGCGCGCAGAAATATCACGACATTTCATGAGTAAAAAATGCCCGACCCAATTTAAAACACGTCGAACAAAGTAGATAGAAACTAAAAGTGCGATAGTTGCTAGCAGGACCAAAACGCCTTCATGGATTAAAAATGAGAGTTTTCCTTGCTGGTATTGAGCAGTTTTTAATTCTTCTAGAATTTTGACTGTCTGCTCGACCAAACCTTTCATTTGTTGATCAGATTCGGTATCCAAGTCCTTTTCTATCAAAGAAAATAAATGTCGCGAGCCGAGTTGAAATTGAAACCCTTTTTCATTACCAATAGTAAAAGGTATGGCTCGTATATCTTCGGACAATTCAATACGTTCAATTTGTCGAATGCGCTTTAGTGCATTGTCAACACGAACGGCAGGTGTGGCTCCATTGAAGCCTACTCTAAAGACTGCTAAATCACGATTCATGACAGTTAAGGTTTCAGGCTTAAGTTCTTGAACAGGCGAGGACTGCGCGGCATTTGCAAAAGACCCAAGGAAGCTCATCGCAATCATGATGGCAAAGCAGAACAAATGAACTTTTGCTTTTATATGCATTTTTATCTCTTTTAATGTTTTAATCATAAATCTTTATTAATTGCATTTTGCCTAATTTTGATGACGATACCTTACAAGATACTTTAAACACTTTTTATACGTTTTGTTGATGCATTCTTCCCTCTTCATTATGGGCTCTTTAGAAAATTCACTCGGCGCATGATTCTTCCGTAAAATAAGTGCATATCATTTAAACTCCTATTATGAATACAACTTTTTCACCCTGGTCGATCGTGCAAGTCGAAGCTTTATATGACTTACCATTTCAAGCTTTAATGGCGCGTGCAGCCCAAGTCCATCAAACCAATTTTCCGGATGGGGATATTGAGCTTGCGACTTTACTCTCGATTAAAACTGGCGGTTGTCCTGAGGATTGTTCCTATTGTCCGCAAGCGGCTCGTTACCACACTGGTATTGAGGCAACTAAGTTAATGGATGTCGAAGAAGTTCTTGAAGCCGCAAGGGCGGCGAAAGCGGCTGGTTCAAATCGGTTTTGTATGGGCGCTGCTTGGCGTGAACCTAAAGATCGTGATATTGAAAAAGTCGCTCTAATGATTCGTGAGGTCAAAGCGCTTGGCCTTGAGACCTGTGCCACTTTGGGGATGCTTGAAGCACACCAAGCTGATGCTCTGCGTGATTCAGGCTTGGATTTTTATAATCACAACCTGGATACGAGTGAGGATTTTTACGGCAGTATTATTCAGACACGTGAGTATCAAGATCGTATTAATACCCTCGGACACGTTAGAAACAGTGGCATGTCCGTATGTTGTGGTGGCATTATCGGTATGGGTGAAACACGCCGTCAACGTGCCTCTTTAATAGCGCGCCTTGCCAATCTCTCTCCCTATCCAGAATCTGTACCGATTAATCATTTAGTGCCTATGCCTGGTACTCCCCTAGAAAATCAACCCCCTCTTGATCCTCTAGAATTCGTGAGAACCATTGCTGTGGCTCGTATCACCATGCCAACTGCAAGGGTGCGCCTGTCAGCAGGTCGTCAGGAGCTTGGTAAAGCTGTGCAAGCTATGTGTTTCATGGCAGGCGCTAACTCCATTTTTTATGGTGATAAGTTACTCACGACGAATAACCCCGAAGCTCAAGCTGACCGCGAGCTTTTACAGGAACTGGGTTTAAAAACGAAGTTGAACCAAACCGCTGAAATCGCAGTTTAATTTTTATTGCATCACCTGCAGCATGATTTTGCCAATATGGGCACTACTCTCCATACGCTCATGTCCTTTGACTACCTCTTCTAATGGGTAGACCGAGTCGATGACCGGCAAACATTGGCCCTGATTAAGTAGTGGCCATACATGCTGTTTAAGCGCTTGCGCTATCGCTGATTTTTGTTGATCACTTCTTGGTCGCAAAGTTGCCCCTGTATAGGTGAGTCTTTTGCGCATGATCGCTTGTACGTCAAGGGGTGCTTTACTACCCTGTAAAAATGCGACTTGTAAAAGTCTGCCATCAATTGCCAAACAATTTAAATTACGTTGAATGTAAGGGCCACCCACCATATCTAAAATGACATTCACACCCTTCTTTTGTGTAAAGCTTAGTACTTTTTCTTCAAAATCTTCTTTCTTATAATCAATGACGAGTTCAGCGCCTAGTGCTTGGCATGCTTGCACTTTTTGATCATTACCCACAGTTGTGAATATTTTTGCGCCAAAAGCTTTTGCCAGCTGTATAGCTGTAATGCCAATGCCGCTAGATCCGCCGTGGATCAGAATTGTTTCTCCCGCCTGTAAATGTCCCATATCAAACAAATTCGACCATACTGTAAAGTAATTTTCTGGTATTGCTGCTGCTTGCACCATCGATAATCCGGTCGGTATTGGTAAACAACTCCCTGCGTCCGTTACACAATATTCTGCGTAAGCACCTCCTGGCGTTAATGCGCAGACATCATCACCGATTTTAAGATGACTTACTTGGGATCCGATAGCAACGATTTCTCCGGCAACCTCGAGGCCAAGATAGGGGGATGCTCCAGGAGGGGGTGGATAGGAACCAGAACGCTGAAATACATCGGGGCGATTGATACCAGCCACATGGACGCGTATTAAGACCTGATGATCTGTCGGCTGCGGAACTACAACTTCTTCTATCCGCATAATATTCGCAGGTCCACCTGCACCATGGGTAACAACTCGCATTGTTTTTTTTATCATTTTTTTTCTTTCAGTTAAAGCACATACTCATCATTTTTCATGGAAGTATCATGCCTTCATGTTGTAAGAGCCACATTTTAATGTTTCGATGATAGCCCTCTTCATCATAGTGGGCAAAGCCACCAATTCCGCAAGCTGATATCACCCGATGACAAGGTACTATCAAAGGATATGGATTAGCGCCACAAGCACCACCAATTGCTCTAGGTGCACTCTTGATTTTTTTTGCTAACTCTCCATAAGTCAGTGCTTTTCCAAGTGGTATTTTTGAAATCTCTTGCCACACCTGATTTTGATGTGCCGTGCCCTTTGGGATTAGGGGTAAATCAAATGTTATTTGAGGATCTTCAAAATATTGATAAATTTGTTCGGTAGCTTGTCGAGCCAATTGATTTTGAGGGCTCAATAAGGGTGTATCTTGGGCGGCGTAAAAAATCTCACTTAACATTAAGCTGTTTTCAAACATATCTGTCTTTATCCCCAATTTACCGAATGGCGCTGAGATGACGGCAGACCAAAGATGATTTAGATCTTGTGTTTTTTTTAATCGACTTAATTTTTTCATTACTTTAAGTTACACTATTTTTATAATTATTTATACGGAGTTTGCATCATGGGACAATCTTTACAACTCACAGCAGCAGATGGTTATCGTTTTGAAGCTTACGAAACGATTCCGAGTAAATCAACCATTGGATGTCTTGTTCTTGTTCAGGAAATATTTGGAGTAAATACTCACATTCAGGCGACTGCTGATTTATATGCTTCTCTTGGGTATCGTGTTGTTGCTGCACCCACGATGGACCGCTTACAGAAAAATGTTAATTTAGGTTACACCCCTGAAGATATGCAAGCTGGATCCGCATTAAAGACTGCCGTCGAGGCTCTACCGAACCACCCCGTTATGCTGGATCTTCAAGCCGCAATTAATCATCTTCAGGCCTTTGGTCGTGTTGGCATGTTTGGATTTTGCTACGGTGGACTCCTAACATGGCGCAGTGCCTGCCAACTTACTGGTCTGGCTGCAGCTGTTCCTTATTATGGCGGTGGGGTGCAAAATGAATCTACTTTGACACCTAAATGCCCCGTTTTAGCCCATTTTGCACAAGAGGATAGTTATATTCCCCTTGACACTGTCGAGGCCTTCAAAAAAGTGCGTCCTGAAGTAGAAGTGCATATTTATCCTGGTCACCATGGCTTTAACTGTGATCATCGTGCCTCTTACTTTGGCCAATCTGCGCAAATTGCTAGAACCCGTACCTTAGATTTTTTCCAGCAACACATTGTCGGCTAATGTATTTACACTACTTTGCATCATCCGTTTTTGGTAAAGTATCCATTCTTTCAAGGCTTTGATATAGTTTGTATTCATTCACTTTGAGACAAACTTAATTTATGGATACTTTGTTGGAAGACTGGCCATGGTGGGCACAATTGGCTGCGGTTCTCCTATTACTCGCAACATCCGCTTTTTTCTCTATTACGGAAACAAGTATGATGGCCGCGAATCGTCACAGGCTTAAACATAAAGCAAATCAAGGACACCAAGGCGCAAAGCTTGCAACAGGTCTTTTAAATCGCACTGAAGAGCTATTGTCCGTGATTCTGATTGGTAATAACGTCATCAATACCTTCGTACCCGTGCTGATTGCTGGTATTGCATTACAAGCTTTTGGTAATAGTGGATCTGTACTATCTATCACCACTGCATTTGTGGCATTTTTGATTATTATTTTTTGTGAAATCACTCCTAAGGTGATTGGTGCGGCCTTTCCTGACAGAATTTCTTCGAGCGTTAGCTGGATTATCCGCCCTTTAGTCTGGGTGATGACTCCACTAGTTATGTTTGTAAATATTTTTGTTTCTGCTTTATTGAAACTCATGCGTCTAAATACAAAAGACTCTGCTGAGCAGCGATTAAGCCCAGAAGAGCTACGCAGTCTAGTTCTTGAAACAAGTCACTTTATTCCCTCACAACACCGTAATATTCTAATAAATCTGTTTAATCTGGAAAATATTACTGTCGATGATGTGATGACCCCACGCGCCAAAATGGAAACTCTTGACCTGTCACGTCCCATCGAGGAAGTTCTGCATCAAATGGAGACCTGTTATCACCATCATTTACCCACTACAGATCAAGATCCTGATCGTGTCATTGGCATTTTATCTGTGCGTAAAGCAGTCTCTTTAATCGGTGATACGAACATCGGTCATGAACAATTTAAAGCGCTTTTGAGTGAACCCTACTTTATTCCAAGTGGCACACAAGTTTTACAGCAAATCCGGTATTTTCAAGAGCTTTCGCAACGGATCGGGCTTGTGGTGGATGAGTATGGCGTAGTTCTTGGTCTAGTGACAATTGAAGATATTGTGGAGGAGTTGATTGGTGAATTTACAACCTCTCTTCCTAGTCTTGCCAATAAAACACAGTGGCTAAAAAATAATACTTATATCGCATCAGGTAGCTCTAACTTGAGAGATCTGAATCGTTTACTTGGCCTGAATTTACCTACCGATGGGCCGCGCACCCTGAACGGTCTTTTAATCGATATCCTAGAAGAAATCCCTGATAACGATATTAGCTTGAAGGTTGCAGGTTGCGTGATGGAAATTATTCAGTTTGATCAGCAGTCCATCAAAACCGTGCGTATTCACCGCCCCCCCAAGCTCGCTTCTAAATCCACATGAGCGGACAATTTTTTTATACCTTGATAGTGCTGATCTGTATTTTCGCATTAGCATGGATTGATAGAAAAACATTACTTTTACCTAACTCTCTGACGCTTGGTTTGATGTTTTTAGGTTTGGTAATTAATTTTTTGGGTCTCGGTTTTTGTTCCTTAAATTCAGGTTTGTTGGGGGCAATTTTTGGTTTTGGTCTCGTTTATGGGATTGATGCAATGTATTACGCATTTAACAAAAAACGTGGTGTTGGCATGGGTGACGCCAAACTTCTTGGTGCGCTTGGCGCTATTTTTGGTATGAGTGCCGTTTTACCTCTATTTTTTCTTGCGGCTCTCGGATGTTTACTTCTCCATTTAATTCAGTTTCGTTCTTATAGGCCCTTTTCAGTGATTGCCTTTGGTCCTTATTTATGCGGTGCTGGTTTGAGCTTCATAATCTATCATTACTGGGCCTTAACATTATGAATACGAGACTTCAAAACGCAGTCAAGCTCGCTCTAACAGGTGGTATTGGCAGCGGTAAAAGTGCCGCTGCAGTAGCCTTTGAAAAACTTGGTATTCCTGTAATCGATAGCGATGCGATTGCTCACCAAATTACGGCGCCCGCAGGACTTGCCATTGATGCTATCAAAAACACTTTTGGATCTGACTTTATCAATGCCGAAGGTGCTTTGGATCGTCCAAAAATGCGTACTCTAGTTTTTAACCAACCCGCAGCTTTGAAGCAACTCGAAGCGATTACACACCCCCTCATAAAGGAACTCAGTGAGGGTGCAGCTTTAAAATCTCTCGATAAAGATCCGCCTTATTTGATTTTTATGATTCCACTTTTATTCGAGTCAGTTGGATGGCAAGATCGATTTCATAAGATCATTGTTGTTGATTGTTCTGTAGATCTTCAAATACAACGCGTTATTTTAAGAAATCAACTCCAACAGGAACTCATCGAAAAAATTATTGCCAACCAAGTACCCAGAGCGCTTCGGCTTCAGTACGCAGATTATGTCTTACAAAATGATAGCTCTCTTGATGAGTTGACTTTGCAAGTCCGGACTATCCATGAAAAGATCTTAAAAGATCTTCATGCATAATGTTCTTTAAGGGAATTTATGAATTTATAAAAAATATTCCTATATTTTGAAAAATAATCTTAGAATAACCATATATAAAATTAATATAAATTAAATTGCTCACTTACGAATACCCTTTTAATGAGACTGTTCGCAGTTTACTTCGACTAGAGTACCTTTTCGAAAGGCTAAGTGTTTTTTTAGATTCCGACCATCCAGAGCACCATTTAACAGCAATTAGCCTGATCTTTGATATCGGCGAGGTCACCTCCCGTGCAGATTTAAAGTCTAGCCTTCTTAAAGAGTTAGAAAGACAACGCGTTTTACTGAATACTTTTAGATCTGAATCATCTGTCAATATGACTGCTCTAGAATCTACCCTCACAGAAATTGAAACGTCTTTAGCCACTTTAAGCAACTTAGTCGGTAAGCCGAGTGCCATCATGAATGAGAGCGAGTGGTTGAGTATGATTCGTACCCGCTTGAGCGTGCCTGGTGGTACAAGCCCGATTGATTTGCCGAGTTTTTACAGTTGGCAACAACGTCCTGCCAATGAACGTAAAGCGCAATTAATGACCTATACCCCTGCCTTTGCGGACTGGAAAGTGACTTGCGATCTTTATCTCAAACTTCTGCGTCGATCCTCGGAGTTTCACGAAGTTGTTTCTGAAAACGCTTCTTTCCAGAAAATGTTGGCCGGTAAGACCTATCAATTAATTCGTGTGAGACTTGCAGAAGATGATCTTATTCCTGAGATCAGTGCTAATAAGCATATGCTATGGATTCGTTTTTTACAAAACTCTATAACGGGTAAGCCGCAAGCAGTGACTCAAAACGTCAACTTTTCACTCAATCTTTGTAATCTATAATCGCTTGTTGTCGCATCATGTCAATGATCGTGATGGTGGCGGGCAGCAATGGCTCCACTGCAATTAAGTCTATTGGCGGCATTGCTTGCCAATGCAATTCTTGGCCCTCAAGGCCCTGAGCCTGACCTTGCCAAACGCTCACCAGGCATAAATGAAGCCTGACATAAGCATGCGGATAGTCGTGCTCTATCATGCTCCATGCCTGACTTTGGCCAATCCGAATCCCAAGCTCCTCTTCTAGCTCTCTTGCTAATGCTTGATGAACGGTTTCATTAGTCTCTATTTTGCCGCCCGGAAACTCCCAATAACCTGCATAGGGTTTTCCTGAGGGACGCTTCGCGAGTAAAAATTGACCATCTTGATAGATGATACCCACCGCAACTTCTGTTACCGACCGTTTTGGTGAGGGTTGATTCAATTAATGCGCCCCAGCATAGTGCCTCGCAAATTGCCATGCAACTCGGCCCGATCTCGATCCACGCTCTAGTGCCCATACCAATGCTTCTGATTTCGCTGCTTCTATCGCTTGGGGTGAGACTCCAAAATGCGCTAACCAATGCGCTACGATCTCTAAATACTCGTCTTGCTTGGGTGGATAAAACGATACCCACAAGCCAAATCGCTCCGATAAAGATATTTTTTCTTCAACGACTTCGCCGGGATGTATCTCCCCATCTGACATATGCCGATATGATTCGTTATCCGTCATGTACTCTGGTAACAAGTGACGTCGATTTGAGGTGGCATAAATCAATACATTGTCTACCTGCGACGATAATGAGCCGTCAAGTGCTGATTTAAGCGCCTTATAGCCTGCCTCACCCTCTTCAAAAGATAAATCATCACAGTACACAATAAAACGCTCAGGACGAGCGGCTAATAGTTCTGTTAAGTCCTGCAAGTCTGACAGATGCTCTTTATCCACTTCGATGAGACGTAAACCACTTTTTTCAAAGTGATTCAAACATGCTTTGATCAACGAGGATTTACCTGTGCCACGTGCGCCCGTTAACAAGACATTGTTTGCAGGTTTACCAGCCACAAAGTGGGCTGTATTACTCATGATCGATTCTTTTTGGCGCTCAATGCCCTGCAAATCATCAAAGGAAATCGCAGATAAATGCTTAATCGGCTTTAAAAAACCAATACTGCCTAAAATACTTTGACGATGTTGCCACTTAAATGCTTTTGCTGTTCGCCAATCTTCAGGGGTGAGCGGCTTTGGAAAAAAAGCTTCCAAGTGCCCAAGTATTCTTTCTAAATTGTCAGACATAAATGTATATAGTTGGTGGTCTATCTTGCTCTAAGAGCGATAGTCCGCGTTAATCGAAACATACTCATGCGAAAAGTCACAAGTCCACATTGTACGTTCAATTGCGCCACGACCTAAATCTACAGTAATCAATATCTCAGCCGCTTGCATCACTCTTTGCCCATCTGCCTCAAAGTAATCTGGGTTACGGCCACCATTTTTAGCAACCCAAACATCGCCTAACCACAGTTGTACTCCACTGACATCTAAGTCCGTAATGCCGGCATATCCTATCGCCGCTAATATTCTGCCAAGATTAGGATCACTTGCAAAAAATGCTGTTTTGACGAGTGGTGAATGGGCTATCGCCTCTCCAACGCACTGACACTCCTCTAAGGTTTTTCCGCCTTTGACAATGACCGTCATAAATTTAGTGGCGCCCTCACCGTCACGGATGATCTGCTGCGCTAATTGTTGCGCAGTTTCCAATAACATCGCCCGAAACTCAATATATCCTGAACTGTCCTTACTCTCAATCAGTAAGTCACTTTTACCTGTTGCCATAACAATAAAGGAGTCATTTGTTGATGTATCACCATCAATGGATATGGCATTAAAAGATAAGTCCGCAATCTCTTTTGTCAGTTCTTGCAAAAGTGCTGGTTTGACCTGTGCATCCGTTCCAATAAAGCCTAACATCGTCGCCATATTCGGATGAATCATGCCTGCACCTTTGCTAATACCCGTCATGGTAATTTGCTTATTTTCGATCGTTTTTTGTAAAGAGTAGGCTTTAGGCAAAGTATCTGTCGTCATAATCGCATGGGCGGCATCAAACCACCCATGACCCGTTAACTGATGTTTGGCCTGCGGTAATACTTGCAAGATTTTTTGTAAAGGTAAAGGCTCTAAAATCACACCTGTAGAGAATGGTAGTACTTGATTTTCTGAAATATCTAGGAGTTGTGCAACCGCTTGACATGTCATGCGTGCATCAATGAGGCCTTGCTCGCCAGTGCCTGCATTGGCATTACCCGTATTAATAATTAATGCCCGAGTCGCCGCAGAAAGTTCTAAATGCATTTTGCAGACTTGTACTGGGGCGGCGCAAAATCGGTTTAATGTAAATACACCAGCTACCGCCGTGTTTTCTGACAAAGTGATTAATAAAACATCTTTACGGTTGGGTTTTTTTATCCCACCCATCGCATATCCAAGTTCGATGCCAGGTACTTCGTAAAGTGCTGATGCTTGTATCTGTGGAGAATTAACCGCCATACGCTCACCTAATCATGAATGTTAATGTTATAAAAATTTCACTAAATTATAGGCTTGCTTTAGTGAAACTCTCATGAACCATCAGGCTAGACTTTTACGTCAAATTTCTTAAATCAGACAAGTGCCCCGTGACATTGTTTGAATTTTTTGCCACTTCCACAAGGACAAGGTTCATTTCTGCCAACCTTAGGAACTGTATTAACATTCGGTTGTGTTTTTTGAGTCCCGCCCTGCACTTGTTCAGATGGATCAGTTTTCAATGACGCATCAGCATGTTGATACTGCACATCACCTAACTTTTCTAAATCTTCTTGGATGGCATCTGTCGCTTGATTTAATTGTTCAGCCGAGGCAATTCGCACATTCATAATCGTACGCGTAATATCTTTTTTAATCGCATCAAGTAAATTGCCATAAAGCTCAAAGGCCTCACGACGATACTCTTGTTTAGGATCTTTTTGCGCGTAACCCCGCAAATGAATACCTTGACGTAAATAATCTAGGGCCGCTAAATGCTCTCGCCAATGCGTATCTAAACTATACAAAAATACGGATCTCTCAAAAGCTTTAAATGATTCACTATCAGCTTGTTCAATTTTTTTCAAATAAGCTTGCTGTACTGCTTCTTGAACCCATTCATGAACATCTTCGGTCTCGACCTGATCTAAGTCACTTACTCTTTGCGCTAAAACAAGTGGCAGACTCCACTCATTTTCTAACTCACGCTCGAGCCCTTCCATATCCCATTGTTCCGGTAATGCTTGCTCATCTAAATATTGATGGACAATATCGCGAAACACATCTTTACGCAAATTCTCACTAAGCACACTTACGTCTTGTGCTTCTAGTACTTGATTTCTTAAATGATAGGTTTCTCTACGCTGATCATTGGCGACATCGTCATACTCTAGAAGTTGCTTACGAATATCAAAGTTTCTTCCCTCAACTTTTCGCTGCGCAGATTCAATGGCTCTTGAGACCATATTCGCTTCAATAGGCTCTCCCTCAGGCATTTTTAGACGATCCATAATCGATCGCAAGCGATCACCCGCAAAAATACGTAATAGATCGTCATCAAGTGACAGATAAAAACGTGATGATCCTGGATCGCCTTGACGACCCGAGCGGCCACGTAATTGATTATCTATACGTCGACTTTCATGTCTTTCTGTACCAATGATATGTAAGCCTCCAGCATCAACTACCTGCTGATGCAAACCTTGCCACTCATCTTCCATTTGCTTAATTTTGGCTTGCTGCTCTTGTTCATTTAAGCGATTGTCGAGTCGAATAAACGATGATTGCTTTTCTACATTACCGCCAAGAACAATATCTGTTCCCCTTCCCGCCATATTAGTAGCAATCGTAATCATTTTAGGCCGCCCAGCCTGCGCAATAATTTCTGCTTCACGCGCATGTTGCTTAGCATTTAATACTTGATGATCTAGTTTTTCTTTGGTGAGCATCTCTGAGATTAACTCTGAGTTCTCAATCGATGTTGTTCCTACTAGTGTTGGCTGACCACGGGTATAACAATCTTTTATATCAGCGATGACTGCGTTATATCTTTCTTGCGAAGTTTTATAAATTTGATCATGCTTATCTCCCCTTTTACTCAGGCGATTGGGCGGTATGACAACAGTTTCTAGGCCATAAATTTCTTGGAATTCATACGCCTCAGTATCTGCAGTACCGGTCATCCCAGATAACTTGGAGTACATTCTAAAATAATTTTGGAATGTAATCGTTGCCATCGTTTGATTTTCATTTTGAATCGCAACGCCTTCTTTGGCTTCAACCGCTTGATGCAAACCTTCTGACCATCTTCTGCCTGTCATTAAACGACCAGTAAACTCGTCGACGATAACGACTTCACCCTCTTGGACGACATAATGCTGATCTCGATTAAACAATGTGTGGGCACGTAAGGTTGCTAATAAATGGTGCATAAGCGCGATATTTTGCGGCGCATATAAGGAGTCGCCTTCTTTCAGTAGCCCTATTTGCACCAAAATATTTTCGGCTTTTTCATGCCCACTTTCGGTTAAAAATACTTGTTGTGATTTTTCATCAATCACATAATCGCCAGGTTTTTCTACCCCAGTACCATCACTCTTTTCTTCTCCAATTTGACGATCCAAATACCCCGGTATCACATTCATTTTGATATATACATCCGTATGATCATCGGCAGGCCCTGAAATAATCAATGGTGTTCTTGCCTCATCAATCAAGATGGAATCGACTTCATCGACAATCGCAAAGTTAAGACCTCGCTGGACCCGTTGGGCTATGTCATGCACCATGTTATCGCGAAGATAATCAAAACCAAATTCGTTATTTGTGCCGTATGTAATATCAGCGCCGTAGGCTTGCTGTTTTTCCTCATGGGACATTTGTGATAAGTTAATACCCACCGATAAACCTAAAAATCGATAGATGGTAGCCATCCACTCAGCATCACGCTTAGCCAAGTAATCATTTACGGTAATGACGTGTACGCCAAGTCCACTGAGGGCATTCAAAAAAACTGGTAATGTTGCAGTAAGAGTTTTACCCTCACCCGTTCTCATCTCAGCAATTTTTCCTTGATGTAAGGCAATACCACCTATCATTTGGACATCAAAATGACGCATTTTAAGTGTCCGTTTACTCGCCTCACGCACTAAAGCAAATGCTGATGGCAAAATCTCATCTAATGTTTTACCCTGTGCTAGTAATGCTTTTAATTCAGCTGTTTTTGCCTGTAGTTGTTCATCTGACAAACCTTGCAACTGCTGTTCTAAGGCATTTATGTCATTGACCGTTTTACGGTATTGCTTAAGCAAACGATCATTACGACTGCCGATAATTTTTTTAATAAGTCCTGAAACCATAATTTTCTTAGAGTGAATTCAATTATTGAGTTTATCATTCATACATATGTACCTATGAATGTTACCAAAAACCCCTTACTTACTCATTGTATTGCTTGCCAATGACATATGCCACAATTCAATAAAACAACTAAAACTCTTAAAATTGGGCAAATGTTCGACGCCGATGCAAGTGATGGTCCTGTGGCTCATATTTTCAGCGAAATACAAAATAGAAAGCTTTTGCAAGACACTCTTATGCAGGCGCTTGGGAAGATGGGCCTCGAACAGTTTGCCCATGAAATTGCTCTAGGTGAGGTCACGCTTGAAGGTGAAATCAAGCTCATCACGCAAAAAGCTGGCATTATTACCAAATTAAAAAATAAACTACCCAGCCTTTTAAATTATTTTCGCGAATCTGGCTTCCCACTGAAAGCCATTAACCTTAAAGTTTCACCTAGATCAACTTCTATAGAGCTCAATAAAAATGATACCCCAGAAGTTTTTACACCAATTCAGATGAGTTTATCGAGTATAAAAGCTTGGGAGACACTTTTGTCAGAAATCGATTCCGATTCGCCGGTTTATGAGGCTGTTAAAAACTTACTCAAAAAAGCTAGTTGACTTCCACATTATCAACTTGATAAGCTAAAGGTGCTTTACTAATAGTGTCAAAACTCACAATCTCATATGCATCGGGCTGGCTAAAAAGCTTTCTTAATAACAAATTATTAAGTCCATGCCCTGATTTTTCAGCGACATAGGAGCCAATGATAGGATGGCCCGCTAAATACAGATCCCCAATTGCATCTAATATTTTATGTCTAACAAATTCATCTTCGTAGCGGAGCTCTTCATTATTTAATATCCGATGCTCATCTAAAACAATCGCATTATCTAAACTTCCACCACGTGCTAGTCCGATTTCTCGCAAAGCTTCTACTTCATGGGCAAAGCCAAAGGTCCTAGCTCTTCCAATTTCCTTGGCATAACTTGTCTCATCAAAATCTATGATGTATCTTTGACCTGTTTTATCCAAAGCAGGATGCTTGAAGTCAATCGTAAAGTCTAATTTAAAGCCAAAATGTGGCTCTAGTCTTGCTCGTTTGTCGCCATCAACAACTTCGACCATTTTGTTAATTTTTATGAATTTTCTCATTGCATTTTGAGCCGCTATACCTGCTGACTGGATCAAAAATAAGAAAGAAGCTGCACTGCCGTCCATAATCGGGATTTCTTCGCCGTCAACTTCAACAAGTAAGTTATCAATGCCAAGCCCTGAACAGGCCGATAATAAATGCTCTACTGTAGAAATTCGATGTTCCCCAATTTGCAAAACACTCGCTAAGCGCGTGTCTGTAATATTTTCCGCTTTTCCTGGAATAGGCAATAAGGGTTCCATGTCCAATCGGACAAAGGTAATCCCAGAATCAATTGGTGCAGGCTTTAAAAATAAATTGGAGCGATTGCCTGAATGTAAACCAATACCTACGGTTTTAATTGGCTCAGCAATCGTTTGTTGTTTCAACATATTTTCTTAACCCACACCTTTTGTTTTTTATATATGTGCCATCACAGCTTGAGCACTACTGACTTCAAATTTACCAGCTGCTTCAACGGCAAGATGCTTAACAACACCGTTATCTAATACCATCACATAACGTTGTGAACGAATACCTAAGCCTCTTGCTACTAAGTCGAGTTCCAAACCTAAAGCTTTTGTCCACTCACCACTGCCATCAGCCATCATGCGTACTTTATTGGCTGCTTTTAGGTTATCGCCCCAAGCACCCATCACAAAAGCATCATTGACTGAGACGCACCATACTTCATCAACTCCCTTGGCTTTGAGCGCATCAATATGCTCTACATAACCTGGCACATGCTGTGCTGAGCAAGTTGGTGTAAATGCTCCTGGTAAGCCAAAAACAATGATCTTCTTACCTTTTACAATTTCAGATACCGAAAATGCATTCGGTCCTATCGTACATCCTGGTGTTTCTTGAGCAATAAACTCATACAAAGTTGCATTAGGTACTACTTGATTAACAGCTACCATTACTCTCTCCTTTTAAAAAAAATAAACCCTTACGAATCATGATAGTAGCGTAGTCGTCGTCATTTGGAGGAAGCTAACCACCAAAAATTCGTAAGAGATTGATTTTAAAGGATGTAATTAGTCAGCTTGATTCCTTAAAAATGCGGGGATTTCATAATAATCCGCACCTCTTTCGAGTAAAGATTTCGCTTGCGGTGAACTCGACGCCCCTAAACTTGGAGTAGCTCCGCGATTGGGATTTCGTTGCATAACTGCCGGTGCTTGAGTATTAGGCTCTGACGCACTTACAGGATTTGTCGCGCCAACATCTACAAAACTAACAGAGCTCCCCCCTGCCTGATACGGAGCAAATGCTGTAGTTGCCATATTGTGTGCATGCGCTGTTACTGGATTTGTAGGTCCAAAAGAACTTAGATCCGCCATCCTTGGAGCCGCCATGTCGTAAGTTCCTGTCGCTTTCCAGATAACATCAACTGTATTACTTAAACTTATTTGAGTCTTTTTACCACCATTTAAGCCAGTCGCTACTACGGTTACACGGATAGCATCTGATAAGGATTCATCGTATACAGTACCAAAAATAATCGTCGCATCTTCTGCAGCATAACCACGAATAGCCGCCATAACTTCACGCGTTTCGGATAGTTTTAATGAACGACTTGCAGTGATATTGACAAGTACTCCACGTGCTCCTGATAAGTCTACTCCCTCGAGCAATGGCGAAGCTACAGCTGCTTCAGCAGCTAAGCGTGCCCTATCTACTCCAGACACCGTTGCAGTCCCCATCATGGCCTTACCTTGCTCACTCATGACAGTTTTTACATCTTCAAAGTCGACGTTGATAAGTCCATGAACATTGATGATTTCTGCAATACCGGCAACAGCATTGTGTAATACATCATCTGCAGCACTGAAAGCAGTATGCATTTCGGCATCTTCACCCATAACCTCAAATAACTTTTCATTGAGCACCACAATGAGTGAATCTACGTGTTTTTCTAGTTCATGTGCACCTTCTTCTGCTACTTTTGATCGTTTTGCACCCTCGAAATCAAATGGTTTACTCACGACTCCTACAGTCAGAATACCCATTTCTTTCGCAACTTGCGCAACAATAGGTGCAGCACCTGTACCCGTTCCACCACCCATACCTGCTGTTATAAATACCATATGCGCGCCTTGCAGTGCATCAGCGATTCTTGCTTTAGCTTCTTGCGCTGAATTTGCCCCAACTTCAGGTCTTGCTCCTGCGCCAAGACCTGTTTCGCCAAGTTGCAAATTAATTTCTGCTTTGGATCGCTGTAATGCGCCCGCATCCGTATTCATACATATAAACTCAACGCCTTGAACGCCACGACGAATCATGTGTTGTACAGCATTGCCGCCCGCGCCGCCGACACCGACCACACGAATGTTGGTCTTGCCTGCAACAGTCTCATCTACTATCTCAAATTCCATACTTCCTCCAAGGTTATTAATTTCAATTGACGACTTCTTTGTTACCTCAACTACAAAGTTACTTCTACTTCTAAAAATTTCCCGTAAACCAGTCTCTGATTCGCTTTGCGATTCCGCCAAGTGGTTTTGCTTTACTCGCTTCTTGTCCTTGCACAATTTGTGCACGTCCTTCCCTTAATAAGCCAATACTTGCTGAATATTTAGGGTTTCTAAGGACTTCCTTTAAATGACCGCTATAGTCAGGTATGCCAATACGCGCGGGTTTGTTAAAGAATTCCTCCGCTAGCTCTACCATTCCTGGCATGCTTGCTGCGCCGCCAGTTAACACAACTCCAGACGGCACCAAATGGGTATAACCAGAATGCTCTAGTCCCTCAATAACAAACCTAAAGAGCTCCTTTACCCGTGGCTCAATGACCGCAGCAAGCGACTGCTTTGAGATTGGTTTTGCCTCTCGCTCTCCAATTCCAGGCACATCCAACATCCCTTGAAGATCGGCTAAAGATTGCTTAGCTATACCGTGTTGTATCTTTAAATCTTCAGCATCTACAGTCGGTGTCCTTAAGGCCATAGCAATATCATTTGTCACTTGATCGCCGCCTAATGGTATTACTTCTGTATAACGAATAGTCCCTTTAGAAAAAACAGCAATATCTGTAGTCCCGCCACCAATATCAACGAGTACTACACCAAGTTCTTTTTCATCATCCGTCAGAACTGCCAAACTCGAAGATAAGGGTTGCACAACAAGTTCAATCACTTCAAGTCCACAACGACGTATACACTTGATAATATTTTGTACAGCACTGTCTGCTCCCGTAACTATATGCGTTCTAACCTCTAACTTTTGCCCACTCATTCCAATAGGGTCACGTACATCTTCTTGGTTATCAATCAAGTATTCCTGAATTAACATATGCAGGACTTTTTGATCTGTTGGCACATTGAGCGGCTTGGCATTTTCTATGACGCGCTCCACGTCTTGCGCAGAAACTTCTTTGTCCCGAATAGCGAACATGCCCATCGTATTAGAACTTTGTACATGCTGTCCCGAAATAATCGCAAACACATTTTCTACACGGCATTGCGCCATGACTTCAGCCTCTTCTAAAGCTTTTTGTATCGATTGCACCGTATCTTCAATATTGACAACGACACCTTTTTTAATCCCCTTCGATGGCGTATTACCAATCCCGATGACATCAAACTCACCATTCTCATAGACCTCAGCTACCAAGACAACTACCTTGGAAGTTCCAATGTCTAATCCGACCAATAAATTGCGGTTATCTTTACTCATTCACTTTTCCGTCCATCTACTAACTTTGATTTTTTAAAATCGGTTTTTTTCTTTTTGTTAGAGCTTTCTGAAACACCCATATTGGCATCAGCGTTTTGTAAGCTTGAAAGTAATTCCGTTGTATCACCTAAATTACTGCCATTTTTTACAGTCTTTAAACTATTAGCTTCGCCTTTAGCAAATGCCCTCACTGCAAAACCATTGGCATATCGCAAATCAATATAGTCAACTTTATTAGGTATTTTTTCTTTGACCTCTGGCCAAACTTTAAAGAAACGCTCTAAACGATTTTTTATTTGACTACGATCTTTTTGATCAAGGTCTCTTCCTAACTCAAAGCTCATACCGTTATCTAAGCGTGTCATCCATGAATACCTGGAGCTTAATGAGAGACTGACTACTCGCGCATTTAATGGCTTAACCCATTGATCGAGTTGCTGGTACAACTCCATTGCTTCTTTATTGCTACTCGATGGTCCGGAAAACTCAATAAGTCCTTTTTCAGTATCCACCTCTGCTAAGTTCACCGTAAATAGCTCACCATAGGCATTAATCAATTTAGGCCCATCATTTGTTTGCCATATTCCGATAGGCTCTTGCTCCTGAATAGTGACCATTAAACTGTTTGGCCACACTCTGCGCACACTAGCTGACCTTACCCAAGGTAAGTCTTCAAATACTTCTCTTGTTTGATCTAGACGCATACTAAAGAAATTTCCGCTTAATTGATTGAGTACCTGCGTTCTCATTAATGCTGGGTTCATATGCTTTAAGTTTTGACCATTTTCTCCTTGTAACTGGATTTGCGTGATTGTAAAAACAGGGCGTTGACCAATCCAAAATAAGGCCCATAAAAAAATTAAGCCCAAAAATGTAAATAATAAAAAATGCGTGAGTTGTCTCATACGCTCTTTAGAGTTCCAAATGGGCGCACAGATGAAAGTCAAAATCGATACAAATCCAAGCCATGTTGTTTTCAATGTCCCGCTCATCCATGGCCATAACATTTCACCGAGTGATGCAGTTGGTACTTTGTTTTTTACTGCATTTAAAGAGGATGTACTCATCGTTTTTCCTCCGAAGTGATCAGTGCCATATTAGATTTCTCGAGAGTTTGATGCAAAATCCACAACACGAGGTTTTCATAGGAAACTCCGGCTGTTTTAGCGGCCATAGGCACCAGGGAATGAGAGGTCATACCAGGTGATGTATTCATTTCAAGTAAATAGAGCTTACGAGTTACTTGATCAATCATGACATCTGCCCTACCCCATCCTGAACATCCCAAGGCCTGATAAGAACGAATCGCTAATTCTTCAATATCTGCCTCTAATTGCGGCTCAAGTCCTGGCGGGCAAATGTATTGTGTGTCATTCGACACGTATTTATGGTGGTAATCATAATTACTATCCGGGGCCTTTATTCGGATCATAGGTAAAGCTTGAACACTTTTACCACTCCCAATCATTGGGCAAGTTAATTCTTCACCTACAATACATTGCTCGGCCATGACTTCAAGGTCGAGACTAGCAGCTAATACATATGCATTCGGTAAATCTTGATGATGTTTTACTTTCGTTAAACCGAGTGAGGAACCCTCTCTTGCTGGTTTGACTATCAGTGGTAAACCTAACTCAGCAATCACCTCATCCCAATCAGACTGCGCATTAAGCATCTTAAATTTTGGTGTTGATAAACCCTGACTCAGCCAAATGTTTTTTGTGACCTGTTTATCAATAGCCATTGCTGATGCAAGTACGCCACTGCCTGTATAGGGAATAGATAACTGTTCTAACAAGCCTTGCATCGTGCCATCTTCACCGTAACGACCATGTAATGCGATAAATACTCGATCAAATTTTTTATCTACTAAGTTTGCAATATCCTCTATTCCAGGATCAAAGGCATGGGCATCAATGCCCAAGTCTTGTAATGCCTTCAATATGCCCGCTCCTGATTGCAAGGAAACTTCTCGCTCGCCGGATCTCCCGCCTAGTAATACTCCGACACGTCCATAGTCAGATGGTCGAACTTGTTCACCCATTGCTGTAACATCTGAAACCCACTGGGATATACGTGTTGAATTATGCATTTTGTCCCTCCACCAATTGGCTTGGCAAGCCTGCAATTGACCCTGCACCCATGGTTATGACCACGTCACCATCTTTAACCTGCTGTGTGATGGCATTTGCTAATTCTTTGATTCTAGCTACGTAACTCAGGCTCTCAATCTGTAATCGCTGTGCATTTTTTTCTTGGCTATTATTTCTAATCGCCTCAATTAAGCTTGGACTATCGGCCCCTTTTATGATTGATTCTCCAGCAGGATAAACGTCTGTCAATATCACTGCATCAAAGTCCTGTAATACTTTTACAAATTCTCCAAAACAATCTCTTGTCCTTGTGTAACGATGTGGCTGAAATGCTAAGACAAGTCTGCGCTGCGGGAACGCTCCCCGAGCCGCAGCTAATGTTGCTGCCATTTCTACTGGATGATGACCATAATCATCAATTAAAGTATAGCTACCACCATTTACAATCTTAATCTCACCATGTTTTGTAAATCTTCGACCAACTCCTCTAAATTCTTTGAGCGCTCGAATAATATCTTGATCACTAACTCCTAACTCGGTAGCTACCGCAATGGCAGCTAATGCGTTTCTGACGTTATGCACTCCTGGCAAGTTAAGTTCAATCTCTAATGGGCCAGGAACCTGTCCGTGACGTCTGACCGTTTTACGCGTCACCCGAAAATGCATGCTTGCACCTACCGCTTTAACGTCATGCGCTTGTACATCAGCATCAGCTGCTAAGCCGTACTTTAAAATTGATTGTGATACAAAGGGCAACATGTCACGGACATTGTTATCATCTACACACAATATCGCCACACCATAAAAGGGCATTTTTTGTGTAAATTGCACAAAGGCTTGTTTAAGTTTTGCCATCGAATGTTGATAGGTTTCCATATGATCAGCATCGATATTCGTCACAACTTCCATGACTGGCAATAGATTTAAAAACGAGGCATCTGACTCATCTGCTTCAGCAACAATGAACTCACCAGTTCCTAGTCGGGCATTGGCACCAGCTGATGTTAACTTGCCACCAATCACAAATGTCGGATCTAGCTTGCCTTCCGCCAAAATGGATGCCACAAGACTCGTTGTAGTGGTCTTACCATGCGTTCCCGCAATAGCGATACCTTGCTTTAATCGCATCAGTTCACCCAACATTACTGCCCGTTGGATGACCGGTATATGAGCCGCTCTTGCAGCTAAGATCTCCGGATTATCGCCAGTCACTGCTGTTGATATCACAACAGCCTCGGCATTACCTATATGTCCTGCTTGATGACCGATAAATATCTGTGCCCCATATGACTCTAATCGCTGCGTACTTGCGCTCACCGCAAGATCTGATCCACTAACTCGATAACCTAAATTGAGTAAAACTTCGGCAATGCCACTCATACCGGCACCACCAATCCCTACAAAATGGATATGTTGAACGATATGCTTCATGCTAGGCTTACTTCTTTACAGACTTCACTCACCCTTGCAGTTGCCAAAGGCTTAGCGAGCGTTAATGCTTGATTTGCCATCTCCACTAGCTGCTCTCTACGCGTCGACTGTAAGTATTGCGCTAATTTTTGCGCAGTTAACTCAGCTTGTGGCATTAAAACTGCTGCACCCGCGCGGGATAAAAATTGAGCATTCGATGTCTGATGATCATCTACCGCATAGGGGAAAGGTACGAGATAGGAAGCCACTCCACAAGCAGCGATTTCTGCGACCGTCATTGCACCCGAGCGGCAAATCACAAGATCAGCCTCACTGTAGGCTTTTGCCATATCTTCTATAAATGCAAGCACATTAGCCTTTACGCCTGCCTGTTCATAATTCACCTGTAGGCTATGTAAATGTTTTTGTCCTGACTGATGGGTAATGATCGGGCGCTCAGACTCAGCGATTAAGCCTATTGCCTTTGGAACAATTTCATTGAGTGCTTGCGCTCCTAAACTACCTCCAACAACCAATATTCTTAAAGGACCAGTTCGTTCGAGATATCTCTGGCTTGGCGCCGGTATGGTTAATAAGCTATCTCTTAAAGGATTACCCACCCATTCAGCATTTTTTAATGCTTGCGGAAAAGCACACAAACTTTTCGAAGCTAGTTTTGAGAGGATTTTATTTGCTAAACCTGCAATCGAGTTTTGTTCATGCAAGACGAGTGGATAGCCCATCATGGATGCAACTAAGCCTGCTGGAAATGTAATATAACCACCCATGCCCAGTAATACATTGGGCTTTACTTGACGCATGATTTGTAAACTTTTTATAGATGCTTTTAGTAAATTCCATGGTAGGGTTAGTTTAGTCATCAAGCCCTTGCCCCTTACCCCACCAAAATCAACTCCCTCAAAGGCAATCCCCGCACGCTTAATAATGTCAAATTCCATGCCTTTGGGATTACCCAACCAATGCACACGCCAGCCTTCTAAACGCAAATACTGCGCCACGGCGAGTCCAGGAAATATATGTCCCCCCGTACCACCAGCCATAATCAATATTGATTTTGAAGAAGCACTTTGGATGGTCATAATTTCCCACCTCGCATGAGAACGCGATTTTCTGCATCAATCTTGAGTAACACGGCAATTGCTATGAAATTGAGTAATAGGGCTGAGCCACCATAACTCACAAGAGGTAAGGTCAGTCCTTTGGTGGGTAATAAACCTAAATTGACTCCCATATTGATAAAGGTTTGCCACCCAATCCAAATGCCGATTCCTTTAGCCACTAATCCTGCATAACTACGATCGAGTTGTAAGCATGTCCGACCGATCATGAAAGCGCGTCTCACAATATAGTAAAAAGCTAAGATCACAATCAATACACCTATAAAGCCCAACTCTTCACCGATGACCGCCAGAATAAAGTCTGTATGCGCCTCTGGTAAATAATGTAATTTTTCTACACTTCCTCCTAAGCCCACACCAAACCATTCCCCACGCCCAAATGCCATCAGTGAATGTGTTAGTTGATAAGCTTTACCCTGTGCTTGCTCTGGATCCCAAGGATCCAAGAAAGCTATGATCCGTTTCGCTCTAAAGGGTGAGAGTGCCACAATTGTAGTAAATGCCACAATACTAATAAAAATTAAATAACTAAATAATTTTGCACTAATACCACCTAAAAATAAAATGCCCATCGCCACACCTGCAACCACCAAAAATGCACCCATGTCAGGCTCCCAGAGCAGTAATGCTCCAACCATGCCCACAATAAACCCCATCGGCAAAAAGCCCTTTACAAAGGAGTGTAAAAATTCTTGCCTACGTACCGTGTAATGTGCAACAAGTAATACACAAGCAAATTTCATGAGCTCTGAGGGCTGAAAATTCATAGGCCCTAATGGAATCCAGCGTCTTGAACCTTTGACGGCATGACCTATCCCTGGAATCAATACTAAAATTAATAAAATAATCGTGATCACAAATATAAGGGGCGTTATACGATCCCATACCTTGAGCGGAATTTGGTACGCAATCAAGCCTACACAAAAAGCAATACAGATTGAAATCACATGCCTGATTAAATAACTAATACTCGTTTGATTACCAACACTTCCACTACCGTTGGCAAGGCTAATCGATGACGAATACACCATCACAATTCCAATCAATACCAATAATGTTGTACACCACAATAAAGGCTGATCCCACTGAGTCATGCCTGATCTTGAATACTTTTTTGCTTTCGTCGCATCTTTAAGCTCTGATCGAAAGCCATTAAATCCATCTCGTATACCACCACCAATATCATTGCGCGATCTCGACCAAATTCTCGTAAAACCACCTATTCCTTGTGAAATAAAATTTTTCATATATCCACTCCTACACTTTGCGTATGATGTGCTAAATCTTCAACAGCCTGTGCGAAAACTTCAGCACGATGAACATAATCATTAAACATATCAAAACTTGCACAGGCTGGTGAGAGCAAAACCTGATCCCCTATACAGCCTTGTTTTGCAGCTAAATCAACTGCATCTTCAAGTTTTAAAACGATTGTGATGGGTACTAATTCTGGGTTCAAGATATCTGCAATGCGTTGTGCGTCTTTGCCAATCAGATAGACATGCTTGACGAAGCGATGTATAGGGTCACTTAAGGGTGAAAAGTCTTGTCCTTTGCCTTCACCGCCAGCAATGAGGATAATTTTCCTTACTTTGGAAGAAGAGCCTAAACCTATGAGTGCTGCCGATGTTGCGCCGACATTTGTCCCTTTACTATCATCGATGTATTCCACATCATTGATGACTGCAATACTCGTGACTCGGTGTGGCTCGCCACGATAATCCCGTAAACCATGTAATAAAGTTGCCATACTTAATTCAATAGCTTGGCCTAAAGCCAATGCTGCCAGAGTATTAATAGCATTATGTCGCCCTTTAATCAGTAAAGCCTCCGCTGGTATCAAGCGCTTAATTTGAACTGGCTGATCATATTCATCAGATTGGTCTTTAGAACGGCGACGCTTCTTTTGTCCCACACCCTCATCAGGCATTATCCATGCGAGCCAATCGATACCACCATTCATATCACCTGCAATGCCAAATTGATCTGGCTCTTGAGGGACATCAATACCAAAAGTCATAGTGCGCAAATGGTCTCTTTTTTCTAGTGAGACCATTGACATCACCTTGGCATCATCTCGGTTTAATACAGGTATCGTGCCTATACCAAATATTTTTTTCTTTGCCGCACAATAGTGATCCATATCACCATGCCAATCTAAATGATCTTCGCTCATATTTAATACCGTTGCCGCATCAGGATTAAAGTCATGGCTATAAAACAATTGATAGCTCGAGAGTTCCAATACCCAAATATCTGGCAACTCTCCATCAGAGATACATTGGCTTAATTTATCTAATAGTGATGGGCTGATATTTCCAGCAACAGCAACTATCTTGCCTGTTTTAGCAAAAATAACTCCACACAATGCCGTAGTCGTCGTTTTACCATTCGTGCCTGTGATCGCAACAACTTTCGTTTGATAATTACACTGCTCTTTTAATGCGTGTAATGCTTTTGTAAAAAAATCTAACTCACCCCAAATTGCAATCCCGGCCTCTTGTGCTTGCTGCAGGAAACTAGCCATCCATTGATCTAAAGGTGATATTCCTGGACTCATTGCAATCACATCAATCTGACTTAGATCAAACACTGCTGTATTTTTTCCGTAACTGATCCGAATGTCAAAATCTTCTAATTCTTTGAGTTCCTGATGGATTTTTTCTGAGATCTGACTTTGCTCTCTTGTGTCATGCATAGATACTGTTGCACCCTGTGCATGCGCCCACTTAGCCATCGCTTGACCTGACTCCCCGAGGCCCATCACTAAAAAACGTAAGGGCCCTTGCCCGTCACCCGTCAGAGCGCCAGGAATTAGATGAGTAGGTTTAATCGTGATCTTCATCTTAGCTTCAGACTCGATAATCCAACGAGTACCAAAATAATAGTGATAATCCAAAAGCGAACAACTACTTGAGTTTCTTTCCATCCCCCAAGCTCAAAGTGGTGGTGTAACGGTGCCATTCTAAAAATACGTCTTCCTTCACCATATTTGCGCTTAGTGTATTTAAACCATGCCACCTGAATCATGACCGATAAGGTTTCTACAACAAAAATTCCACCCATAATAAACAGTACGATTTCTTGCCGAACAATTACAGCGACCGTGCCCAGAGCGCCACCCAATGCCAGCGCTCCAACATCACCCATAAAGACTTGCGCAGGATGCGTGTTGAACCATAAAAAGGCTAAACCAGCTCCACCGATTGCGCCACAAAATATGAGTAACTCGCCAGTCCCTGGGATAAAAGGAAATATCAAATACTTTGCATAGATTGCATTGCCTGTCACATAAGCAAAAACACCTAGCGCTGAACCCACGAGGATTACAGGCATAATCACAAGTCCGTCTAGACCATCGGTCAAGTTGACTGCATTACTACTTCCTACAATAACTAAATAGGTAAGGATGATGAATCCAATCCCACCCAATGGATAGTTGATTGTTTTAAAGAAGGGCACAACTAAATTCAAATTTTCTTCTAAATGGAAATTAAAACCATCATTTTTCCACTGCACGATATTACGTAAAATCCCTAAATTATTGTGATCCGTGATGGCAAATACAAGATATATCGCAGCAAATATCCCAATCAATGATTGCCAAAAATATTTTTCTTTAGAACTCATCCCCTTCGGATTTTTGTAAACAACTTTTCGGTAATCATCGACCCAACCAACAAACCCAAAACCTAATGTGACCCATAACACAGCCCATATAAATCGATTACTTAAGTCGCTCCATAAGAGTGTCGAAATCGCTATCCCTATCAATATCAGTACTCCACCCATCGTAGGTGTTCCACTTTTAATAAGATGTGTTTTTGGTCCATCTGTTCTGACTGCCTGCCCCACCTTTAATGCTGTTAACCGACGGATTACCCAAGGTCCAAAGACTAAGCCTATGCCCAGAGCAGTTAATGTCGCCATCACCGCCCGAAAGGTAATGTAATTAAAGACTCTGAAAAATCCAAAATCACTTTGTAACCACTGAGCTAGAGCTAAAAACATAAGCTCTCCTCTTTTAATAAGCAATTAACAATTCTTTCCATTTTGGTAAATCTAGATCCTTTTACCAACACTGCTACACGCTCGGTTGAGGACCGATTTTTAGACGCCTCTAAGTCCTCTTTGAGCTGCTTAAGCAATGCCTTTGGCTCCTGAAAATGGATGCCCTTTAACTGACTTTGATCGGTTTGATGTTCCTGGAATCCCGTCACTGTATGAACTGTTAGATTACCTGTGGCATAAATATATTCGATCCCCTTATTTTTAGCGTATCGACCTATTTCTGTATGGAATTCCTGCCCTCGGTCTCCGACCTCTCCCATGTCGCCTAATATTAACCAACGTGTTCCCGGCAATTGCGCTAAGACATCTATCGCCGCAAGCACAGAGTCTGGATTAGCGTTATACGTATCATCCACCAACTGGCCTAAGGCACCAAATAACGGCAAGTTATGACTTTGCATCCGGCCTGCGACTGGCGTGAATTTTTCTAGACCAAGTCGTATGAATTCTGAATTGATCTTTAAAGCTTGGGCAACACTAGCTGCTGCAATGGCATTTTTTGCATTGTGATCACCTAATGTTGCTAACTGGACTTCTATTTCTGCCCCAAGTAACTGTATCTTCAATATGCTTGAATGTTTCCAACTACCGAATACTTTTCCACTTTCTAAATTGCCTGTACTCCGTAATGCAAAATCTATAAACGTATTCTCATCACTGGCCTCTTGCCAAAGCTGTGTGTATTGAGAATCTCCTGGAAATACTGCCACGCCACCACTTCGTAATTGACCAATCGCATCAGCATGTTCTATTGCTACAGCTTCTACTGTATGCATGAATTCTTGATGCTCTCGCTGTGCATTATTAATTAATACAATATTTGGTTGCGCAATCTTGGCTAAAAACCGGGTTTCTCCAGGATGGTTCATCCCCAACTCTATGACTGCCACTTGATGCTCTGATCGTAAACTTAAAAGAGTGAGCGGTAATCCGATTTCATTATTCAGATTTCCAGGCGTTGCTAAAACATTGTCTTGTCCTAAAGCCTCACGCAAGATGCTGGCAATCATTTCTTTAACAGTTGTTTTGCCATTACTACCCGTCACTAATATCAGCTGCGGATTAATGACCTGCCTCCAAGCAGTCGCCATAGTTTGTATGGCTATCAAGGTATCTTCAACAAGCAAAGCGGGGTAACTGGGCGGAACACAATGCTCTTTACTCACAAGAGCAGCAAATGCGCCCTTATTACTTACTTCTTGAATATATTGATTGCCATCAAATTTTTCACCATCAATAGCAATAAAAAAATCCCCTGCTTTGATTTTTCTACTATCTGTAGAGATGCAAGATACTGGAGTCTGAAGATGATCTGAACGCACGTTAAGAAGTCGTGATCCAGGGAGCATCTCGTGCATTTTTTCTAGGGTCAATACAAGGTGCTTCACATGCCCCCCCGAATCGCTAGGCGAATATGCTCTTGGTCCGAAAACTCAAATTTTTTACCGCCAATATCCTGATAATTTTCGTGCCCTTTTCCAGCTACAAGTACTGTGTCATTAGGTAATGATTTTTTTACAGACGTCAAAATCGCAAATGCCCGATCAACTACGATTGAGACCTTATCTTGAGTTGTGATGTCTGCACCTTGCATAATTTGCTGCAAAATATCTTCTGGATTTTCAGTGCGTGGATTATCGCTAGTCAAAATAACCCTATCTGCCATCATCGCCGCTATCTTACCCATGATGGGTCGTTTTCCTACATCACGATTACCGCCACAACCAAAGACACAAATTAATTGACCACCTCTTGCTTTAGCAACTGGTTTTAGAGCATCTAATACTTTTTCTAAAGCATCTGGAGTGTGCGCAAAATCGACAACCATCAAAGGATGGCTCAGATCATTCAGGTTAACCATCTCCATACGACCTGGTACAGACTTCAATTGCTTAACTAATGTCACTGCTTTCTCTAAGGGGACTTCGTCTGCTAAAAGACATGCCAGTACCGCCATAGTATTGTCAACATTGAATCGACCAATCACATCTAATTGCATTGCACAAGCTTGCCCATTAACGAGACAATTTATTTTGACCCCACTTTTGGTGGTTTCGTAATGCTCTATGAGTACAGACTTAACGAGACTTTGACAAGCCAGCTTTGCGAATGACTCTGTCGAACCATATGCCCAAAAGCTTGCTTTTGTTTCTTGAACCAATTGTTCAATCCATTGTCGACCAACATGGTCATCAATATTGATGACCATATGTTTAAGACTTGAGAAACGGAATAACTCAAATTTAGCTCGAGCATACTCATGCATATTGCCATGGTAGTCCAGATGGTCCTGCGATAAGTTAGTAAAAATCGCTGTTTTAAACTGCACATCACTCACACGCCCCTGCTCTAATGCATGCGATGAAACCTCCATGGCAACATACTCGATAGATTCTGACTTTAACTCGGCTAAGACACGCTGTACTCGAGAAGCATCTGGTGTAGTAAATCCCGTAGTCTTGAGTTTTCCAAGTCCACCAAAACCCAAAGTACCAAAGACTGCCGTATTTTTATTCTTTGCATATGCTTGAGCTAACCAATGTGTGACCGTCGTCTTACCATTGGTTCCAGTTACTCCCGTGATATTCATCTCATGGGAAGGAAAGTCATACCACCAGCTTGCAATCTCACTTGCCATATTTGCAAGATGAGGCACTGCATAACACCTGGCATCTCCTAATGAAGCTCTTGCTTGTACATGGTCATTTTCCGGCCAATTATCACTTTGATATAACACCAAGCTGACACCTAATTCAAGTGCTTTAGGGATATGTACCCTGTTATCACTCAGACCCGCTCCACTACCTACCGGATAAGCTAAAAAAACATCTCCTGGATTAAGAAGTCTAGTATCTGATGTCAAATGTGCAGTCCGCTCTACCTCACTCATCATTAAGTGTTGTATATCTTGCCATTTGATAGATGTTTTTGTTGCCATCATCTCCTCAAAGCCACTTTCTGGGTGAGAGAAGTATCTACATTTTGGACAAGCTCTTTTAACGTGGCGTCAGGAGCAACCCCTAGGCTACGTAATGCACTGCCAGTGATTGTCGAAAACACTGGCGCTGCAACATCACCGCCATAATGTGATCCCGCCGTGGGCTCATCAACCATGACGGCTACTACGATACGAGGATTACTAATTGGGGCAATTCCTACAAAGAATGCATGATATTTATTACTTGCATAACCACTCTTACCCATAGACTTATGGGCCGTTCCAGTTTTACCCCCAACTCTGTACCCAGGGACCTGAGCTTTAATTGCTGTGCCACCTTCAAGAGTGACTAGCTCCATCATGTAACGCATGTCTATCGCCGTTTTCGGAGAAAAAACACGTGTTCCTACTGGTGGTTTGTCTACTTTAAACATGGAAAGAGGTACTAATTCTCCATCTCTAGCAAATACTGTATAAGACCGACCCAACTGAAAAAGTGATGTTGAAATTCCATATCCAAAGGACATCGTCGCTTGATCTAATTTGCCCCATTTTTCATATGGGCGGACAATACCCGCCACAGCGCCTTTAAAACCCACTTTAGGCACCTGACCAAAACCAACAGACTGGAACATCGTCCACATATCTTCAGGCTCCATCTGCAGAGCGATTCTTGATGTGCCAATATTGCTGGACTTTTGAATGATTTGCGAGATATTTAAAGACGAATAAGGGTGCGTATCAGTAATGACTTTCTTACCAATTTGCAAATGACCAATTTGCATCTGCGTTGTCGGCTTGATTAAACCTTTTTCTAACGATAAAGCAACTGTTAACGGCTTCATCGTTGAGCCTGGCTCAAAGGTGTCCGTTAACACACGATTACGTAATTGATCCCCAGTCATACTACTGCGATTATTAGGATCATATGAGGGGTAATTTGCCATCGCTAGCACTTCTCCCGTATACGAATCTATTACGATGGCGGACCCTGCTTTGGCACGATTATCAATCACTGCTTTTTTGACAGCGTCGTAGGAAATCGATTGGATTTTACTATCGACTGAAAGTTTTAAGTCCTTGCCATGACGTGGTGGTTGATAATCACCTAAGTCATCCACCACGCGACCAAGACGATCGATCACAACGTGCTTTTGTCCGTCTTTACCCGATAAAGACTCGTCATTGGATAACTCCATGCCGTCCTGACCTTTATCCTGAATATCCGTAAATCCGACAATATGCGACATAGCTTCACCCTCAGGATAATAGCGGCGATACTCACTTGTGATCACAATTCCTGGAATACTTAACTCTTTGATTTTTGACGCAATGTTGGGCTCTACTTGGCGCCTGAGATAAAGCTGGTTTTTAGTATCGATTAACTTTTTCTTAAGCTCAGACTCACTCATTTTTAATAATTTTGCCAAGGCAGTAATTTTAGTAGCTGATAAATCGTCTGGAATAACTTCTGGATAAGCGATGATTGTTTTAGCCTCTAAACTAGTTGCTAAAATTTCCCCATTTCTGTCTAGTATTTTTCCGCGAACAGATGGTAATGCAATAACACGGTTAACACGCTTTCCCTTTTCTGCATAAAAATCATTTCCGGGGCCTTGTATCCAGAATGCGCGCCCTAACAATGCACAAAAGCCCATAAACATTAAAAACAAAACGACGCGTGAACGCCACATAGGCAATCGTAGTACTAATGTGTTTGATGAGCTCGGCTGATGCGATTTCACTGAGTTTTTTCCTTCACGTAAATCGTCTTATCTTGCTTAGGTTCTTTCATATGCAATTGCTTAGTTGCTATGCTGACAATTCTGGATGATTTAGATAACTCTCTTTGTTCATACTCAAGCCGGCTCCACTCCTGATTCAGCCGATTCTGTCTATTTTCTAAACGGTTTTTTTCCGCATACAACATCCGTGATCTTTGCTGTGAGTAAACCAACATGAGTGAACAGGTCATTAAAGCTAATATGAGTATGACTACGGCACGGTTCATACCATCCCCACTTTTTCTGCGACCCGCATCACCGCTGATCTTGCTCGCGGATTATGCTGTACTTCAATAGCGCTTGGCTTAAATCTTCCCAGAATTTTTAAAGGTGACTTGGGGATTTCTGACTCTCTGAGCGCAATACCACGAGGTACATCTGTCTTACTGTTTTGTTGTATAAATTGTTTAACTAAACGGTCCTCTAGTGAGTGAAAACTAATCACCACCAAGCGCCCTCCAGTTTTTAACAAATTTAATGACATCTTTAAGCCTTCCTCCAAATCGCGGAGCTCTTGGTTGATGTAAATCCGTATAGCTTGAAAGGTGCGTGTGGCCGGGTCTTGATCGTACTCACGCGTGCGGACGACACTAGCCACGAGCGTCGCGAGCTGTCTTGTGGTCCTAAGGGCGATACCTTGCTCCCTGCTAGCAATAATCGCCTTTGCAATCGATACAGCAAACCGTTCTTCCCCATAGTCTTTAATTACCTTTGCAATGTTTTTTTCATCCGCCGTTGCCAACCACTCTTGTGCACTTTGCCCCTCTTGAAAGTTCATGCGCATATCGAGTGGACCATCCATTCGAAAAGAAAAACCACGCTCTGCCTGGTCGATCTGCGGAGAGCTGATCCCCAAATCGAGCAAAATACCGTCTAAGCTGTTTGCCGGAATGTGCGCTGCCATATTTGAAAAGGATGTATGCACAATTTGAAAGCGCTTGTCCATAATCGCTTGTCCATGCACGATCGCTTGTGGATCTTTGTCGCACGCTATCAAAGAGCTGTTCGGTGCCATTCTTTCTAAAATTAAACTGGAATGCCCCCCTCGACCAAACGTGCCGTCGAGATACAAAGCTTGATTTTTCGGTACATCTCCCAATAAGGCGGAGACTGCCTCGTCCAGTAACACCGGTCGATGACTGAAGGTCATGGGTCCCCAACATCAGAAAGTAAATTGTCGTAAAGCTTCTGGCATTCCCTGAGAAATCGCTATTTGCTCTTTGTGCGTGTATGTCTTGGCATCCCAAACCTCAAGATGACTACCCATACCGAGCAAAATGACCTCTCTATCTATACCAGACGCGGCTCTTAACTCCGGACTAATCAAGATACGCCCTGATCCATCCATGTCTAATTCCGATGCGTTGCCGAGAAAAATACGGCGCCACCAATTTGCCTCCAAAGGCAATTTTGCAATGCGCTCCCGGAAGTCTTCCCACTCAGTTTGGGGGAATAAAAGTAAACATCCTTCGGGGTGTTTAGTTAAGGTAACCTTACCAAGGCCTTCTTTTTGAAGGGCGTCACGGTGCCGAGCAGGAATTGACATCCGCCCTTTGACATCCAAATTGATCGCCGAAGCACCTTGAAACATGCATTTTTCCCCACTTTTTCACACTTCCTCCCACTTTAAAGCACATGGAGAGGATGGTCAATAGTTTTTGGGGGAAATAAATATCATTTTTCTTGTATTTACAAGAACTTAGATTAATTAATTAATGTTACCAAATTAAATAATTATTATAAAACATAGATTTACAGTCGATACTTAAACAAGTTATTTAAATTTGCTAGGAAATACCCTATTTCAAATGAAAGATTTTGAAAACTAGACTCGGTACGCTGTTTTTGTCATTACTTGCGAGGTCACTTGCATGATCTTTTTTGCAAATTCAGGAAGCTCTCGAGCGCCAGCGTCCATCGCCATGTTGCCATGCTCAATTTCTTCACGACGCATTTGATCAACAATTGCCCTAGATGCCAAGTCATTTTCGGGTAAAGTTTGCAAATGGGAGTCTAGATGTTTTTCTACTTGCTTTTCTGTTTCAACAACAAAGCCTAAACTCCAAGCATCTCCAGCTAAACCTGCAAGAATACCCAAGGCAAAAGAGCCGCCGTACCATATTGGATTTAATAGGCTTGGCCTAGAGCCCAACTCCTCTAGGCGCTGCGCACACCAAGCTAAATGGTCTTCTTCTTCCATGGCTGCTTGCGCTAATTGTTTTTTGATTTCCGGTGAAGTACTCGTGATCCGCTGAGCTTGATACAGAGCCTGCGCACAAACTTCACCGACATGATTAACCCGCATCAGACCAGCTGCATGTTGTCTTTGCGCATCCGTCAAACTATTCGGGGAAACATCTTCGGGCATGGGTGTTGCTCTGCGTTGCGACACCACCCCATGTAAAGTACGAATCGCTTTATCTATTTCAATAATCAAATGATCGGTTTGCACACATTTTCCAGTTCAGTAAGCTTGAATCTAAGACCTTTAGATTTTATGTGAAAGCACCATTTTTTGTTTTATTGCTTTATTTTTTGATAAAGACCAGCCATTTGTCCAATCACTTCCGCCGTCGATGCAGTATCAGATTTGGCTAAGCCCTGCGCCATAGCCGCAGTGTAAATCGGCGCTGTTGCATTGAATATCGGTAGCGGACAGCCAACAGATTTTGCTAAATCACCGATTACTTGCATATCCTTTTGCCAGACCTCTACTTTCATGGTCGGTGGAGTATATTGGCGATCAATCATAAATGGCATGCGTAAGCGCATGACCCCAGTTCCAATGACAGGGCTGGGTCCAAAAATATTCAATACCTCTTGTGGATCTAGGCCAATTTTTTTGGCAAAAATAGTAGACTCAGCGCACGCCACGTTATAAATAGCCACTAAATGATTTGCGATCATTTTCATTTTTAAGCCGTTACCAAAGGCGCCAACATAAGGGGAGTTGTCAGATAGACATTTCAATATTGGCGTCATTTTCTTGCATGTTTTTTCCTGGCCACTGACAAAAATAGTCCATGCACGATCTTTCATCCGAGCGGCAGTACCACTAATCGGACAATCGAGTAGATAAACTCCAGGAAAATTTAACTCAGTGGCAATATATTCTTTATCAATCATCGCCAAAGTACTTGTTTCCATGACGATTAACTTCTTGGGATGCTCTATGAGTGTCGACTTCATTTGCGCAAAGACATCGCGCAAAGCTTGACTTGTTGCTAGGGATGTAATCACAACATCTGCCTCTAAAATAACTTCAGAAACCGATTTCAAAGCTGTACCACCAACCTTTTTTAATTTTTTACATGCAGTCTGATCAATGTCAAATCCAACCACTTGATACTGATTTTGTATCAAGGTCTGCGCCATAATACCGCCCATAATCCCTAATCCAATAATGCCGATGGTAGGTCGTGATGATTTGGTTTTTTTCATGTGGATATGATTTGTTAATTTAATTGTTCTAGGCATTTCAGTATAAACAGCATCCTTGGTAGATAAAAAAATAATGCCCTAACTGCATGCTTAATTAACTTATTTCTTTAAAGACTTCTACACCTTAGGCGTATTTCATTTTTGTTACTGTATTGCTGCGAATCAAAAGTTCATTCATGTCATCAATTTTTTAATCAATAGGAATCAAGATGCTTAAACAATTACTCTGGTGCTGTCTTGGAATAGGTGTTTCTAATCTATGCAGTGCGCAATCTATTCAACTTTACGGCTTAGTCGATCAAGGTATTCGGCTCAATCTACATCAATCCTCTTTTGCGCGAGAAGATATTCAAATCCAGCAAGGAAATAAAATGGGTTCCCGCTTTGGCTTAAAAGGAAGAGAAAAAATTAGCCCTTCTCATTTTGTATTTTTTAATTTAGAAGGCGAAACTTACTCTTCTGCACCATCTTCTGTGTTTAGGCGCCGTAATTTAATTGGTTATGAAAATCGCCAACTAGGTCAAATCACTCTTGGTCTTCAGTCATCTGTCGCATTTGATATTGCTCGTTTAATTGACCCTAGTGGTCTGATTCGTCAAAAATATGTGAATGATGATTTCAGTGGTACGTTCAATGGCCGGTATGGAAATAAATGGATTGATCAGGCTCTAAAATATTCTTTTCGTACACAAAACTTTAATCTCATTACGAGTTATAAGTTTGGTCATGTAGGGTATAAAACTGAACCGAACCTTGCCTTAGGCCTTAGCTATAGGATGGGTGACACTCTTGTCGCTAGCTCATATTCTTCCTCAAACAATCAACGTATGACACACCGGATCGGCGCATCACAGATTGTTAATACAGGCGTTTCTCATCAAGTTGGTAAGGCTAATCTGAAATTAGGTTTCTCACACTCAAGCTTAGCTAATCCCCTGCCCACAAGATATCCATCACATCGCCTGGGATCTATTGCAACATTACAGAATGTAGGGCTTGGTTTTAAATATCAAGTAGGGGCACACCATGATTATTTTGTAGCAGCGTATCGTCAAAAAACGCATTTAAATCAGGGGAACACTTTGTTTGGTAACAAGTTTGTAATCGGTAGTAATTATCATCTGTCAAAACAAACCCATCTGTATGCATTTTTAAATCATGCTAATGGCTCCGACTCAGGAAAAATGCTCAAAACTATCAGCTCTGTGACAGTTGGGGTCGTACATCGTTTTTAAATTATTCTCTTTATATCTTGCATTAAGCTTGTAAAATCAATAGCGTCTTCCTATATGAATATTCATATGAATGACATGCATCAATTAACTTCTGCTTTAATCTAATTTGAGATAAGATGAGTCATTCAAACTTATTTGCTTATGATGAAAATTTTTCCGGAATTTATTGATCAACTTGAATTGATACAAGGTATTCGCAGAGATATTCATGCACATCCGGAATTAAAATTTACTGAATTTAGAACTTCTGAGCTGATTGCCCAAAAACTACAATCTTGGGGTATACAAACGCATATTGGCCTGGGTAAGACCGGAGTTGTTGGCACGATTGAGGGAAGCCTGGGTAATGGGAAGTCAATTGGTCTGCGTGCTGATATCGACGCCCTGCCATTGCAGGAACATAATACCTTTGCCCATGCCTCACAACACCCTGGAACAATGCATGCATGTGGTCATGATGGCCATACGGCAATGCTATTAAGTGCTGCACATTTCTTTTCGCAGCATCAAGAATTTAAAGGCAAGATTCATTTTATCTTCCAACCTGCAGAAGAAGGCGGTGGTGGTGCGCGAGAAATGATGGCAGATGGTTTATTTACTCTGTTTCCCTGTGATGCTGTCTTTGGTATGCATAATTGGCCTGGCATGACTGAGGGTAGTTTTGGAGTTATTCCAGGGCCTATGATGGCCTCTAGTAATGAATTCAGAATCACGATGAAAGGTAAAGGTGCCCACGCTGCATTACCGCATAATGGCGCTGATCCAGTATTTGCCATTGCACAATTAGCCACTGCACTACAAAGTATTATTACGCGGAATAAAAAACCTGTAGATACAGCTGTTTTATCGATTACTCAAATCCATGCAGGTTTTGCAAGTAATGTCATACCAGACGATGCTTGGTTAAGTGGAACGATTCGCACCTTTACGATCCCAGTACTCGATTTAATCGAACAAAGATTACGAGAAATTGCGCAGGGTGAAGGGCAAGCATTTAACTGTTCTGTGGATATCGAATTTGAGCGTAATTACCCACCTCTTATCAATCACCCTCAAGAGACAGCATTTGCGCAAAAAGTGATTCAAGATAATTTTGGTCATGACCAATTTGTTGCTTCTACTGAACCCACGATGGGTGCAGAAGATTTTGCATTTATGTTAGAAAAAGTCCCAGGCTGCTATGTTTTTATTGGTAATGGCGATGGAGATCACCGCGCTTTAGGTCATGGTATGGGCCCATGTCATCTACATAATCCGAGTTATGACTTCAATGATCGTCTATTGCCCATTGGTGCAAGCTATTGGGTGCATTTAACACGCGCGTTTTTAGCTTAAATTATTTACGTTTAATTTCAATATCGCCGTAAATTGCTTTGACTAAGCTTTTCGTATTGTCTGTATCAGTCAAAATGCCCACAGCAATTAATTTGCCAGGAGCTTCTTGAAATGCTTCTCGATAGTCTTTTTCAATATTTCTTTGATGCCTGCGCCATTGTCCAATATGCTCTTCTCCAGAGTCCACAACAATCATTTTTAAGCGCGAGGTATATTTGTTCGTAATAATCGGCATCTCTTGTTTTTGACTTGACCAAATATACATCAGTGTTGCATACGGCATTTCTTGACCACTAATTAAGTGTGCCAGTTCAAAGGCCATTTGATCTTTTAAGGATACTTTGGATTTATCCCCATCAAAGGCCAACATCAGCCTTAGAGGTGCATCATCTGTAGGCCCCTGTGAGTTATCGGCTTTTTCAATATGACCTAGAGCCTTCCACTCCCAAATCAACTCCTTCCCTTCTACCGTTCTTGGCTTGAGGGGCACCATCAGACCCGAAGCACTAGAATCCGCATCCGCATGAATCACCGTTTTACCTTGATATTTTTTTAGGCTATAGTTCGTTTTATTTTTGTTAGGCGTTAATGTCCACGGAAACCATCCTGGTAAATTTTGGTTACTTTTAATTGGTATATATTCCTCAGGAGGTGGCACAAGAGAGAATTTTTTGACATCCTCTTGATGCACAATACCCTGCGTTGTGGGTGCAGTGGTTGTACAAGCACTCAAGCCTAGAACACCCAAAATACTCCAAACATAAACGATTCTCATGGAAACATACTCGCTGGTAAGATGACCCACATACGGCCTGTTTGCTTCATTTTTCCGGCTGTATCCCCAGCCAAGTCGCCAGTCCCCCAAAAGTAATCTGCACGCACACCACCTACGATAGCAGAGCCTGTATCTTGGGCAAAGACCAATCGCTGTAAGGGCTGAGAAGTTTGAGGATCCTTCGTCGAAATATAGACTGGTGCGCCCCTCGGGATAGATTGCCAATCGACAGCAATACTTCGACCTGCTGTTAACGGCACCCCAATACTCCCGATCGGACCTTCTTGAATAGAAGTTGTACTCTCTAATACTTTAAAAAAGATAAACCGCGGATTGACATTTAACATCTCATTGACACGCGTAGGATTATTTTTCGCCCAGCTTGATATCGCTTGCATACTCGCTTGTGAATACGTCATTTGTTTTTGCTGAATCAACCACTGCGCATAAGAGACAAAGGTTTGGTTATTGGTACCGGCATATCCCAGTCGCAAGATTTTTTTATTGTCTAATAAGATTTTTCCTGAGCCTTGTATTTGCATAAAAGCCGCGGCAACAGGATCTTCTACCCAAGCGATTTCTACGCCCTTTAACGCACCAGATTGCAGCAACTCAGCGCGCGCTGGGCGCACTTTACTGGGCGCCGCATACCAACTCGGTGGCATTTTGTAAAGTGGTGTTTGATAAACGCCTTGCCTAGTCAAAGAGCCTTTCAAAATAGGCTCATAATACCCAGTAATTAAGCCCTCTTGACTACCTTTTGGGTACTGGTTTTGATCACGTGCTTGACGTATCTCCCACACCTGAAAGTTTTTTTCATAAAAATCTTTGATCGCTTTTTTATCACTGCCATTGACTTGTTGAGATTCTTTGCAGATAGCCTGCCAAGGTGTTTGAGCAGCTTTATTGAAGTATTGACAACTTCTCTGCCATGACTGCCAAGCCTGTTCTAGGCCATCATTTTCCCAAGCGGGTAAGTTTTTCCAACCACTTAAATGATAATGTGCGGCAGGAAACTGTCTAAATTGGTTGCTCGGCACTGTCGCAACGGGATCACTCATCGTTTTGGGTTCGGGGGGTTTGTCGCTTGTCGCACACGAACTGAGTAAAATTGTGCTAAAAATTAAGCTCACCCATCGAATCACAAACATGTTTTTTTTCATGTAAAAAGGATATCGCTCATGTCAGAATTATTAGATGAATACCCAATGTTATTGTTAATCGCGGAAGCCGCTGTGGCTCTAATCATTTTAGTTTTAATTGTTGTCTGGACGATGATGGGCAGAAAAAAATAAGCTTTTGTTTTGTTTCCTGTGGTTTTAATGCAATATTCTTGGCATCGTTAATGAGAATTCCGGAATGCGAACCTCAAACATCTGTGCATCTTCTGAAATACAGTAATAAGTGCCTCTTATTGTCCCCACAGGGGTGGGTATTGTCGCCCAACTCGTATATTCAAAAGCTTGTCCAGATTTCAGTAAAGGTTGTTGGCCAACGACTCCTAAGCCTTTGATTTTCTGTACGTTTCCGTCAGAGTCTGTAATCACCCACTCCCTCGCAATTAACTGAAAAGTCACCCCGCCATCGTTTTTGATATTTAATGTATATGCGAAATGGAATTGGCCTTGCTCAGCATTGGACTGCTCTTCTAAAAACTGAACTTGGACTGATATTTGGGCGGAAAATTGTGTCATCTACACATTCTGATTGAACAAGCTCCGAAATGCAATGAGTCATTGCCCCATAGACAAGTTAAAATACACATATGACCAATAAATTACAGCTTGTTATTGCGCCCTCCATTCTGGCAGCAGACTTTGCACGCTTGGGTGAGGAAGTTAAGTCCGTTCTTCTTGCCGGTGCAGATTGGATCCATTTTGATGTCATGGATAACCACTTTGTACCAAACCTCACGATTGGCCCCCTCGTGTGTGAGGCAATCCGCTCCTATGCCCAAAAAGATGGCCAAGCTGCTTGTATCGATGTACACTTAATGCTCGAACCAGTGGATCGTATCATCCCCGATTTTGCGAAGGCAGGTGCAAATTTAATTAGCTTTCACCCAGAAGCAAGCACTCACATTGACAGGACTTTAGGTCTAATAAGAGAAGTGGGTTGTCAAAGTGGCTTAGTTTTTAACCCGGCGACCCCACTGCATTTTCTGGATTTTGTGCTCGATAAGATCGATCTCGTATTATTAATGTCTGTGAACCCAGGCTTTGGTGGACAGCAGTTTATCCCTTCAACCCTCGACAAAATTGTGCATACAAGAAAAATCTTAGACGCCTACGCCCAAAAATCTGGGCGCACTATTCGACTTGAAGTTGATGGTGGTATTAATGTAACTAACATTGGAGCGATTCATGCGGCGGGTGCGGATACTTTTGTGGCAGGCTCCGCTATTTTCGGTAAACCCGATTACGCAAAAATCATCTCCGAAATGAGACAAGCACTGGCAAGCGTTCAATGACTCTCGATGAATTTAACGCCCTTGCAAAGCAAGGTTTTAACAGAATTCCTCTCGTTTCAGAGACACTTGCCGATCTTGAAACTCCGCTGTCTGTTTACATCAAGTTAACACAAGCACTCGGCTCAAAAAATACCTTTTTATTAGAATCCGTGGTCGGTGGTGAGCGTTTTGGGAGATACTCCATCATTGGTTTACCTGCAAAAACTCTGTTGCGCTCTCGTGGCACTCCAGCTTCGCCGATCAATGAAGTCGTCACAGATGATCAAGTCGTTGAGACTGATCACCAAAATCCGCTCAATTTTATTGAACAATTTCAGGCCCGTTTTAAGGCGGCTATTTTGCCAGGATTACCTCGATTTTGTGGTGGCCTTGCAGGTTATTTTGGCTATGATACGGTCCGTTATATTGAACCTAAATTAGCGCACTCTACCCCAAAAGATGACTTACATTTGCCAGACATTCAATTATTGTTAACTGAGGAGCTTGCGGTTATTGATAATTTAGCAGGCAAGCTGTATTTGATTGTCTATGCCAATATGGATCAGCCTGATGCTTTTCATACGGCTCAAGCACGGCTACAACTGCTCTTAAACAGCTTAGATCAACCGATCAAAGTAGAAAAATCTTTAGCAACTGTAAAAACTTCACCCGTACGTCTTTTTGCTAAAGAGGAATTCCTTGAAAAAGTGCGTCGCACGAAAGAATACATACTCGCAGGTGATTGTATGCAGGTTGTCTTTGGTCAACGCATTAGTCAAGCATTTACCGAATCGCCTTTAACTTTATATAGAGCTTTGCGCTCTCTCAATCCATCACCCTATCTTTATTATTATGATTTTGGTGATCATCAATTGGTGGGCTCTTCACCAGAAATTTTAGTTCGCCAAGAAAAAATGATCAGTGCAGATGGATCTGCTAATAGTCGTAAGGTTACTGTGCGACCACTAGCTGGGACTCGGCCTCGTGGAAAAACCCCGGAACACGATGCTGATTTAGCGAAAGAGTTACTGGCGGACCCCAAAGAAATTGCTGAACACGTAATGCTCATTGATCTGGCCAGAAATGATATCGGTCGGATTGCAAAAATTGGTTCCGTCAAAGTGACAGAAAAAATGACTATTGAAAAATACTCGCATGTCCAACATATTGTGAGCTCTGTGGAAGGTGAACTACGCCAGGATGTTACGAATATGGATGTTCTAAGAGCCACCTTTCCGGCAGGTACTTTGTCTGGTGCCCCGAAAATCCGCGCCATGGAAATTATTGATGAAATGGAAATTACCAAAAGAGGCCCCTACGGTGGCGCTGCTGGTTACTTATCATTCTCTGGGGAAATGGATGTGGCTATTATTATTCGTACCGGTCTTGTCAAAGATGGCTGGGTCCATTCACAAGCAGGTGCTGGTATTGTTGCAGATTCCAATCCCGAATCAGAGTACTTAGAAACTGAAGCAAAAGCACGTGCCGTGCTTCTTGCAGCTGAACTCGTGCAAGGAGGACTGCATGCTCCTCATGATTGATAACTACGATTCGTTTACCTATAACTTAGTTCAATATTTTGGTGAACTAGGCTCAGAGGTCAAAGTGTTTCGTAATGATGAGATTTCTTTAGATGAAATAGAGGCTTTGCAACCTTCCCAAATCTGTATCTCTCCAGGTCCTTGCAGCCCAGCACAGGCAGGCATCTCCATTGCGGCGATTCAGTATTTTGCAGGCAAGATTCCACTTCTTGGAGTATGCCTTGGTCATCAAGCTATTGGTGAAGCCTTTGGTGGACATGTCATTCGTGCACAACGCGTGATGCACGGTAAAGTCGACCAAATTTCGTCTACACAAAAAGGTGTCTTTGCGGGACTGCCCACCACCTTTGATGTCACACGGTATCACTCCCTAGCCATCGAAAAAGAGAGCCTACCCAATTGTCTCGAAGTGACTGCGACTACTGCTGATGGGGAAATCATGGGTGTGAGGCATAAAACTTTAACCGTTGAAGGTGTTCAGTTCCATCCCGAGTCGATATTATCTGAATATGGTCATGAACTTTTACATAATTTCATAAAAATAAAAATATAAAAAGGTCACCTATGGCAATGAGTCCACAAGAAGCTTTATTGCGCTGTATTGAACATCGAGAAATCTTTCATGACGAAATGCTTGACCTCATGCGCGCCATCATGCGTGGCGAGCTCTCTAGTTCCTTAACTGCCGCTCTGCTAGTGGGTCTTCGAACAAAAAAAGAAACGATTGGCGAAATCACAGCAGCTGCGATGGTGATGCGCGAATTTGCTCATCAAGTACAAATTCCTGATCAAGCTAATTTTGTGGATATTGTTGGTACAGGTGGTGACGGCTCCCATAGTTTTAATATTTCGACAACGGCTATGTTTGTAGTTGCCGCAGCAGGTGCTAAAGTTGCCAAGCATGGTAATCGTGGTGTGAGTAGCAAATCAGGCAGTGCGGACGTTCTCGAATCCTTAGGTGTGGCGATTCAGTTACAAGCCGAGCAAGTTGCACAGTGCATTGCGCAAACGGGTATGGGCTTTATGTTTGCCCCGAACCATCATCCCGCCATGAAAAATGTTGCCCCTGTACGTAAAGAATTAGGTATTCGAACCATCTTTAATATTCTGGGACCTTTAACCAATCCGGCTAATGCCCCGCATATGCTCATGGGGGTGTTTCATCCTGACTTGGTGGGCATCCAAATTCGGGTATTGCAGCGCTTGGGTCTAAAACATGCCCTCGTTGTCTATGGCAAGGATGGTCTAGATGAGATTTCATTAGGAGCATCCACCTTGGTGGGTGAACTCAAGAATGGTGAAATTACTGAGTATGAAATCCATCCCGAGGATTTTGGTTTGGCGATGGTAGGCACGAAAGCTTTTAAGGTCAGCAGCCCTGCACAATCCCAAACCATGTTGCTCGGTGTTTTAAACAATACGCCAGGTCCCGCTCTAGATATTGTTTGCCTCAATGCTGGTGCAGCTTTATATGTTGCAGATGTTTGTTCTTCTATTCAAGCAGGAATTGATACTGCGCGTTCTGCGATCGCCAATGGTAGTGCGAAACAGAAATTAGAAGATTTTATTAAAACTACCCAATCCTTATCTCAGTAAATATGTCCGATATTTTACACCGAATCTTACAAACGAAACAACACGAAGTTGCTTTAGCTAAAACACAAACTCCTTTTGCTAATGTTGAACAAGCTGCGCTCAGCAGTATTAATGATCCTCTATTAAAGCCACGCGGCTTTTATCAGGCCATCGAACATAAAATTACTCAAGGTTTTCCGGGCGTCATTGCAGAAATTAAGCAAGCCAGCCCGAGTCGTGGGATTTTACGTGCCCCGTTTGATCCCGTAGAAATTGCGCAGAGCTATGCCAAGCACGGCGCTGCTTGTCTTTCTGTGTTAACTGATGTGGAATATTTCAAAGGCGCTAATGCCTTTTTAATTGCTGCACGCGGTGCCTGTGAACTGCCAGTGATTCGTAAGGATTTTATGGTTGATCCTTATCAAATTTTTGAAGCACGCGTGATGGGGGCTGACGCTATCTTATTAATTGTTGCTGCATTATCAGACGCACAGTTACATGAGTTTGAAGATGTTGCCATGCAACTAGGGATGGATGTTTTGGTAGAAGTCCATGATGCCGAAGAGCTTGATCGTGCTTTGCAGCTCAAGTCTCCTTTGCTCGGGATTAATAACCGAAATCTAAAAACCTTTGAAGTATCAATTCAAAATACGATTGGTTTACTCAAGCAGATTCCTGCAAATAAACGCGTCGTGACCGAAAGCGGTATTTTGCAACAATCTGATGTTGATTTTTTACGCCAACATGATGTGCATGCCTTTTTGGTGGGTGAGGCGTTTATGCGCGCTGACTCGCCTGGTCAAGCGCTTGCGCAGTTATTTTATTAACTGCCGCACAGCCTGTGCAATCGCCAGCGATGCGGTCAGGCCTGGAGATTCCATACCAAATAGATTGACTAGCCCAGCAAGTCCATGTTCTTGCTCGGAAATAATTCTGAAGTCATTGAAGACTTGACCATCATATTTAATTTTCGGACGCACACCCGAATAATCTGGGCTTAAAGACCCGTCAGGCAGACCTGGCCAATAACGTCTGATGTGTTCTTCAAAAAGGATTGCGCGATGTGGATCGACTGCATAATCAATCGCACTTTCCTCTTGCGCACTCATGTGTTCTACATCGGGTCCAAATTTAGCACGCCCATTTAAATCTAAGGTGAGATGCACGCCCAATCCTGCTTGTTCTGGGACTGGATAAATTAAATGCCGAAAAGGTGTTTTACCTGTGAGCGAGAAATAGTTACCTTTGACAAAATAGTTCTGCGGGATATGCTCACTCGATAATCCTTCGATTTTTTGTGCCACATCTACCGCGCCCAATCCTGCCGAGTTAATCAATACATCACAACTGATTTCGAATACTTGATCAGGATCTTCTTCACTCTTTAAGGAAAGAATATATCGACCAGGATGATTAGATTGTTGCGCTCCTAAAAGAGTTGTGCGGTAACTCACCATACCACCCGCATTTTCAAAATCTCCTAAAAGGGAAAGCATATAGGAGTGGCTATCGATAATTCCTGTCGATGGTGAAAATATTGCTCCTACACTAGCAAGTTCTGGCTCCATGGCTTGTGTCTTTGCCTGTGTCATACGCTCAAGGCCAATAGCCCCATTTTCCACTGCCCTATCCCAAATCGAATCGAGGACACTTTCCTCTTGGGCATTACATGCCACAATTAATTTGCCGTAGTTATTATGTGCAATACCGCGCTCTTTGGCATAGGTGTATAGAAGACGGTTACCCTGTACGCAGTATTTAGCTTTAAGCGAGTCTTTAGGGTAGTAAATTCCGGCATGGATGACTTCGCTATTACGCGAACTGGTAGCCATGCCAAAACTATTTTGTTTTTCTAGTAATAAGACGGATTGCTGATGTCTTGCAATTTCCTGTGCAATAGCCAGGCCAACCACCCCAGCACCAACGATCACGACATCAATGTGATCCATTCCAGAATTTATACGTTGAATAAGAAGTTCAGGACATCGCCATCTTTAACGATGTACTCTTTACCCTCAGCGCGCATCTTGCCCGCTTCTTTAGCACCCTGCTCGCCTTTGAAATGAATAAAATCTTCAAATGCAATTGTTTGTGCACGAATAAAACCTTTTTCAAAGTCAGTATGAATCACTCCAGCCGCTTGCGGCCCAGTATCTCCAATATGAATCGTCCAAGCTCTGACTTCTTTCACACCTGCCGTAAAGTAGGTTTGTAATCCTAAAAGCCCAAATCCTGCACGTATCACTCGGTCAAGACCCGGCTCATTCATCCCCATGTCTTTTAGGAACTCTTCTTTATCTGCATCATCTAAGTCAGCAATTTCCGCTTCGATCGCAGCACAAACTGCGACCACTGGAGCACCCTCTTTTTCTGCATGCTTTCTTACCGCATCTAAATGAGGGTTGTTCTCAAAGCCACCTTCAATAACATTGGCGACATACATTACGGGTTTAGCTGTAATCAAGCAAAAGGGCTTTAATAACAAAAGATCGTCTTTGGAAAGACCTAGTGACCTGACAGGTAGTGCCTCATTTAAGTGAGCAGACACTTTCAATAGAATTGCAAGTAAAGCAGAAGCCTCTTTATCATTTCCAGATTTTGCAGCCTTTGTATATTTAGCTACTGCCTTATCAACAGTCGCCAAATCTGAAAGAGCTAACTCCGTATCAATCACGCTAATATCATCAATTGGATTGACCCTACCCGCCACATGGATCACATTGTCATCTTCAAAACAACGCACCACATGGGTAATTGCGTCTGTTTCACGGATATTGGCTAAGAACTGATTTCCTAAACCTTCCCCTTTCGATGCCCCTGCAACTAAACCGGCAATATCCACAAACTCGACAATTGCTGAGACAATACGTTCAGGGTTAACAATTTGAGCAAGTTGTGCAAGTCGTGGATCGGGAACTTCGACCACTCCCACATTCGGCTCAATGGTGCAAAAAGGATAATTTTCCGCCGCTATACCCGCTTTGGTAAGTGCGTTAAAAAGTGTAGATTTGCCGACGTTAGGCAGGCCGACGATGCCGCATTTCAATGACATAACCTATATTGTAATAACATCATATGATGAGTGAACAAGATTTGATCGTTTTAGGGGGCGGTATCGCAGGTAAAACTGCGGCTCTTGCCCTTGCCCAGCAAGGCTTAAAGGTACTTCATATGGCGCCTTTTTTAGAGCCTAAAAATACCCCTATTCAGAGCCAGGCGGATCAAGATATCTGGCAAAGTCGGGTTTATGCCATTTCTTCAAGCTCACAGAAGCTTCTCCAAAAGCTTCAAGTTTGGGATGCCTTAGATCAAAATCGTCTTCAAGCAGTTCGTGAAATGCGCATTATGGGTGATAGTGGTCATGTGAAGGATCGTCTTTGTTTTTCGGCTTTTGAAGGTGCAGTACCGCAACTTGCATGGATGATTGAAGCACAACATATCGAAAATGCACTTGATCTCGTGTCACGCTTTTCCCCCTCTTTAACTAGACTTCAGTGCGAAGTTCAAAATATCCAACTTGAGCCTGGGCATGCCTTAATTAATACTTCTGAGGGTCACTTCAGGGCTAAACTGGTCATTGCCGCAGACGGTGCCAACTCACCGACACGTGAGCAATTCAATTTCGAAATTGAAGAGGAAGTTTATCCTCAGACAGCGGTCATTGCCAATTTTTCCTGTACACAACCCCACTTACAAACAGCCTATCAATGGTTTTTACCAGGTGGTGACGTGCTCGCATTATTGCCCCTTCCCGGAAAAAGAGTTTCTATGGTTTGGTCGACCCATCATGATCATGCCAAAACTCTCTTAGACTGTGCAGTTGAGGACCCACACGCATTTTGTGCGCGGATATCTCAATGTGCTCATGGACAGATCACCCATGAACTGGGTGAATTAACCCTACTTAATGCAGTAAAGTCCTATCCCTTAAGAAAACTTCGCGCTAAGCATCTCATTGGACCGGATCTTGACCCCAAAATTGTTTTGGTGGGTGATGCGGCGCATGTCATGCACCCACTTGCCGGCCAAGGACTGAACCTAGGACTCAGAGATATCGCTGATTTAAGTCAAGTCATTGCTGAAAAAGAAAGTTTCAGAAGCATCAATGATCCTGTTTTACTGAGGCGCTATGAACGCATGCGGGCTGGTGATATTGATGCTTTACTACAAGTGACGCATCGTTTACATGAGTTATTTCTGAATCAAACACCGCCACTGCGTTGGTTAAGAAATATTGGCATGCGTTTTGTGAATCAAAATGATTTTTTAAAAAGACAGCTCATTGCAAGAGCATTGGGTTAAATAGTATGATGGTTCTTGATTAAGGATATTGCATGAAATTTTTCCTCCACATTCTTTGCATCATCACACTCGGCCTGTCTCAGCATGCTTTGGCGCAGTCTAACGAAAAAATAAAAGCTGAATTACAAAAACAGTTTGGCTCAAAAATACAAATTAAAAGTATCTCACCTAGTCCAATTCCTGGCATCTTTGAAGTGGTCGCGAATTCCTCCATTATTTATGTAGATGCCCAAGCAAAATTTTTAATTCAGGGAAGTATTACTGATTTAAAAACTGGGGCTAATTTAACGGATGTCCGTGAAGATGAAATCAATCGGATCCAATTTAGTGATTTACCCCTTCAAGATGCCGTCAAGCTCGTTCGCGGGGATGGCCTGCGCAAAATGGCTGTCTTTGCAGATCCCAATTGTGGATATTGCAAAACCTTAGAAAAGACTTTCCAAAATATGGAAAACATTACTGTCTATACTTTTATTACGCCCATTCTTTCCCCTGATTCGACACAAAAATCTAAAGCCATTTGGTGCTCGAGTGACCCCTCTAAAACTTGGGTTGCCTTTATGACCATGCAAACACCTGTACCATCAAAAACGGATTGTACGAATCCCTTAGATAGAAACATTGCTCTCGGAAAAAAATTAGGCATTACAGGGACGCCAGCGATTTTCTTTGCTGATGGAAGTCGTATTCCTGGCGCGGCGTCAAAAGATGATCTTGAGAAAAAACTCGCTTTAGTGCATAAAGTCCCCGTAAGATAATGGCTGCTACTCCTATTGAATATTACATTCGTCCAGTTGATCCACTAGGGCATTACTTTGAGGTCGACGTCATTATTTGGCAGCCCCACTCTGTTCAGCAGGTGCAGATGCCAGCGTGGATTCCGGGTAGTTACATGCTTCGTGACTTTAGTCGTCATATCGTAGAAATCCATGCCTACGCTATTAACGAAAAATTACATCTAACTTCTCCTCTTAAAATGGAGGCGATCGATAGCCATACTTGGGAAATACAAACGACTAAAAATCCCATTTTGGTCAGAACAAAGATTTATGCTTTTGATTCCTCGGTCAGAACTGCTTATCTGGATCAACTCCGTGGTTTTTATAATCACAGTAGTTTATGTTTACAAGCAATCGGCTTTACAGATCTTCCTTGCCTAATTCATATCGAAAAAGCTGCTTGGATGAACTCTTGGACACTCTTGACTTCGATGCCCGTCAAGCGTGTTACAAAACACGGCTTTGGTACGTATCAGGTGCAAAACTATGATGAGTTAATCGATCATCCAGTCAGCCTTGGCTATTTTCAGATTGCTTCCTGGAAAGCCTTCGGTATTGATCATCATATGGCGATTCAAGGCGCTAATGAAATCATTGACACCGCTAGGCTAGCCAAAGACCTCAAAGCAATTACTGAGTCGCAAATTGCTTTTTTTGATCCCAAGTCACACTTGGCACCGTTTCAGTCTTATCTCTTTCATGTCAATGTCAGTGCCCATGGTTATGGTGGCTTAGAACATCGAAGCTCCACCGCTCTTTTATGTAAACGTACAGATTTACCTTATCAGCATTTTGTTATATCACAAAAATCCTATGAGGACTTTTTAGGGCTGTGTAGTCATGAATATTTTCATGCGTGGAATGTTAAAAATATTCAACCTGCCGTATTCCAACCCTATCAATTACAAACTCGCAATCACACGCGATTACTCTGGTTATTTGAGGGCTTTACGAGTTACTACGATGATTTACATCTCTTACGCAGTTGTGTAACTAGTCTGGATGCTTACTTAGAGCGCTTGAGTAAAAACATACAGCAAGTCTTATCCACCACAGGACGACTCAAGCAATCTGTTGCTGGGAGCTCATTTGATGCGTGGACAAAATATTATGTCATGGATGAAAACTCCCCTAATACCGTAGTGAGCTACTATGCCAAAGGTTCTCTCATTGCACTCGCTCTTGACTTGATGATTCGTGATTTTACGCAACATCAGCAATCCCTCGATGATGTCATGCGGTGTTTATGGAACAAACATGGCGATATCCACCACATACCTCCCGGCCTTAAAGAAGATGGCTTCAAGGAGATTGTTATAGAAGCTATTGGCGCAGGCTTTACTTCTTCTTGGAATCAGTTTGAAAAACGCTACATATACGGCACTGAAGATTTGCCGTTGCAAGCCTTGTTCTTATCCAATCACTATCGTTTAGAGGAGCAGTCGCTGCCTCTCAGTGAGATTGTTTTAAAACGTCTTGGTATGAGAACAACAAACCAAGAAGCTTGGGTCAAAGTCACCCACGTCATGGATGATGGCGGAGCATTAATGGCAGGGATTGCTGCAGGGGACTTATTGGTCAGTATTAATCGTGAACGTATTACGCCGAGTAATCTAAATAGTCTGCTTGAAAGGTTTGCTGGTCAGTCCTTTAAATTGATGGTTTTTAGACAAGACATTTTGCATGAGTGTGCCATCAAAAAAGATCAGCGGGTATTTTCTAAATGGCAAATACAAACAGCCACACCCAATACATAAGTGATGGTTGATACCGTTTTGAAGGATTTTTTGCAACGTATTCCGTTGGATTACCAAAAGTTACTGGGTGATTTTTTATCAAGTAATGACCATCTGCAACATTTAGCAAACTTGGCGCAATCAGAAAATGAGGCTAGGACTCTGTATCCAGGTCAAATTTTTCCTGAACAAGCCGATGTGTTTAAAGCTCTGACAGAAACTCCTGTAGACGCTGTCAAAGTCATACTGCTTGGGCAAGACCCCTACCATAGCCCGGGGCTGGCGCAGGGCTTGGCATTTTCTATACCTGAACAGATCCCCATTACATCCAAAGCTTATCCCAGTTCACTGCGTAATATCAGCAAAGCACTTTTTTTAGATGGCTTTAATACCCTAGCGCATGGCAATCTGCAAGACTGGGCAAAGCAAGGTGTTCTTTTACTCAATACGAGCTTGACAGTAGCGATGGGAGTCCCACAAAGTCACCAAGCATGGGGTTGGCAAGTATTGACCGATGCCATTATTCAGTCGCTCAGTAAGAAGCAAGCCATGGTTTGGCTACTTTGGGGCAAGGTCGCACAGAAGAAAGCTGGCTTAATTTGCCAGGATCACCCGCATCTCGTCCTCACGTCTTCACATCCCTCTGGACTCGGTGCATACCAAACCAATACGCCTTTTTTATACCTGGGAGATACAAAGGCCTGTGGTCATTTTAGAAAAACGAATGATTGGCTCATACAGCAAGCAAAATCACCCATTGTGTGGTCTTCGAATCTTTTTTGATTGGGTACTTCAGCAATTACGCGCTCAAAGAGGCAAATATTCAGGGAATTCATTCAAAAATAGCCTAAGTCTTTATAATTCAGAATATGCAATTACTGACCCTAGGTATTAATCACCATACCGCACCTATTGAGGTAAGGGAACGTGTTGCCTTTGGCCCTGAGATTTTAAGTTCTGCTTTACATGATTTTCGGGCGCATATTGGCCGCAAAGCCCCTATGCACTTTACTGAGGCGACTATTTTGTCGACTTGTAATCGTACCGAAATTTATTGCGCCTGTAATGAAAACCCCAATGTAGATATTCTTAAAGAAGCCTCGATCCAGTGGCTCTCAAGTACCCAAGGTGTTGCTCAAGATGATTTGCAACCGCATATTTATACCCTGCCCCAATCAGAAGCCGTCAGGCACGCGTTTCGGGTGGCGAGTGGCTTAGATTCTATGGTGCTTGGGGAGACACAAATACTTGGACAAATGAAAGACGCGGTGCGTCATGCGGACGAGGTTGGTGCGCTTGGCACTTATCTTAATCAACTCTTTCAGAAATCCTTTGCGGTAGCCAAAGAGGTGCGCGGAACAACAGCGATTGGGGCTAACTCCATTTCGATGGCTGCTGCCGCTGTGCGTCTTGCCGAACGCGTCTTTGGTGATATCAGCGACCAAAAAATCCTCTTTATTGGTGCTGGAGAGATGATTCAGCTCTGTAGTGTCCACTTTGCCGCCAAACACCCTAAACATGTTGGGGTTGCCAATCGTACCCTCGAACGCGGTCAAGAGTTGGCAGACACCTTGTCTATTCAGGGACTTGAAACTGAATCGATTCGATTATCTGAACTGCCCATGCATTTGGCAGATTTTGATATTGTGATTTCTTGTACGGCGAGCTCCTTACCCATCATTGGTCTAGGTATGGTCGAGAATGCTGTGAAAAAAAGACGTCGCAAGCCAATCGTTATGATTGATTTAGCCGTGCCCCGCGATATCGAACCGGAGGTTGCGAGACTCAATGATGTCTATCTGTATACCGTAGATGATCTTGGGGAAGTCGTTCAGTCAGGACTGGGAAGTCGTCAAGCCGCGGTCGGTCAAGCGGAAGCGATTATTGAAACCCGGGTGGCACATTTTATGCACTGGCTAGAAACACGGGATCATGTCCCGCTCATCCAAGAACTCCGACATCGTGGCCACCAATTACAACAGTTAGAATTAGAACGCGCCAAGAGAAGATTATCTAAAGGTGAAAATCCACAAGAAGTACTCGATGCTTTAGCCCAAGGCTTAACTAATAAGTTTTTACATGGGTCTCTGCATGCCTTGCAACACCTGCAAGGTGCTGAGCGCGAAGTTTTAGTTAAATTATTACCAGAGCTATTTTGCTCTAACCATATCGAAAAATAAATGAAACAAAGTATGCAATCCAAGCTGGAGCATTTACAAAGCCGGCTCTTAGAATTGAATTCACTCATGTCGCGTGAAGATGTCACGCAAAATATGGAACAGTTTCGTAAATACACCCGTGAACATGCCGAAATTGATCCTGTAGTGGCCAAGTTCGCTCAGTATCAAGCGGCTGAGGAAGATGAACAAGCTGCTATTGAAATGCGTAGTGACCCTGAATCACGTAGTTTTGCTGAAGAAGAAATTAAGTCTGCGCGGCAACGCATGGAGTCTTTGGAAAGTGAACTTCAAAAATTACTCTTGCCCAAAGATCCTAACGATGAAAAAAATGTCTTTTTAGAAATCAGAGCGGGTACTGGTGGAGATGAGAGTGCTTTATTTGCTGCGGATTTACTCAGGATGTACACCCGTTTTGCTGAGCGCCAAGGCTGGAAAACTGAAGTAATTAGCGCGAATGAATCTGATCTTGGTGGTTATAAAGAAGTCATCCTACGTCTTGATGGTGATAAGGTCTATTCGCAACTCAAGTTCGAATCGGGTGGTCATCGTGTGCAACGTGTTCCCCAAACAGAAACTCAAGGGCGAATCCATACGTCGGCTTGTACCGTTGCTGTCATGCCTGAAGCGGATGAGGTTGAGGCGGTACAAATCAATCCTAGCGAATTAAGAATTGATACCTTTAGAGCTTCTGGGGCGGGTGGTCAGCACATTAATAAAACAGATTCGGCGGTACGTATTACGCACATACCAACGGGTATTGTGGTGGAGTGCCAAGATGATCGCTCTCAACACCGTAACAAAGATCAAGCCATGAAGGTTCTCGTCTCACGGATTATGGATGCCAGAATGCGCGAGCAACATAATGAAGAAGCCTCAGAGCGAAAAAGTCTCATTGGCTCAGGAGATCGTAGCGACAGAATTCGGACCTATAATTTCCCCCAGGGGCGGATTTCTGATCATCGGATTAATCTGACTCTGTACAAGATTGATGCCATGATGGATGGGGATATTCATGACCTCGTCAATGCACTCAGTTCCGAACACCAAGCAGAACTGTTAGCGACTTTGGGTGAAATATAAGAAGATCTTGATTGGACACTGTAAAAACGCTCTTGCAAAAAACTACGCTTGACAGAGTAGACGCCAAAGTTCTTTTGCACTTTATCTGCGAGCAACATTTAGGTTGGTCTCGAGAAAAGCTCATCTCTCAGGATCAAGTCCCTTTACCCAAGGCATTGCTTGATGATTGGTATGCCATTGAAGCTTTGAGAGTTCAGGGTCAACCCGTTGCTTATTTGACACAAAAGAAATCTTTTTACCAGATTGAGCTTTTTATCAATCAGCACGTATTAATTCCTCGTCCTGAAACAGAGCTTCTTGTAGAGACTGCCATTACGATCATGACAGATCTTTTAAGAGATTCCTTCACCCCTCAAAAGCCATTAAAAATTCTGGATTTAGGTACAGGCAGTGGCGCTATTATTTTAGCGATCGCTGATCATTTTAAAAATTATGGTCAAGAGCATCGACTGCAATTAACTGCCACAGATATCAGTAAAGAGGCTCTTGCGGTTGCTACGCTTAACTCGCAAGATCTCAAATTATCTTTTGTGAAGCTGATTCATAGTGATTGGTTTAGTTCATTGGAAGAGCAAAGATTTGATCTTATTTTAAGTAACCCGCCTTACATTGCTCAAGATGACTCTCATCTTCTGCAAGGTGACCTGCGCTTTGAGCCTATCATGGCTCTGACAGACGGTGCGGATGGTTTGGGTTGTTATCGAAAGATTATTCAAGAGAGTAAGCTTTTTTTAGAGGCTAGTAGTCATATACTGCTCGAACACGGCTATCAACAAGGGTCGGCGATTCGAGGTCTTCTGCATGATCACAACTTTTCTCAAATTGAAACACAAACCGATTTAAGTGGCATTGAAAGAATGACTATGGGACAATTTACGTTCTGACTTGATTTATCCAAACACGTTAAAATACATACATGATTAGATTTTCTGGAGAATAGCAATGAATGCACAAGAGCGTATTAAAGAAATCGTAACTTCAAACCCTGTAGTTTTGTTCATGAAAGGAAATGCTCAGTTTCCTCAGTGTGGTTTTTCAGGCCGAGCAATTCAAATTTTGAATGCTTGTGGTGTCAAGCAGCCTTTTACTGTTGATGTGCTCTCAGATGATGAAATTCGTCAAGGCATCAAAGAGTTTACGAACTGGCCAACCATTCCTCAGTTGTACATTAACGGGGAATTTATTGGTGGCTCAGACATCATGACGGAAATGTATGAAAACGGTGAATTACAAAACACTTTAAAAGCTTAAGATTTCATATGAGAATATAAAGCGTGGCTTAGCCACGCTTTTTTTCTTTTAAAGAGTCGATGAATATCAGTTATTATTTCTTATGGAAATGACAAATTTATCTTGGTTTTTATTGATTTTTAGCTGCGTAATGTTTTCTGCAGCCCTTTTTTTTGGGTTCTCTTATCAAAGAACACTCTCTCAAGCCCGTGATTTAGAAAATAAATCCTCTTTACTGCAAACCGAAGTACAAAGCTTATCCAATCAACTCTCTAAGGTCGGTGCAGAGCTCGATGCAGAGAAAAGAATTTCAGCAGATAAACTAGAACAATTTAACGAGAGCAAAAAACAGTTAACGGAGCAATTCCGTAATTTGGCGCAGGATATTCTTGAAGAAAAATCCCAGCGGTTTGCCACTCAAAATCAACAAAACTTAGATTTAATCCTCAAGCCCCTGCAAGAAAAGATCTCTGATTTTCGTAAACGGGTAGATGATGTTTACTCTGAAGAAGTTAAGGAACGTGCTTCTTTACAAGCTGAGATTCACCACTTGACCGCCTTAAATGTCCAGATGAGCCAAGATGCCAATGCACTCACTAAAGCCTTACGTGGTGATTCAAAAGCACAAGGTAATTGGGGGGAGCTAGTTTTAGAAACTATTCTTGAAAACTGTGGCCTGCGTAAAGGTCATGAATTTGATGTTCAAGACACTCAACGTAATGCTGAAGGTAATATCGTTTATCCCGACGTAGTCATCCACTTACCAGAAAATAAGCATGTGGTGATCGATAGTAAAGTCTCTATTGCCGCTTATACCCGCTCAGTTCAAACAGATGACCCGGATCAGCAAAAACTTGAACTTACAGCTCACGTTAACTCGATGCGCACCCATATGAGCGGACTTTCTAGTAAAAACTATCAAAGTTTATATGGCCTTGGTTCCATTGATTTTGTTTTAATGTTTATTCCGATTGAGCCTGCTTTTTTGGCAGCGATCGGTCATCAATCAGATCTATTTCAAGAAGCTTTATCGAAAAATATTGTGCTGGTTTGCCCAAGCACATTGCACGCTACTGTCAGAACAATTGCGCATGTATGGCGACAAGAGCATCAAAATCGTAATGCCCAAGAGATCGCTCGCTTGTGTGGCGCCATGTACGACAAGTTTGTCGGATTTGTAGATGATCTTGATGGGGTTGGAAAAAGTATTGCTCTGACGCAAAAAAATTATGACGAAGCATATAAAAAGTTAACGACCGGGAATGGTAATTTAGTCCGTGCATCCCAAAAAGTGAAAGAACTCGGCGTTAAACCCAATAAAACTTTACCGAATGCACTGATTGAACGGATTAATGACGAATAAAAAATCCCTCTAGTTTGATCTAGAGGGATTGCTGTGAAACGGATTACTTAATACTTGAATTATCTACGTGCAGCAGCTGCGCGTGGAGTCTTAGCAGCTACAGTTTTCTTAGCAGATGCTACTTGACCTTTAAATGCTTGTACAGCTTGCTCAGTTGTTTGCTCTACATTAGAAGCCACTTCTTTTGCTGCAGCTTGGATTTGGTTAACACCTTGTAATGTTGTCTCAAAAGATGTCTTCATCGCGTTAACAATTGCATCTGAACCAGCAGGAGCATTAGCAGCAAGAGCGTCCATCCAGTCTTTTAAGCTCACTTTGATCTGCTCAATACCTGCTTCAGTCATTTGTGTAAACTCTTCACCTGCTTCACGTACAACTTTAGAAACAGCTTGTTGATGGGCAAATAATTTACCAGCGTATTGATCTAAAGAACCGTCTTGTGTCATTGTAAATAAAGCTTGTGGATCTTTTGCAGACATGACATGTGCTACTGTGCCATTGACGTCATTCAAAATCGCTTTAGTAGCTTCAAAGTTAAGTTCTGACAACTTGTGTGAACGCTCAACTGATTTTTCAGTTAAAGCGATCATGCTCTGAATATTTTTGGTGTTGAATTCATTTAATTTAGATGCCATGTTTTCGTAGTTCATCGTAAAGCTCCTCAAGAGTTAAATAAAGATTTGTTGCACTGCAATAAATTTAACTCTTTTAAGATGAATTTGCAAGCATTTTGTTGCGACGCAACAGAAATGTTTTTAAGAAGCCTTCGTTAAGACTTTATTTATATTAAAATCAATGACTTAAGAATATTTACGACAAAATTTGGGGATGAATTATCCTAAGGATGCTGGAGACTCTTTTATAAGTCTTCCTTGAATCAAAACTTCGGTTGAATAAGCTTGCAGTTATAGGTAGTCGTTAGAGCGTGATATTGCTATCACGCTCTAAATTGATTTACTTCAATCCAAGTAATGCACGACCTTCTTTTGCTGAAGCAATTTGTCCACCAAGTTCTTGAACAATCAGACGAGCTCTAGCTACGAGTTCAGCATTACTTTTTGCCAGTACGCCTTTTTCCATATAGATATTGTCTTCCATACCAACACGGACATGGCCACCGAATAAATACGCAGCACCCACAATCGGAAACTCAGCACGTGAGATACCAAACGCAGCCCATTTAGCGCCGGCTGGGAGTTGGTCACGCATAAAGAGTAAGGTTGCTGGATCTGTATTAAAGCCATACTTAACACCCATCACAAAGGTATAGAGTCCAGGGCCTTCTAAGCTGCCATCCGCGATCATATCTTTGGCTAAATTTAAATCACCTGTATCAAAGATCTCAAGTTCAGGCATAACGCCTGCATCACGAATGACTTTAGCCATTTTGCGGCAATTCATGGGCGTATTCATGACCACGTCTGGGCCTGAGTTCATAGTATTTAAATCTAATGAACAAATATCAGGCTTGAGCGCAGTAATATGCTCTACCCTTTTGAGCGGATGCGTTAAAGTAGTTCCCGGTGCAAAGATTTTTGGATCATCTTCACTCGGCACAAATCTTCCACCAGGACCAGTGGTTAAATTAATAATAAGTTCTTTATTATGTTTCTTAATCAGGTCGATGGTTTCTGCATAATGCTCGATTTCCATGGAAGGCTTACCATTCGGATGGCGAACATGGATGTGCGCTACAGCAGCTCCTGCTTCCGCTGCCTCGAGCGCAGAGTTAGCAATTTGCTCTGGAGTAATCGGCAAATAAGGGGTCATCTCCGGCTTGGTTAGGTTACCCGTAATGGCGCAGGTGATAATAGTTTTACTCATGGTTTTTCCTTTCTATTGAAATCCGTATTTTTGAGTTATTGTATGAAAATGAAAAAAAATGTATCGAAAAACAATCTGACTAATTTGTCGAATACGTCGAAAGAGACTGTTAATAGCCTGCTCGATGTTGCTGAAGTGCTCTTTGCTGAGTATGGCTTTGCCGGAACTACTGTCAGAGACATTTCGGCGAAGGCAAATATCAATCAAGCTTTGATTAACTATCACTTTAAAAGTAAGCAAGGTTTGTTTAAAGCGATTTTTGAGCGCCGCGCTCAAGAACTTGTTGAAAACCGTTTGAGTCTTTTGGCTCAGGCTCGCAAAGCTGCTAATGGCGGAATGATTCCACTGCGGGATTTGATTTACGCCTTTGTTTACCCACCACTGCGCATCGCGACCGAAAGTGTTGGCGGTCGCGCCTTTGTAAAACTGCAAGCCCGTTTGCACAATGAACCGAAAGAACTTGCCCAAGAATTGAGAAGCACCTATTACGATAATGTGAGCTTGGAGTTTGTCGATGAGCTTCATAAAACCTTACCGCATCTCCCCATCGAATCAATTTCTTGGCGCTTAATATTTGTCATGGGTCTTTATATTTATGTTGCGTCTAATACAGGTCGTCTGGAAGTTATCTCACGCGGCCGTTGTGCTGGTGAGCGCTTAGATCAAGCGCTCCCAGAGATACTGGCTTTTTGTGAAAGTGGCTTTTTAGCACCGGCTATTTAATTCAACTTATTCAGCTTTGGCTTTGGTATCTACAACCACTTTACTCCAATGCTTGAGCTCTTCGTTGATGTAACTACTTGTTCTTTGCACAGAGCCACCCACTGGAATGAGACCTGCTTGTTGTAACTTTTCTTTTGTGTCAGGCTCATCAATGGCTTTTTGGAGCGCAGCATTCATCTGATTCACGATGTCAGCTGGTGTTCCGGCTGGCGCCAAAACTGCAACCCATGTGTAATCTTCAATTTGTGGGAAACCTAACTCAGCCATCGTCGGTACATCTGGCAAATCAGAAACTCTTTCTGTACTGGAAACAGCCAAAATGCGGACTTTACCTTGCTTATGAAACTGAAACACACCAGCTACAGCCGTGCAGCCAATAGGGGTTTCACCACCAACAACCGCAACGGATGCAGGACCTGCGCCACGATACGGAATATGCGTCGTGTCATTTTTCCAAATGACATGAAATAAGTTCACGCAAGTTAAGTGTGGTGTTGTGCCACTACCGGGGGAAGAGAACGCCATTTTTTCTTTAGCAGACATCGTACGAAGTTCAGCTAAAGTTCTTACAGGTACTTTTTCGTTGACAGAGACAACGTTGGGCTGCGTTGCGAGCACCATCACAGGCGCAAACTCTTTGGGTGAGTATCCTGCCTTATCACCATACAAAGCAGGATTTACCGCATAAGAAGATGAAGTGACTAAAAATGTATAGCCATCATTCGGTGATTTAGCCACTTGTGCAGTTCCGATATTACCGGCTGCACCAGTTTTGTTTTCAACGATAACGGATTGTTTGAGCATATCTGTCAAACGTACACTAATAATACGTGCTGCGATGTCCACAGGACCACCCGGCGGAAATGAAACTACAAGCTTGATAGGTTTATCAGGATACGCCGCAAAAGCTTGGCCTGAACCACCCATCGCACCCAATACAATACTGATACTCAACGCTACTTTTTTAATTAATTTATTTTTCATTTTGTCTCCTCCAGAATATTAGCTAAGCCGTTTATTTAATCGCTAAGGGGTTTGTGGGAGAGCCCACAGCGCCGGTAATCGGTATGGCTGGTGCTACAAACATAAATTCGTAAATACCATCACTGGCACAATCATCTGCAATATCTTTGAGATAAAAGATCTCGCCCATAGTCATACCCATAATCGGAATGGTGATCCAGTGCCAAGGTTGGTTGATACCTTCTACGGATTCATTAGGGCGTACTTCGCAGCCCCAAGTATCGGAGGCTAAAGCTGCTAACTCTGTTCTTTGAATCCATTCAAGCGTTTCAAAAGCAAAGCCCGGGGCGTCGCCACCCGGATAACCATCCCAACTACCTGACTTTAATTTAGCTTCCATTTGGCCGGTACGGACAATAATATAGTCGCCACGTTTGATCTCAATTCCTTGTTTTTTTGCTGTTTCATCTAAATCAGCACATGTAATCCCATAGCCGTCTGGGAGGGTATCAAGCCCTTTATAGCGTGCTACATCTAAAAGGATGCCACGACCAACCATTTTGTTTTTAGTTTTTTCGATACCGCACTTTGCGGCGCCTGCTGAAGATACTTCTCTGCAGTCAAAGCCGTTGTACATATAGTTATCAAAAAATACGTGGCCTAAACCATCCCACTGTGTACCGCATTGCAAAGGCATAACGACCATATCATCTGCAGCACGTATGCCGCGCTTATCTAAAACACCTGAGTAAGCATCAGTACCTGTGCGCAGCATCGTGTGTACTGGGTTAATACGTCCCATCGATGGATATTTTGATTTAGCGCCTTGAGGACCGCTACTATCAAAATTGAGCGCTAAAGAAATCACTTTGCCTTTTTTAACGAGCCCAGCAGCATTCACAATATCTTCTGCTTGTGTAAAGTTCAGCGTACCGACTTCATCTGCAGCACCCCATTTACCCCAATTTTTATATTTTTCTGCGGCTGCATCTAAGTCAGCACGATCGATTTTTTTTGTCATAGCGTCTCCTCCAAAGCATTTTTTAAACAGATGTTTAAATTAACATTGATTGCATGGATTGTCAATCACTCCCCAAGAATTGCTAGGGAATCTCCCTATGAAAACTGGGTTATCTTTCGAGATAAATATGGTCGGGCTCTTGTTGATTGTAAAAACGATCCATCATTTTTTGGTAGCCTAGTTCCAAATCTTTAGTAAAGGATTTGGAATCAAAAAGCGGGGTTGTAAATCGATTTTTCTCAATCTTTTCTTTCAAGGCCTTAATTTTTGATGGGTCTTGTGCCAATTCAACAGCTTTGTTTTCGTATTCTTCTAGGGTATTTGCGACCAGTTCTGGAAGTTCCATTGCCATTAAAAGACTGCCCGCCATCCTACCTGCAAATGCATCTCCTAAGGTTGTTAGTACTGGTAAACCAGCCCATAAACAATCACTTGCCGTTGTACCCGCATTGAACGGCAATGTATCAAGGAACAAATCTGCCACTCTAAATCTGGCTAAATATTTGTCATAAGAAACCCGACTTGCAAAAATAAGGCGGCTTGGACCAATCCCTCGCGCTTTAGCTTCTTTGAGTAAATTATGTTGGGTAGTTGGATTGCCGCCGAGCAACCACAAAACACTTTGAGGAACTCTTTTAAGAATCCGCGACCAGGAATCAAACATCGTTGGATTAATCTTGTAATTATTGTTAAAGCAACAAAACACAAATTGATCAGAAGGTAAGTCAAAATCTTCTTTTGTAAACAAGTCTTGTGGGACTTCTCGTTTGGAGTCATTGACTTGAAAACAATGGGGCATATACAGAATTTTTTCAGAATAGTACTGTTGACTGTCCTGTGGAATCAATACTCGATCACCAATGGTGTAGTCTATGAAAGAAGCTCCTGATGTTCCTGGATGACCAATGTAAGACATTTGGATGGGGGCAAGGCGCATATTTAACATGGTCAATGCCGAGTCTGCTGTATGACCACCCAAATCAATCAATACATCAATATTGTAAGAAAGTACTTTAAGATAAGCTTCCTCCGCAGTTAATCCCTCTAAATCTATAAATTCGTCAAAGGCGACCATTAGTCTTTGCCGATATTGGTCTTCGGGGTGCGCTCCTTTTGCTGAAAATCCAAAGACCTCAAACGCATCGCGATTATGTAATTCAAATAATTCCGCAGTCAATCTAGCTACTGGATGGGTTCTGAAGTCAGCAGAAACATAGCCAATGCGTATCTTTTGTTGCTTGAGAGAGGGATTAACTCTAAGAATTTCCCTTTCCATATCGTACTGGGCGGACCATTTCTTTGCCGCCATATGTTGATACTCAATATTAAAGATGGATAAACTGACAAAAGGGTTTACACCAGAATCAGACAACGTCAAATTCTTTTTCAATACAGAGAGATATTTTTCGAGATCTGCCCAGTCACATAAAAACATTTTTGTATTGATAAATGTCTCCATAAAGGTATCTAACTGAGGATTTAATTTATAAACATTGTGATATTCAGCAAGAGCCTCCTCATGACGAGTTAGGGCCGCTAACGCCTGACCGCGCTCCATTCTTGCACTCGCATGCTTTGGATTAATTTTTATAACCTCATCAAAAGCTTTAATCCCATCCTCATATTTATAAAAACCGCAAAAAATTTTCCCTAAATGATTTAATGTGTCAACATGATGGGGGTTAATTTCTAAGCCCTCAATACAAGATCTATAGGCATCATCCAAGCGATTGAGGGTTCTATAAATTTGAGCTTTACCTGCATAAGCATCGGCAAGATTTTTTTTTAAATCAATTGCTTGCTCATAGGCACTTAAGGCTTCTTCAAATATTTGTTTTTTAAATAAAGTATTCCCTTTATTCACTAAAGCCTCAGGCAAATTGGCTTGAAGTTCTAAGGCCTTATCATAACTGGCGATTGCCGCGTCGTATAACTCGAACTTATCTTGCACTATACCTAGGTTATACCAAGTTCTTGCATCTTGCGGATTAAGGGTTAATGATTGCTTAAAACTTTCAAGGGCAGATTCATTTTGCTCAGCACTAAAATATGCCTTGCCAAGAGCAAGCCAAGCAATCGCATTTTTGCTATCGATAGCCAGTGATTTTTTGAAGGCCTTGATTGCCTCACCATGATTCTTTAACTCGTCATGGGTGGTACCTAAATTGAGATAAACATCAGGACGTTTAGGGTCTAATTTGATAGCTGTATGAAAATGGCTTAAGGCATCTTTATATTTTTGCTGCATCCCTAAGACATTCCCCATTAAAAAATACACATCCACATGCTTTACATTGCTTTTGATGATTTTTTGAAGTGTCTTTTCTGATTCTTGCAATTGATTATTATTCAGAAACTGAACCGCTTGTTGAAACAATAAATTAATGTTATTCATTTTGAGTATTATTGTGTATTACTGATTTCTAGGTGCTCCAAAGGCTGAGAGTTTTGCTTACGCTCGTAAATCAATTGGTATGCCTGCTCAATAGAATTCCTGAAATGATTAATATCAAATAATATAGAGTCCTTAATATTATTTCCTAACTGTTGCGCGATATTAGCCCTATAGCCATCATCCGTGGCTAATTTTACGGCTAAGGCTTCATAGGCTTCAACGCTGTGAGTAATCAGTTCAGGTAATTTGAGAGCCTCTAAAATACTGGCTGCCATTCTTGCCTGAAACGCTTGTCCTATTTTCGTCAAGACTGGAACGCCCATCCACAGAGCATCACTTGCTGTAGTCCCAGCATTGTATGGCCATGTATCTAAAAAGATGTCAACGCCATGATAGTTTTGTAAATACAATTCTTTTTTTACACGTTTTGTAAAAAAGATTCTAGAAGAATCGATGTTATTTTTATGAAAGTATTCTCTAAAGTTTTTTTCTGCGATCTGATCATTAGATAGTAAATATAAAACAGATTGAGGGACTTGCTGCAATATACGCATCCAACTATCAAAGACTTCAGGATTGTATTTAAATTGGCTATTAAAGCTTGCAAATACAATACTATTGGGTGGCAACCCCATCTGCTCTTTAATGTTAGCTGGCTTTTCTGGACGATCTCTTTTTGAGTCATTCACTTGATATGTCGGTAAATAAATGATCTTTTCCGCATAATGGCTTTGCATCTCCTGCGGAATAAGTATTTTATCTGCAATCAAATAGTCATAACAAGTTGATCCCATCGAACCTAAATAGCCGATATAACCTATTTGAATAGGTGCTACACGATGACCAAATATTTCTGGCTTTCCGTGCGCTGTAAAACCACTCAGATCCACTGCAATGTCGATATCATGCGAACGTATCAAACTTACAGATTCCTTGACACTTAACTGACTAATGTCGATAAAATGGTCAAATGCATCTACAATTCTGGCCCTAGCTTGACCATTTGGCCATTCCTTTAACGAAAAACCATAGATCTCAAAACGGTCACGTGAATGTGTCTCTATGAGTTCAGTGATCAAATAAGTCACTGGGTGCTCATGATAGTCTGGGGAAACATAGGCCACCCTTATTTTTTGCTTAGAATCAGAGAGTGATAATTGTGCGTGAGGGACATGCTCAAATAATCTTTGCGTATAACTTTGAGCTACTTGTAATTGTTTTTGTGGGTCATCGATCAAACTTGCAAAATCAAAAGGGCCAAACTTTCTAGCGACATCGATTTCGTGATTACGGATTTGCGTTTTAATCTTCTCGATACCATCCCACATACCAAGCTTTAGTTTAGAGTGACATAGAACACCTAAATTACCATAGTAATCTGGATCCAGTTTTTCTATCTTTTCTGATGCTTTGACCGCATTTGATAAATCTTCTTCACCATGGATGGAGGCTTGCGCATTCCATGCTTCTGATAAATTTGGATTTAATAAAATAGCCCTACTAATATGTTGTTGGGCTAAATTTTTTTCGCCGATATTATCTAGGGCTAAAGCTAATCGAATATAGGCTAAGGGGTTTTGCGGATTGAGTTGTATGGCGTTTTCAAAATAAGGAATAGAGACTCTAAAACGATTATTGAGTAAGTGACATATCCCCAAATTAAGCCAAGCTTGGTAATAACTCGGGTTCAGATGAATCACGTTTTCAAACAAATCTATGGCTTGTTCAAAGTTTTTGACCTCTGAATATACTTCAGCCAAATTATAGATAAACAATGCATTACTTGGGGCTAATTCAACGGCTTTCTCTAAACAATCTCTAGCCTGCTCATTCTTTTTTAAAGCATTTAATGCCTTACCTTTATTGTTCCAAATTTCTGGTATGGAAGTATTAATGGCAAGAGCTTTATCACATGAAAATACCGCTTGTTCATAAAGCTTTAACTGAAATTGACATTCACCAAGGCAAGCCCATGTATCTGCTGATTGCCCATTAAGCTGGAGTAATTTTTCAAACCAGTTTTTTGCAGATTCATATTGATTTAATCTTCGCGCCAAAATCCCTAAATTGAAGATGAGATCCTGGTCATCACTCACTAAGGCATATGTCTGTTCATACACCCGCTGTGCTGCGCTTAAGTTGCCAAGAGTTGCATGCATCAAACCTAATAGTTTTTTTAGTTCTACATTTTTAGGGTCTAAATAACTGGATTTTTCACAAAGTTCTATGGCTTGTTGCCGTTTATCAGTTCTAAAATCAGCCTTAATCTGCTCAATTAATTTTTCATTTTTATTCATTTTTTATCTTTTTTTAATATTTCCTAAATCATAATCGTATTTTAAAAAATAAAACCTAAACTTTAGTGTTTTGCCAGTATTAATATGTGTTTATGAATTAAGGTTGTCAAAGTATTTATCAATAAGACTTTCTATATCCTTAAAAATTGCTATGCACATTTTCCAAAGTTGCCCTATCCTGAGACATTCTAATCAACCATTTTAGAGCTTCAAAGCCATTTAGCTTCCTGTACTTGGTGTATACCTTAAAATAAATCAACCGGTTTACCTTAATTCGAAAGACTACTCCTTCCAACATAACATTAATATTTATTAGTCAAGTCATGAGAAATGTCCATATATTCCAAGTTTTTTATAATGAAGAGACCAAAAACTCTCTTGATCCAGGGTTTATACCCTTAGATAACCGTAATAACATAAGGCCAGATTGGCGAGAATATTACCCAATCAGAAATTACTTAAAAAATAATACGCTTAATGAAGATGATTTATATGGATTTTTTTCGCCTAAATTTAGACTTAAAACTGGCTTATCGGCTAGCGATTGCTTTTCCTTTATAAATAATCACACTAATGATGTAGACATCATTGCCTTTTCTCCCCTCTTTGATTTAGGGGCTTGTTTTCTAAATACTTTTCTTCAGTGTATTGCCCAACACCCTAACTCTCGTTTCTCAATCGAGAATTCTCTTAAATTAATTAATTCTTCCCTAGACATTAATGAATTAGTCATGCATTCCAACAATATTATTTTTTGTAATTATTTTGTAGCTAAACCAAAATTTTGGAAAACCTGGTTAGAGACTTGTGAATTGATATGGTCTGAGTGTGAGTTGAATGTTAGTTTGCTAGCAAAAGAACTAAATTCAATAGCTGAAATCCATGATAACAATGCGCCCATTAAGGTTTTCGTCATTGAAAGAATTGCATCCCTTCTGCTTGCAACTTCTAATGATTGGCAAGTTAAAGTTTATGACCCTTTTAAATTACCTTTTTCCGATGCTAAGGTATCTAGAGAGAAAAGCGGCTTAATTCAAATGGACGCCCTTAAAATTGCTTTTGCAAATCATAAAAGGCCAGAATATCTTAATTTATTTATTAGTATTAGAAATTTACTAGAGAAAAAACTTAGCACTTAATTTTTAAGGCTTTGAAGTCGAACATAAAGTGTCAGACTTTTTTATGGGTATGTCAACAAGGAGCTAATCTTCTTTAGAAGCAAATAAAACGTTTTCTAATAAAGCTTTTGATTTTAGAACTACATAAATTTATCGACTCAGAGTATTAACTCTAAAATATGGATGTGGGCAATTAATCGTATTTAATAATTTCTCATATCACCTAATATTGTGAAGAGAAAAATTTTGGTGCCCCATGTCCGACTCGAACAGACCACCTACTGATTACAAATCAGTTGCTCTACCAGATGAGCTAATGGGGCATTTATAATTGAAGTGTGTATTTTAAACTATTTCACGAGCTTTATATGAGATTTTATTGTCTCTTTTACTTCTGACTGTTTATCAGCCGTTCCCGCGTCTTCTTTTACCTGTGAAATATTCACTGGAAAACTCATCCCTTGATTATTTTCCCGGGAATAAATCGCCATAATATGTGTCAAAGGCAGGTAAATCTCTTTAGGAACACCATTAAATCTTGCCTTAAACTGAATCGACTCATTATCAATGACGATCGCCTGACAAGCTGCTGGACTAACATTAAGCACAATCTCACCTTGACTCACGTACTCTTGGGGGACATCAACGCTGTGGTCTACAAACACGGCCACATAGGGTGTCAAAGAGTTATCAATGCACCATTGGTACAAAGCCCTAATCAAATAGGGCTTTGTACTCGGTACCTTGGAGTTGGTGTCATCACCAAACTGACTAGTCATTATCGACGCATGACCTTTTCTGACGGAGTTAACGCTTCTATGTAAGCTGGACGACTAAAGATACGTTCGGCGTATTTTAGGAGTGGCGCTGCATTTCTAGAAAGATCAATGCCATAGTGCTCTAAACGCCATAAAAGTGGCGCTATGGCTACATCGAGCATCGAAAACTCTTCGCCAAGCATATATTTATTCTTCACAAATACTGGCGCTAATTGCGTTAAACGATCGCGTATTGCTAAGCGCGCTTTATCTAAAACAGCCGTGGCATTTTTGCCTTTTTCATTTTCTAAAGTGCTGACATGGACAAAGAGTTCTTTTTCAAAATTAAATAAGAACAAACGAGCCCGAGCTCTAGCGACTGGATCAGGTGGCATCAGTTGTGGGTGCGGGAAACGCTCGTCAATATAGTCATTGATGATGTTTGACTCATACAAAATTAAATCACGCTCAACCAAAATAGGAACTTGTCCATAAGGGTTCATCACAGAAATGTCTTCTGGTTTATTAAATAAATCGACATCCCGGATCTCAAAATCCATGCCTTTTTCAAACAATACGAGTCTGCAACGTTGTGAAAATGGGCAATTTGTTCCCGAATATAGAACCATCATAGGTAAATTTCCTTATTCTCTATATAGTAAAAAGGCAGACGACCTTCGCCATCTGCCTGAGGCGTGAGTCAACAATGTTAACGAATACTCTTCCAATATGCTTTATTCATACGCCAAGCAATAAGTGTGAAGACCGCCAAAAATAGTAACACAATTACGCCAACACGCTTTCTTTCAAGCTGGGCTGGTTCACTCATCCATGACATATAGGCGACTAGATCTGCCATGTTGTCATCAAATTCCTGGGGCTTCATCAAGCCAGGTGTTAACTGTTCAAAGCCCACAAACTTGTGCTCTATTACTCCGCCATGTCCTTTATGATCCTCAAACTTAGCAATACGGTCACCCTGTAATTCCCATAAAACATGTGGCATACCTACATTTTTATAAGCCAAGTTATTCCAGCCTGTAGGTTTTGTGTCATCACGATAAAAAGTACGTAAGTAGGTATAAACCCAATCTGCACCTCGTGAACGCACTTCCACTGATAAATCAGGTGGAGCCTTACCAAACCACTCTTTTGATTCAGTTGGAGACATCGTGACCTTCATCAAATCACCCACTTTATCACCTGCAAAAAGAAGGTTATCTTTGATTTGCTCATCCGTGAGGCCAATATCTCTCAAACGGTTATAGCGCACACTATGTGCGCCATGACAATTTAAACAGTAATTAACAAATATTTTTGCCCCGTTCTGCAAGGAAGCCATATTATTCATACGGTTTGGAGCTTTATCTAAAGGGAAATTATCTTCACTAGCCATTGCGCTAAGAGAAGCAGTTGCAACACCAATAGCAACAATAGCACTTGCAAGTAAGCGAAGAAGAGGTAAGGTATTTTTATTCATTGATGGAACCTTAGTGCGCTGCAAAAGTAATACGGTCAGGAACAGGTTTGAACTCCCCTAACTTACTCCAGAACGGCATTGCTAAGAAAAAGCCAAAATATAAAATAGTGCACAACTGGGCAACTTTTTCAGCAATCGCTGATGGTGGTTGAATACCTAAATATCCAAGAATTACAAAGCACACCACAAATGTTCCATAAATATATTTATGAAAACCTGGGCGATAACGAATTGATCTCACTGGCGACTTATCTAACCATGGTAAGAAGAAGATAATAACGACTGAACCACCCATGACAAGAACACCCCAAAATTTAGCATCAAGGAAATAAAACCCTAACGCCAAAACAAGCAATATGGTGCCATAAATCGCTTTAGATTTCATTGTCGCGCCACGTGATGCGAGCCAAAATAGAACTGCAGCAAATATCCACATCGGCAATAAGAACTCTGAAGTGGTTGCTCTTAGCATCGAGTAAAAAGGCGTGAAATACCATACAGGAGCAATATGTGAAGGTGTTACCAATGGATTGGCAGGGATAAAGTTATTGGCTTCTAAGAAATATCCGCCCATCTCTGGAGCAAAGAAAACAATGAACGCAAAAATCATCGCAAAAACACCTAAGCCCATAATGTCATGAACTGTATAAAAAGGATGGAAAGGAATACCGTCAAGAGGAACCCCTTTAGCATCTAAAGTATCTTTAATCTCAACGCCATCAGGATTATTTGATCCGACTTCATGCAAAGCAATAATGTGAGCGGCTACAAGTCCAACAAGAACTAGTGGAATTGCAATCACGTGGAATGAGAAAAAGCGATTGAGAGTGGCATCACCAACGACATAATCCCCCCGAATCCAAAGTGACAAATCAGGTCCAATCACTGGAATCGCTGAAAAGAGATTAACAATCACTTGTGCACCCCAGTAAGACATTTGGCCCCAAGGTAAGAGGTAACCAAAGAAAGCTTCAGCCATTAAGCACAAGAAAATAGTGCATCCAAAAATCCAAACGAGTTCACGGGGTTTTTTGTATGAACCATAAATAAGACCGCGGAACATATGCAAGTAAACCACCACAAAGAACATAGAAGCACCTGTGGAATGCATATAGCGGACTAACCAGCCCCATGGAACTTCTCGCATGATGTATTCAACAGACTCAAATGCTTTTTCAGCATCGGGCTTATAGTGCATGACCAAGAAAATACCCGTGATAATTTGCAATGCTAAAACGACAATTGCCAATGAACCAAAGAAATACCAAAAATTAAAGTTTTTAGGTGCGTAATATTCTGTTAAATGATCTTTAACCATACTGCTTAAAGGAAAACGCGAGTCAACCCAAGCCATCACTTTTTGGCCTGAAGTTGCATTTGGTGGAACTTCTTTTTCGTGGAATGCCATGATTTATCTCTCCTTAAGCTTTTTTATCTTCACCAATCAAAAGCTTGGTGTCACTTAAATACATATGTGGGGGAACTTCGAGGTTATCTGGTGCCGGTTTATTTTTAAATACACGGCCAGCCATATCAAAAGTTGAACCATGACATGGACATAAAAAACCACCAAGCCAATCAGCGGGAAGTGATGGCTGAGCACCTTGATCAAACTTTGCAGATGGTGAACATCCCAAATGCGAACAAATACCAACAACAACTAAATACTCAGACTTAATCGAGCGCGCTTCATTTCTTGCATAAGCTGGAGTCAAAGCGTCAGGTGTTCTTTCAGACTTTGGATCTGCTAAATTACCATCATTTTTTGTTAAGCCAGCGACTTGATCTTCTGTTCTGCGTATAACCCAAACTGGTTTACCGCGCCACTCAACAGTTCTCATCTCTCCAGGCTGCATCCCGTTGATATCCATTTCTACCGGGGCACCTGCTGCTTTTGCTTTTTCTGAAGGCGCAAAAGTACTTACCAAAGGTAGTACTAATGCTGTGCCGCCAATACCTCCCATGACGGAGGTTGCAATCATCCAGGTACGTCTTTCTTTATTTAGCTCTGTAGGTACAGGCTGTAAACTTGAGTTTTCTTCAGCGCTCATTAGATTCTCGTTAAATTAGTGTTTTCCCTGAAATATTATAGCCATTTTCATAATTATAAGTTTCTTGTGTGAACTTTCATAAAGTTTCTTAAATATCATTTATCCTATAAAAATCTAAACTAAAAGGAGTCATTGATGAGTGTTATGAGTGAATTTAAAGCTTTTGCCATGAAAGGTAATGTCATGGATTTAGCCGTTGGTGTCATTATTGGTGGCGCTTTTGGCAAAATTGTGGACTCTCTCGTCGGCGACATCATCATGCCTTTTGTGGCGGCATTAACAGGCGGCGGCCTGGATTTCCATAATTTATTTATTGTTTTAGGCAATATTCCTGATGGTACTGTTAGAACTTTAGATGCTTTGAAGAAGGCGGGAGTTCCTCTATTTGCTTATGGCAGCTTTCTGACTGTTCTTTTAAATTTTGTTATTTTAGCTTTTGTGATTTTCCAACTTGTCAAAGTCATGAATCGCTTAAAAGGTGATGAGCCAGCGCCTGAGGCACCGGCAACACCTGAAGATATTATTTTGCTTCGTGAAATCCGCGATAACCTGAAAAAATAATTAATCGCTATTTAAACTGGGTTAGGCACATCCACATGGATGTGCCTCAGTTCAAATGCTTTAGCGAGGTTTTTTCCTAAAGCCTGCACACCGTAACTTTCTGTTGCGTGATGTCCCGCACAAATATATGCAATCCCGAGTTCCTGAGCGGCGTGGGTTGTTTGCTCGGAAATCTCACCACTAATGTAAACGTCAGCCCCTAACTTGGCGGCGATGTCTATATAACCTTGTGCAGCTCCCGTGCACCAAGCCACCGTTTTAATCTTTCTACTAGGCTCACCTATGACTAAGGGGGATCTATTCAATTTTTGCTCAATGTTTAAAGCCACATCCTGGAGTGTCTTCTTCCCCGATGTCTTATTAGGTTTGCCATACCAAACCAAATCATTGTCTTTGCTTTGACCACTAATCTCATAGCCCAAGATTTTTGCTAGCTGCACATTATTACCAAGCTCAGGGTGTTGATCCAGCGGTAAATGATAAGCAAATAAGTTGATATCATGCTCCATCAATGACTTTAGTCTTGCATGAAGCTGTCCAATAACGCGTGGGTCATCATTCTTCCAAAACCAGCCATGATGGACAAATATGGCGTCAGCTTGCGCCTCAATTGCCCTTTCTATCAAGGCTAATGAGGCCGTTACCCCAGTCACTATAGTTCTGATGTGACTTTTTCCTTGCACTTGCAACCCATTTGGGCAATAGTCTTTAAAATGATAAATATGTAATAAGTCACTCAGATAAGATTCAATTGATTCACGGGTGGCAAATTTCGTTTTCATCCAATCAGTTTAATACAGAGTAAAGAGAAAAAGTATGATGGCTAAACGTTTATGGCTCATTTTTGCCCAAGCAGTGACCGTCTTTTTGGCGGCATATTTTGTTCTTTTAAGTTTAAAGCCGGACTGGTTGGGCAACCCTTCCAAACAACTTAAATCGGTCACGATTACCCAATCGGCGGGCTCTGGAGAATTATCTCCGCACTCTTATCACGAGGCTGTGAAGAAATCGATGCCTGCGGTTGTGAATGTTTTTAGTAGTAAAAATGAAAAAGCTTCTAACGCTAACCCAAAGCAAAATCCCCACCAACGCCCAAGGCCAAAGGGTAAACCTACTCCTGAAAACCAAGAAGAATGGTTTAATTTTTTCTTTGGTGACCCACAAGGTGGACCACAAAATAACGAACCCGAATTCAATACAGGCTCGGGTGTCTTAATCAGCAAAGAAGGTTTAATCCTGACCAATCATCATGTGATTGAAGGCGCTGATAAGATTGAAATTGCTTTAGGTGATGGCAGAAAAACTATAGCAAAACTGATTGGTAGTGATCCAGAAACAGATATTGCAGTTCTCAAGATTGATTTGTCGGATTTACCTGAGCCTATTGTTCTTGGCAATTTATCAAGTGTCAATGTGGGCGATGTGGTGCTTGCTATTGGTAATCCCTTTGGTGTCGGACAAACTGTAACAGCTGGGATTGTTTCCGCTTTGGGGCGCGATCATCTCGGTATTAATACCTTCGAAAATTTTATACAAACTGACGCCGCCATTAATCCTGGTAATTCAGGGGGTGGGCTTATAGATACTAAAGGTCAACTTATCGGTATTAATACAGCGATTTTCTCTAAAACTGGTGGCTCTATGGGGATTGGTTTTGCGATTCCAGTCAATTTAGCCAAACAAGTGATGGAGTCTATTGTGACTAATGGTTCGGTGACACGTGGATGGATGGGGGTTGAGCCTAGAGATCTTTCCCCTGAAATTATTGAGGCTTTTAAATTACCCAAAGATGCGAAAGGGGTATTGATTTCTGGGGTACTTAAAAATGGTCCGGCTGAACTCGGTGGCGTAAAGCCTGGAGACATTTTGCGTGAAGTCAATAATGAGCCCATCAAGGATGTGCGTAGCCTTTTAAATGCTGTGGCAGCGCTGACACCGGGAAGTAACTCCAAAGTGGTTGTTGATCGAAAAGGTCAAAGTGTCATTTTATCCATTGCTGTGGGTAAACGCCCAACCCAAAAGGAAGCCCGTTAATAAGTTTTGCATCTCTGCATTCGCTTGAACTTATAATCAATCCATGATGACTGACGATTGGGCCGCGCGAAGTTTAAAAGCTGTTTGGCATCCGTGCACGCAAATGAAAAGCCATGAGGAATTTCCGCTCTTGGCAATTAAAAGCGCTTCAGGAGCCCTTCTCTATGATCATCACTCGAAGTCTTATCTTGATTCGATTAGTTCTTGGTGGACCAATTTATTTGGTCATACCAATCCGCAAATTAATGATGCGATTAAAGCGCAATTAGATCAGTTAGAACATGTCATGCTAGCCGGGCTCACGCATGAACCTGTAGTCCTTCTCTCTGAAAAACTCAGCCAATTAACACAGCATCACTTAGGGCATGCTTTTTATGCTTCGGATGGTGCCTCTGCTGTTGAGATTGCTTTAAAAATGAGTTTTCATTATTGGCGCAATCACGGCAAGAGTGAAAAAAACCGCTTTATCTGTTTACAAAATAGTTACCATGGTGAAACATTGGGTGCTTTATCTGTGACGGATATTCCGATATTTACAGATGCCTATAGTGTCCTAACACGTTCCCCAATCATTGTTGCTTCGCCGGATGCGCGCCTATCAGAGCAGGGACAATCCCCTGAGGAATATGCCCAAGCTTGCCTGCGTAATTTACAGCAACTCCTTGAGACTAGTCATTCGCAGATTGCGGCCATCATTATTGAACCGATGGTCCAATGTGCTGCGGGTATGGCGATGTACAGCGCCGAATATTTAATAGGTTTACGTGCTTTATGTGATCAATTTCAAGTGCATCTGATAGCAGATGAAATCGCTGTAGGTTGTGGCCGCACTGGTGAGTTTTTTGCCTGTGAACATGCTGGCATTTGGCCAGACCTCATGACCCTTTCCAAAGGTATCTCTGGAGGATATTTACCCTTATCCGTTGTTCTTTCAACAGACGACATCTATACTGCCTTTTATGCAGACAGTGCAAGTTCAGGTTTTTTACATTCGCACTCTTATACGGGGAACCCGTTAGCATGCACCGCCGCTTTAGCGACTTTAGCCATTTATGAAGACGGTGACTATCGTTCAAAAAATCAGATTCTAGCAAAAAAATTAGACCAAGCTTTTGCTTGGTCTGAGGATGACCCAAGAATCCAGGACTTACGTCAGCTCGGGACAATTTTAGCTTTTGATATTAAGTTGCCACTTAGATCTCCCAAGTTTGCAAAGACGTTTTACATGAATGCCTTAGAACAGGGCTTATTAATCAGGCCGATTGGACATACGGTGTATGTCATGCCACCGTATATTTTGACGGATGAGCAAGTTCAATTTTTAGGCGATCGTGTACGCTTCACTTTAAATGCGACTCATCATGCCTGATCTTTGGTTAGAGGCACTCCACTTAGCTAATCAATCACTTCAAGATGCAGGATTGGTGCGTCAATTAAAGTTGCGCTCATCTCCTAATGCGCCGATCGTCGAGGTTGATGGTCTGTCTCTTTTATCTTTTTCTAGTAATGATTATCTCGGTTTAAGTAATCACTCTTCTTTAATCGATGCCATGCGTGAAGGTGCTGAACTGTATGGGGTTGGAAGTGGGGCTAGTGCATTAATTAGCGGACACTCGAGTGCTCACCATCTTGTTGAGTCCAAGCTTGCGCAAACTCAAGCCGCACATATTCCTGATGTAGCAGCCTGTTTTGTTAATACTGGCTTTTTAGCCAATATTGCCATGCTGACTGCACTTGCCAGTTTAGGAAAGATTTCTATTTATTCTGATGCGCTAAATCATGCCTCCATCATTGATGGTATTCGGATGGCAAAAGCGCAGTCGCAAGCACAAGTGTTTGTATATCCCCACAATGATCTTGAGACGCTACAGGACTTACTAAAACAGGACGCTTGCCCATATAAGATCATCGTTACAGATAGTGTATTTAGCATGGATGGTGATTTTGCACCCGTCGCACAATTGGTGGTACTTGCCGAGCAACATCAGGCGCTTTTATACCTAGATGATGCCCATGGGTTTGGTCTTTTTGGGAAAAATGGTCATGGTTGCCTTGAGCATTTTAATATTTCCTCACCAAACATCATTTATATGGGAACTTTAGGAAAAGCTGTTGGTGTATCTGGAGCCTTTTTGGCAGCTAACCGAGTGTGGATTGACTGGTTAATACAAAAATCAAGGCCCGTGATTTACTCCACTTCGCCTTCACCCGCTATTGCGCACACTGTTCTTAAAAGTATTGATCTAATTGAATCCCCAGAGGGGCTTCAAAAAAGAAATCATCTTTTTAATCTAATCAATTTTTGGACGGAGCATGCCCATTTTAAAAAGTGGGCTCGATTAGCTTCCTCCTCAGCCATCCAACCCATTTTGATCGGTAGTAATTCTGAGGTAGTTCGTGTTTCTGAAGCATTACGTCAAAAGAATATTTGGGTGCCGGCGATTCGTCCCCCGACAGTTCCCCCCAATACAGCTCGTTTACGAATCACTTTGAATGCAGATCATTCCTTTGATCACCTAAAACGATTATTAGATGCTCTCCACGAGATTGAGGGAGATGATTGATGAGTTTTAAAGGTTTTTTTATCACTGGGACGGATACCGAAGTTGGTAAAACTTTAATTGCAGGCGCATTAATCCTTCAATTACAAAGTAAGGGGATCAAATCCGTTGGTTATAAGCCCGTTGCAGCAGGTATCCGTGAAGTGAATAAAAAGTTCATTAATGAGGATGTTCAAACTCTGCTGATGGTCAGTCAACAAATTGCCCCACATTTAGAGTCTAGTGATATTTGCCCATACATCCTCAAGGAAGCAGCAGCCCCACATATCGTTGCAGAGCAAAGTGATCTTGAGCTTGATATAGATGTGATGATCCGGCAATATCAGTCTCTACAAGACTCTTTTGATACAGTTGTTGTTGAGGGTGCTGGTGGATTTTTAGTGCCTATCAATGAGCAATCCAGCTTAGGAGATTTTGCCCAAGTAATTCAGTTGCCGGTCATTTTGGTGGTGAGTATCAAACTAGGTTGCATCAACCACGCCCTGCTTACAGCTGAAGCTATAGTGCGTAGAGGCCTCAAATTAGAGGGCTGGGTAGCTAATTGTATTGCCACAGATTCAGGCTTTAATCAACAAAACATCGCGACAATTGATCGTATGCTAGATAGTCAATATCAAGCAAGACTCTTAGGGATCATTCCACAACTGAACGCCTCCATGTCTTTAGGTCGTTACTCCTTAGAAGATCTTCAGCACGTTGCACAATCGATACATTTAAACCTTTAAAAAACAAAAAACCCACTGTGTTGCCACAGTGGGTTAAGTAAAACTTTCTATATCAAGTAGGACTAGGTCCTACAAGAATTTAGAATGAGTGAATCACACCAACGTTAATAACTGTAACGTTTGTGTTTGGCATACCGCCCTGATACGTTGCTCCTGAAACTTGTGTAATACCACCAATGTTGGCTGCAGGAGAGTTTTGTGTATTCGTTTGTGGGAAGTAATTACCATACGCACCACCTCTGCTATCTGCACCAGACCCGTTCATTGCATAAGTACCTTGAACATATGTTGTTGTGCGCTTGCTCAATGAATAACGAACTTGACCGTTTAACATGCTAGAGTTAGCTGTATTGATCAAATAGTTTAAGCCTAACAAAATAGCTGGAGTAGCTTGGTAGCCAACACCGATCATGTTTGTATTCGCATTAGCAGTTCTAAATGTATTTGCAGCTGATGTTCCACCTACAGCAGCAGACACAGATGAAGCACCATACTGAGTAAACTCACCATGTGTAAAGCCGTAACCTACAGTAAAGTTACCAAACTTGTACTTGATACCTGCTAAATAACCAGTAGTTTTGTACATACCTGTATTTGCTGCTGAAGTAAATGCAGTTGAACCAGTTGTTGTGAATGAACTATCTGAACCCGGTTCTTGATGGTTGTATGCAGCTACTAATGACAAATCGCCAGCCACATAGCCTAAAGAACCAGCATAGATTGAGCCACTAGACATTTCACCATTTGTATTGCTTGCGCCATAAGTTACGCGAGCTGTAAAGCCACTAATATTCGGGCTTGTATAAGAAATTGCGTTTTTGATGAAATCGCCAGTTGCCATACCGATTACGTTACGGTTTTGAGTTACTGAGTTACCCATCACTGGCATTAATGTTGCATTAGCATTGGCTAAAGGGTTACCTTGTAATCCCAAAGTAACTGTACCGAAGCCACCGCTTAAACCAACGTTTGTGCCACGACGGAATAAACCGTTTGTATTATTGGCAGCACTGTTAGATGACAAGTCACCTTCTAAGTTAAATGTTGCGCGTAAACCACCGCCTAAATCTTCAACGCCTCTCATACCCCAGAGTGAAGTAGCGATAGAGCCGTCAATGTAGCACAATGTGCAGCTTGCAGTTGAAGGTGTTGCAGTAGAAGCAGTTACAGCAGAATTTGCTGAAGTTGTTGGATCAATACCACCATTGCCAATATAACCCATAGAAGCATCGATGTTACCGTATAAAGTAACGCTAGATTGTGCTTGTGCTGCGCCTGCAAATGCGCCTAAAGCGGCGAGTGCGAATAGCGATTTTTTCATTCGTAAATCTCCATATAAAAAAAGAAACTAATTTAAAAGACTTCTTCCCTGACATCAAGGAATAAAGTAATGATCCACTAAAGTTGTTCATATTTCATTAAACTTTAGTCAGAAGTGTTGTTTTTTGTTGATTTTGACCAATCTTTGTAGTTTGCGTTGCTAAAAGACAACGAATTTTGTCGTTTTTAAGCCCAAAAAAACGTCCAAACAGGCACTTCTTAAATCCTAATTACTTATATGCTGCGTGCCTTTCAGGCTTAAACAGCTTCTTTGACTTCACCTTCATCGTCTGCCTTTGGGGGCGGCTGATAAAAACGCGCGATCAGCAGCCCAAGTTCAAACAAAATACACAAGGGAATCGCCAGTAAAAGTTGTGACATCACATCTGGAGGAGTCGCTACAGCAGCAATCACAAAAGCCCCAACAATGATGTATGGGCGCATTTCTTTAAGTTTGGCTATGGTCACTATGCCCATGCGAACTAATACCACGACAACCACCGGCACTTCAAATGTAAAACCAAAGGCTAAAAAGGTAGTCATCGCAAAACTGAGGTATTTATCAATATCCGTACTCATGTCTGCGCCTAGTGGTGCGTTGTATTCCACCATAAATCCAAACACAGTCGGAAATACTAAAAAGTAAGCAAATGACATCCCCACCAAAAATAGTGCATAGGTACTAATCACAATCGGTAATGCGAGCTTTTTTTCATGTTGATATAGTCCTGGAGCCACAAAAGCCCAGATTTGATAGATCACAAATGGAAGGGCAATCACAAATGCCGCCATAAAGGTGACCTTAATGGGAACAAAAAACGATCCTGTCACATCCGTCACAATCATGTGTGAGCCTGGTGGCAACGCTTGGATCATCGGATCCGCTAAGAGATGAAAGATGTTTGGCGCCCAGTACACCATACTTAGAAACACCACTAATATCGACAATGATGCTTTGATGATCCGGTCTCTGAGTTCCACGAGGTGGCTAAAAAAGGTTTCCTCTTGTGGGTTTGTGTCCTGCGGCAAATCACTCATATATTTACTTTACCCAAAAAAAGATTTTGCCGAGGTAGGGCTACTTGATGCACGGCGAAACCGTTTTACTCTGGCGGCTCCCGACTGAACTCGCACTTTGATACCGCTAGAATGCTTAAACCAAAGGGGGACAGCCCCTTTTTTATTGCGCCAAGACTTTCTGCCTTGACGCTGACCCGCCTCAAAGGTATCGATACGCGAGATATACGTGGATGGCACGCTACTGTCTTGGCTTGAAATACTTGTTACTGAGGAAGATTCTTCCTGCATCGATGATTTAACCTCAGAGACCTGTGATGCAATCGTTTGATCTAAGTCTTTAAAATCGCTTTTGGCACTATTAAATGCCTCTGTTGCTGCTTCTTTCATTTTTTTGAGCTCTTCTTGCTCCATCTGCCGGCTCACCTCACTTCTTACTTCCGACATATAGCGCTGTGCACGCCCAAAAAGATTACCCGCCGTTCTAGCTACACGTGGCAAGCGCTCTGGCCCCAATACGACCAAAGCCACTACAGCAATTAAAGCTATCTTCGAGAGCCCTATATCAAACATGGCTGACTACTCTCCCGAAGCTAGTTGGTACAACCCAGCAATCATTAACGCACTTCTTTAGAACTAACGTCAACAGTGTTTGGATCTTTAGCTGTTTGTGTTTGCGCTGTCTGTAATGGCGGCGTTTGTGCAACTTGTTGTGTGGCTTGTTGCGCCTCAGCTTTTGCCGCGTCGGGTTCTTTCACGCCATCTTTAAAGCCTTTAACTGCAGCGCCCATATCAGACCCAATGTTTCTTAATTTTTTGGTACCAAAGACTAAAAGTACAACTGCTAAAACGATTAGCCAATGCATCGGACTCATTCCACCCATAGCAACTCCCTATATATGTTGATTTAACTTGATCAATCGTGTTTCCAAGGCCTTGGCCCCGCTAACACGTGTAAATGTATATGGTAAACCTCTTGGCCACCATCTGCACCGTTATTTAATAAAACTCTAAAACCACCGGATTTCCCGGGCCTCGCACCTGCATCTAATGCTATTTTAGGTGCCAATACCATCATTTTACCCAGTATTTGTTGATTTTCGGTAGTCGCCTCAGAGAGCATGGAGATATGCGCTTTCGGAATCATCAGAAAATGAATCGGCGCAGACGGTTTAATGTCATTAAAAGCCAAAATATCGTCATCCTCATATACTTTTTTACACGGAATCTTACCCGCAATAATTTTGCAAAATATACATTCTGGATCGTGATTCAATATTGGCTCCATTTGGCTAGTCTTTATCTTTGTATTGGTCGTTTATGTTCTTGATGCTTTTTCTGTAATTCCGCTAACGCCTTCACGACGCTTGAGTTCTCTTAGGACATCTTCTGGCCTAAGATCAAATTGTGCCAATAGAACCATACTATGAAACCATAAATCAGCGACCTCATTAATTAATGCCTGATGTTTCTCGGAATGATTTTGGTTCAACATGGTACTTCTTGCATCTTTAGCCGCCATAATAGTTTCCGCCGCTTCCTCACCAATTTTTTTTAATATCGCATCATCGCCTTTGATAAACAGTGATGCAACATAAGATTTCTCGGAACTCTCGCCATCTCTAACACTTTTTTTTCGCGCTTCTAATACATTCGCTAATTCTGCTAGGACGCGTAATACGTCTTCTTGGCTTTGACTCAATTTATTTCTCCAGACTGATCTTGCCAGTAGTATGAATCACCTTCTTGAACTAGAGGCTGAAAAAAACAATTAGGCGCGCCTGTATGGCAAGCAATTCCACCTACTTGTTCGACCTTTAACAAAATCGTATCGCCATCACAATCTAACAAAATTTCTTGAATATTCTGAAAATGCCCTGATTCTTCACCTTTGTGCCAGCGTCGCGCTCTTGATCGTGACCAATACACCGCCTGTCCAAGCGCGATGGTTTCTTCAAGCGATGCTTGATTCATCCACGCCATCATCAGGACTTCTTGTGATTTTGCGTCTTGGGCAATCACCGGAATGAGGCCCTGCTCATTAAAGCGCACCTGATCTAGCCAATTTTTGGTATTTAATGGTTTCATGCAAACATTCTATTGCAAGCGCTCAATAATCTCTAGCGTAACGCTATTCCTTGTTTGGCTAAATAGTCTTTTGCTTCTTGAACGGTATATTCACCGTAGTGGAAAATACTTGCGGCTAATACAGCGTCGGCATGCCCCTTCAGAATCCCATCTGCAAGATCTTGTAAGTTCCCGACACCACCTGAGGCAATCACCGGGATAGAAACTGTATCACTGACTTTGCGAACAAGCTCGAGGTCAAAACCATTTTTTGTACCGTCGCGGTCCATACTCGTGAGTAGTATCTCACCTGCACCGCGCCGACAAACTTCCTCAGCCCAGGCAATAGCATCCAAGCCAGTATTGTTGCGTCCACCATGGGTAAACACTTCCCACCGATTGGGTGCAGTTTGCTTAGCGTCGATAGCAACCACAATGCACTGAGAACCATATTTAGCACTTGCCTCAGAAACTAAATCTGGTCTAGCTACTGCAGAGGAATTCATACTGACCTTGTCAGCCCCCGCATTGAGGAGTCGTCTGACATCAGATACTTCTCGGACCCCACCACCCACAGTGAGTGGGATAAATACTTGGGATGCAACCTCTTCAATGATATGCAGTATTAAGTCTCTACCATCCGAAGTGGCTGTGATATCTAAAAAGGTGATTTCATCTGCGCCTTGATCATCGTAGCGTTTTGCAATTTCTACTGGATCACCTGCATCTTTGAGCTCTAAAAAATTAATGCCTTTAACTACCCGGCCTGCCGTGACATCCAGGCAAGGAATAATCCGTTTAGCTAACATACGTTTGCATCAATATTCTGGCGGATTTTTTTCATCCGCATATTTTTGTGCCTGCGTTAAGTTGATATTGCCGGTATAAATTGCACGACCAGCGATAACACCAATCACGCCATCTTCCTCAATCGCACATAGCTCATCGATATCTTTCATGCTTGTTAAGCCACCACTGGCAATAATGGGTATCGATACCGCTTTTGCCAACCTGAGTGTGGCCTCAATATTAATTCCCTGCAGCATACCATCACGACCAATGTCTGTATAAACGATGGCTTCTACGCCGTAGTCTTCATATTTTTTCGCCAGATCAATGACTTCATGGCCGGTCAATTTACTCCAGCCATCGGTAGCCACTTTGCCATCACGTGCATCTAGACCTACCATGATGTGTCCGCCAAACGCTAGGCATGCCTCTTGTAAAAAACCAGGATTTTTAACAGCTGCGGTGCCAATGATGATCGTTTCTAAACCATCATCTAATAATCGTTCAATAGTCTCTAAATCACGGATACCACCACCGAGTTGCACGGGAATCTCATTACCCACTTCTTCGAGAATCGACAAAATCGCTGATTCGTTTTTGGGTTTTCCTGCAAATGCACCGTTGAGGTCGACTAGGTGCAGTCTTCTTGCGCCCTGATTGACCCAGTGTCTTGCCATCGCAGCAGGATCTTCTGAAAACACAGTCGCTCTGTTCATATCACCCTGTTCTAAGCGAACACAGTGGCCATCTTTTAGGTCTATTGCAGGTATTAACAACATTTAAGGGTTCCAACGTGTAAAGTTTTGATAAATACGTAATCCGTCTTTTGCACTTTTCTCTGGATGAAATTGTGTCGCAAAGATATTGTCTTTTGCAATCGCACTGGTAAACAAACCGCCATAATTAGTCGTTCCGAATTCATGGTTTTTATTGTCAAGAATTACATAATAACTGTGAACAAAGTAAAAACGTGCTTGATTTGGTACCCCATCCCAAAGAGGATGGTTTTGTTGCTGAAAAACCTCATTCCAGCCCATATGGGGCACTTTTAAATGACTGCCATCTTCTTGTAATTGATTGGCTTTAAAACGAACGACTTTGCCGGGAAAAATGCCAAGGCACTCGGTCGTCGTTTGTGGCGCATGGGCTTCATCACTGCTTTGCATTAACATTTGCTCACCCACACAAATACCCAACAATGGCTTATTTTTAATAGCGTCCATCAAAGCTTCATAAAGCCCTGAGTTTTTTAAGTTCTGCATGCAATCGGGCATGGCACCCTGCCCCGGAAGAATAATTTTGTCTGCTTGCTGGATTTGCTTGGCCTGTTGTGCGATGACGACCTGGCACTCTGGCGCGACTTGCTTTACGGCTTGTGCAACAGACCGAATATTACCCATCCCATAATCAACGATTGCGATATTAGACAAAACTCATCCCGATGAATAGTCGATTTAAAGACTTCCCTTAGTGGATGGAATACTTCCGAGAGCCCGCTCATCGAGCGTTACTGCCATACGCAGTGCACGACCAAAGGCTTTAAATATTGTCTCAATTTGGTGGTGAGCATTTACTCCACGAATATTGTCGATATGTAATGTCACGCCGGCGTTATTAACAAAGCCGCGAAAAAACTCAATGCTCAAATCTACGTCAAAGTTACCAACTCTCGCCCGCGTGAAAGGAACGTGGAACTCTAACTCTGGTCTACCAGATAAATCAATCACGACGCGCGATAAGGTTTCATCTAAAGGAACATACGAGTGCCCATAGCGCGTCAGTCCCGCTTTATCACCAACCGCTTTAGCAACCGCTTGTCCTAAGGTGATACCAATATCTTCCACCGTATGATGATCATCAATATGCGTATCGCCTTTAGCGATGACCGATAAATCAACCATGCCATGGCGTGCGATCTGATCGAGCATGTGGTCTAAAAAAGGCACGCCGGTATTCAGTTCTGAACGACCTGTGCCGTCCAAGTTCAGTTTTAACTGAATTTGGGTTTCAGATGTATTGCGAATTACTTCAACTTGTCTCATTACGTCATAATATCATTCGTTGATCATTAATCGTTATTTAGGAAGTTCTTTTATGTCCCGTTTTTGGAGCAAAACTGTCCAGCAACTCACCCCTTACACACCGGGTGAGCAATTACAAATTGCTGATTTAATTAAATTAAATACCAATGAGAACCCCTATGGGCCTTCTCCTAAAGCAATTGCTGCCATCCAAAATCATTGTAATGACTCACTACGCTTGTATCCACCGCCAGCATCGGATGCACTCAAAGAGAGTATTGCGAAGGTCTATGGTTTAAAAAATCATCAGGTGTTTGTGGGCAATGGCTCTGATGAAGTTTTAGCGCATATTTTTTTAGGCTTGTTTAAGCACGAGGCTCCACTCTTGATGCCTGATATCAGCTATAGCTTTTATCCCGTGTATGCAGATTTATATGAAATCAGTACAGTACGCATACCGCTTGACGCGGACTTGCAGATTCAAATCGATGATTACCTAGCGCATCCGAATAATGGTGGAATCATTTTCCCTAACCCCAATGCGCCAACCGGTCAAGGCACTGCCCTTGCACAGATCAAGCGTTTACTCGAATCTAACCGCAATAGTGTGGTGGTCATTGATGAGGCTTATGTGGATTTTGGGGCTGAGTCGGCTGTTTCTTTAATTGACCAGTTTGATAATTTAATCGTGACCCATAGCTTGTCAAAATCCCGCTCACTGGCCGGACTCAGAGTGGGTTATGCGATGGGGCACCCAAGCTTAATCGAAGGCCTTGAGCGTGTTAAAAATAGCTTCAATTCGTATCCACTCGATCGCTTAGCCCAAGCAGGTGCACAAGCGGCAATCTTAGATCAAGTCTATTTAAAAAATACCTGTCAAAAGGTGATTCAAAGCCGTGAAAAACTAATCCCTGAATTACAAGCCTTGGGTTTTAAGACCCTACCCTCAGTGGCTAATTTTGTGTTTACCACCCACCCGAAGTGGAGCGGTCAAGATCTTTACCAAGGTTTACGTGAGCAAAATATTTTAGTCCGCCACTTTAATGCTCCGCGCATTGATCAATATATTCGGATCACGATTGGGACAGAACAGGATTGTAGTTATTTATTGCAGGCTTTGAAGCATTTGCTGAGCAAATAATTATTTTTTCAGGCGCATCTGTGCTGCAACAGCATGCGCCTGCAGGCCTTCACCTAAGGCTAGTGTGTTGGCTATTTTTCCTAAAGTATCTGCACCTGCCTGGCTGACTTCAATGACGCTACTGCGTTTGACAAAGTCATAAACGCCCAGTGGTGAGGAAAACCGAGCTGTCCTTGAGGTGGGCAATACATGGTTGGGGCCTGCACAATAATCCCCTAAAGACTCACTGGTAAATTGCCCTAAAAATATAGCGCCTGCATGACGGATTTGCGGTAAATATTTGCGTGCTTCAAAGGCAGAAATTTCCATATGCTCTGGCGCAATGTGATTTGAGATCTCACAGGCCTCTTGCATATCTTTCACTAAAATCATCGCCCCACGTTTACTCAGCGAAGCCGTAATGACTTCTTTACGTGGCATCTGTGGCAGGAGCTTTTCAATACTTTTTGCAACAGCTTCAATGTAAGCCGCGTCTGGGCACAATAATATCGACTGTGCCATCTCATCGTGTTCTGCTTGCGAAAACAAATCCATCGCTACCCAGTCTGGGTCGGTCGTACCATCACAAATGACTAAGATTTCTGATGGTCCTGCAATCATATCGATCCCCACCGTGCCAAACACCCGTCGTTTGGCACAAGCCACATAGGCGTTTCCGGGTCCAACAATCTTGTCAACCGCCGGAATCGTATGCGTCCCATAAGCGAGCGCTCCCACGGCCTGCGCCCCGCCAATCGTAAATACGCGGTCGACTCCAGCAACATAGGCCGCTGCCAAGACAAGCGGATTGTGCATTCCGTCGGGTGTAGGTACAACCATGATGACTTCTTTTACTCCCGCTACTTTGGCAGGAGTGGCATTCATTAAGACAGAAGATGGATAGGCAGCTTTGCCGCCAGGAACATATATACCGACGCGATCAAGCGGAGTGACTTGTTGACCTAAACGCGTGCCATCTGCCTCTTCATATTCCCAAGAATGACATCCGGACTCAACTTTTTGCCGCTCATGGTAAAGCCTCACTCTTTGCGCTGCTGCCTCAAGAGCTTGTTTTTGTTCTTTGGGTAACTGCTCAAACGCAGTTTGCATTTGTGTTGCAGTCAGCTCTAAATCTTGCATAGAAGTTGCCTGCAAGCGGTCAAACTGCTGCGTCAGGCTCAGGACTGCTGCATCCCCAGTGTTCTTTACCTCAAGCAAAATCTTTGCAACTGTTTGCTCGATCGCACTCACATCCTCTTCAGAGACTTGAAGTAAGCGATCTAACTGCGCGGCAAAGTTTGCAGCACTTGTACTAAGTCTTTGCATCATGAGGATTGCTTTTCTGTAGCGCGCGTAAACGCATCTAAAAACTCTTGCATTTCACTACGGTGTCTTTTATGAGCTGCCTGATTCACAATCAACTGCGCACTGATTTGCATGATCGTTTCAACTTCCACTAACTGATTGGCCTTTAAGGTATTTCCTGTCGAGACCAAATCAACGATCGCATCCGCTAAGCCGACAAGTGGCGCTAGCTCCATCGACCCATACAGCTTGATCATGTCGACATGCACGCCTTTATTGGCAAAGTGCTCTCTGGCACACTGCACATATTTTGATGCAATCTTCAGCCGTGCACCTTGTTTGACAGCGGAGTTGTAATCAAAGCCCTCTTGAGTGGCGACCGACATTCTGCATTGGGCTATGCCCAAATCAATCGGTACATACAAGCCCTCCACGCCATTTTCTAGCAAAACGTCTTTACCAGCCACACCCATATCTGCCGCCCCAAATTGCACATAGGTTGGCACATCAGAGGCGCGAACAATAATGATTTGTAAGTTGGGATGAGAGGTTTTAATAATTAATTTACGGGTTGACTCCGGATTTTCAGCAATAGAAATCCCTGCCCTCTCAAGCATGGGCATGGTTTCTTCGAAAATTCTTCCTTTTGATAAGGCGATTGTCAACATATATCTATTATCCTACAGAGCTGATGATGTTGTCCAAAAGGCTCAGCTGATGCGAGTGATATCTGCTCCAAGAGCACTGAGTTTGCGCTCCATACGATCGTAACCGCGATCTAGGTGATAAATCCGCTCAATTAAAGTCTCACCACTGGCAACTAAGCCTGCAATGACTAAACTGGCTGAGGCCCGCAAATCAGTAGCCATCACATTGGCGCCTGATAAATACTCTACGCCCTCAATCATGGCAGTATTTCCCTCAATCCCAATCTGCGCTCCGAGTCGATTCATTTCTTGCACATGCATAAAGCGGTTCTCAAAGATAGTTTCTGTGACTCGCGAGTTACCTAGCGCTATCGTATTCATTGCCATAAACTGCGCTTGCATATCCGTCGGAAATGCTGGGTATTCTGAAGTTCTAAAACTGACTGGTTTGGGTCGATTTTTCATGGTCGCTTTAATCGTACTGACGCCAACCTCCATGTGTAAGCCAGCCTCCGTTAACTTCGTCAATACCGCGTCCAAGGTATCAGGTCGACAGTTGTGAATCGTAATTTCGCCGCCGGTCGCCGCAACCGCACATAAAAAAGTACCCGTTTCTATCCGGTCGGCAATGATCTGGTAATCCGTGCCGTGAAGCTCTTTCACTCCCTCGATCTTGAGATGATCACTACCGATTCCTGATATCTTGGCACCCATTTGATTCAGCAACAATGCGAGGTCTGTCACTTCAGGTTCACGTGCCGCATTTTCAAGATAAGTAATACCATCCGCCAAAACAGCAGCCATCATTAAGTTTTCTGTACCCGTGACAGTGATCATATCTGTCAGAATATGTGCGCCTTGCAATCTATGCGTTGTCTTGGGAGCGTTTGCCTCAATATAACCATGCTCAATGTGCATGATGGCACCCATCTTTTGCATCCCCTTGATATGCTGATCCACCGGGCGAGCTCCAATAGCACACCCTCCTGGCAAAGAAACTTTGGCATTACCAAAACGTGCCAGTAATGGTCCAAGCACCAAAATAGAGGCTCGCATGGTTTTCACCATCTCGTATGTGGCTTCTGCTTTTTCAATATGCTGGGCCTTGAGAGCAACGACAGAGCGGTCCTGCGGATCGGGAAAATGAATTTCTACGCCCATCTGTGTAAGTAGCTTAAGCATCGTTCTGACATCTTGCAAGTCAGGTAAATTGCGCAAGATGAGCGTATCGCTGGTGAGTAAAGCGGCGCACAGCATCGGTAATGCTGCATTTTTGGCCCCGGCAATATTGACATCGCCATGAAGAGCGTTCCCGCCTCTAATTAATAACTTATCCATACTTAATCTCTAATTTTGATGCATTTTCATTGATGCCTGCTTAGGCTTTTTTCTCAAATTCTGCGGGTGTTAAGGTTTTAAAAGATAAGGCATGAATCTCTTCTTTCATGCGCTCCCCTAAAGCAGCGTAGACTTTTTGATGACGCGCAATCGGACGTAGTCCCTCGAATTCGGGGCTGACAATCGTTGCAAAAAAATGCTGGCCATCACCTTCTAAGGAGATGTGTGTGCAATTCAAGCCTTCTTGAATATAGACTTTAATTTGTTCTGGCGTTGGATACATCGCTGACTTCTTTCTCTAATTAATGCCTTAGTTTATAACCTTTTTGTAACATCACAAGCGCTACCGAAGTAACGATCAACATGCAACCCACTAAAACGGCTAAGCTATGATACGGGGAGACATCGGACTGTCCAAAAAAGCCATATCGAAAGCCGTCAATCATGTAAAAGAAGGGATTGAAATGCGATACCTGCAACCAAAATTCTGGTAGTGAATGTATCGAATAAAACACGCCCGATAACATCGTTGCCGGCATGATGACAAAGTTTTGTGAAGCCGCTAATTGATCAAATTTATCCGCCCAAATGCCTGCTATGAGGCCCATCGCTCCGAGTAAAGCTGAGCCTAATAAAGCAAAAATAAAGATCCACAGGGGCGCTTCAAAAGGAATGGTTGCAAACCAAATCGTCACTAAAAATACCCCAAGGCCAACCGCAAGTCCCCGAATCATCGCCGCCCCAACGTAGGCCGAAAAGAACTCGAAATGTGATAACGGCGCAAGCAACACAAAGACAAGATTACCCGTGACTTTGGATTGAATAATGGATGATGACGTATTGGCAAAAGCGTTTTGTAATAAGCTCATCATCACTAAGCCTGGGATTAAAAAAGCGGTGTATTCATACCCGTAAATTTTGGGACTATTGGCTAAGACATGGCCAAAAATTAATAAATATAGGACAGCTGTCAAAATCGGTGCTGCAACTGTCTGAAATGCTACTTTATAAAAACGCTTCACCTCTTTGGCAAACAATGCCCAAAAACCACTTTGTATAGCGGCTTCTGGTAAGAGGTTTAAAGGCGTGATAGGTTTAATCTGTGTCATTTAATGGGACTCCGCCATAATTTTTACAAATACCGCCTCTAAGTCAGCCGCGCCGTCGTCACCTAAAGTTTTAGGCGGCAAGCCTGGAGGGCGATGCTTGGCTAATAAATTTTGTGTAGTATCTAACGCGACTACTCGACCTTGTTTGAGCATGGCAATGCGCCCACACAAAGATTCGGCCTCTTCCAAATAATGGGTGGTCAATACAATAGTATGACCCGCTTGATTTAAGCGACTAATAAATTGCCACAAAGATTGTCTTAGCTCCACATCAACGCCGGCTGTAGGTTCGTCTAAAACAATCACTGGCGGACGATGAACTAAGGCTTGTGCCACGAGAACACGTCGTTTCATGCCGCCAGACAAAGAGCGCATATTGGCATTCGCCTTACTTGTCAAATCTAGATTGGCCATAATCTCATCAATCCAATCATCATTTTTATTCAGTCCAAAATAGCCTGACTGAAATCTAAGCGTTTCACGAACAGTGAAAAATGGATCAAAAACGAGCTCTTGAGGCACTACACCTAACTGCCGACGTGCGATCCGAAAATCTTTTTGCACATCGTGTCCCATCACTTCAATCTCTCCAGAGGCTGGCGTGCATAACCCAGCCATACAGGAAATTAAAGTGGTTTTACCGGCCCCATTCGGCCCAAGTAAGCCAAAGAACTCACCTTGCTCTACTTCTAAAGAGACACCGTCTAAAGCAACTAGAGGACCATAATTTTTCTTGACTGCTCGTATGGATAATGCTGACATTAAGTGCTCTGGAGCCTTTTTAACTGAAATACTTCATCTAAACCATAGACTTGAGATAGCACTTGGAGTTTATCCGGAGCACCTGTAATTTGTAGATCAGGTACCACTCTTTGCCATGCCATGAGCACAGCAAAAATCGATGAGTCAAACTCTGTTAAAGCTGAGGCATCGACAATCTTCTCTTTGGCCTTAATTTGATCCAAACCTTGATCACGTACCACCATAGCATTTTGGTGATTCACAATGCTGGGTAAAGAGATCATATGACTACTTTGCTTTTGCCAGTGCAGCATTACGATCTTGTAAAAACTTGATCAAGCCATCAATACCATTGGCACTAATTTGGTTATTAAATTGACCTCGGTAGGCTTCAATTAACCAAGCACCAAGGACGTTGATGTCATAAAGTCTCCAGGTTTCACCCACTTTTTCTAGGCGATAATCTAGTTGAATAGTATCTCCTTTGTTCATCACTTGGGACCGCACCACCGTATCAGTATCACCAGCCTCCATCCGAAAAGGTCTATATGTCACAGTCTGGTCTTTAACCTGTGTCAATGCCCCTGCATATGTACGCGTAAGCAAAGTTTTAAACTCCGCCATGATTAATTTTTGCTGTTCAGGTGTTGCCCGACTCCAATTTTTTCCCATCGCCATTTGTGTGGTTTTCTGAAAATTCGTATACGGCACAATTTTCGTATCCACTAATGCCATCACCTTATTAATATTTCCCGCCTGAATATCCTTATCCGCTTTGATCGTGTTCATCACATCAGCCACTAAGGTTTTGACTAAACCATCAGGGGTCGCATCGATGGCCTGTGCAAATGGCATTTTTGTCACAAACAATGCGGATATCAACATCATTGCTAAAAGCCAAAAACGGGCCTGCCATAAAAATGGCGTCACCAAGGCAGTTTTTGCGCTATTTTTTTTTGTACTAAGCTTTGTCATTTGGGTAATCGGTTTCATGCCTAAATCCTTTAATAAGATCTTCTATTCTAAATCTTTTTACAAGTCAGGCCATTTAACGGATGCGGTTTTCTTCTGCTTCGACGACTGCCTCCGGCAGATCATCCTCTTCTTCAATCAGCGGTGGATTACCATCGTAAATGCGGTTGAGTCGTCTTTGTAAGAAAGCATCACGTACAAAAGTATATTTATCAAACGCCGCTTCCTCCAAAAGACTCGTGGCATTCAAATATTTCGAGCGTTGATCAACGATCCTAACGCCCGTGATGATGTTTCGCACTGGAATATCATCAATATCATTGAGCAAAATATCCGTTTGTAGATCAAAGAACCAACCTGCCGCATCACGCACACTGCTTGGCCCTAATACAGGTAAAACAACATAGGGGCCAGGCTTTGCGCCCCACACACCAAAGGTCTGACCAAAATCTTCTTGGTGTTTTTCTAAACCAGCATCTGTTGCCACATCAAAAATACCACCCACCCCTAAAGTGGTATTCACGATCACCCGCGTTAAATCGTCGAGTGCTGTTTTTGGTTTACCCTGCAGTAATTGATGTACGGCCGTATAGACATCTCCAATATTGGCGAAAACATTCGATATGCGATTTCGAATAAACTCAGGAATGATAAATTCATAGGTTTGCATGATGGGTTTAACCAGGTATTTATCAACTCTTTCATTAAAAGTGAATATATTGCGATTAGCGAGTTCCCATGGATCTTTTTTGGATGGTGGTTGACCTTCCGGAATAGATGCACAACCTACAAAGAGTAAGGTCATTAATCCTAAAGTGAGAATTTGAAAACTTCTCATCCACTGGCTTGCTGAAAATACCATTTTTAATTCTTTTCCTTGCCGGCATCTGCCGCTTTGTTATATAAAAACTGACTGATTAAGTTTTCCAGCACAATCGCTGATTGAGTTTGGGTAATTTTACTCCCCTGAACCAAGGTCTGATCGTCACCACCCGCCTCAATCCCAATATATTGCTCTCCCAACAAGCCCGATGTCAAAATTTTTGCGGAAGAGTCCTTGGGAAATTTAAAGTTTTCTTCTAAATTGAGCATGACCGTCGCTTGATACGTCTTATCATCAAAATTAATCGCGGCTACTCTACCTACGACGACCCCAGCACTTTTGACTGGTGCTCGTGGCTTGAGTCCACCGATATTATCAAACTTAGCACTCACAGTATATGTTTTAGCAAAGCTAAAGGAGCTCATATTGCCAGCCTTTAAGGCTAAAAATAGTAAGGCTATAAATCCAGTGACGACAAATAAGCCTACCCAAAAATCTAAAGAATTCTTTTTCATATATTGATCACTTCAACGTTAGCCATTTCAGGTTGAAAACATCACGGCAGTTAATAAAAAATCGAGTGCTAAAACAGCAAGCGATGAAACAACTACTGTTCGCGTCGTAGCAAGCGAAACTCCTTCCGGCGTGGGTTTCGCTTCGTAACCCTGATACAAAGCAATAAATGTGACGGCAACACCAAACACCATACTCTTGATCACGCCATTACCCACATCTTTAAGAACGTCTACACCACCTTGCATTTGCGACCAAAATGCTCCTGCATCTACACCAATCAGAGGGACTCCAACTAAATATCCGCCAATGATTCCGACGGCACTAAAGATTGCCGCTAGGATCGGCATGGCGATAACGCCTGCCCAAAACCGCGGCGCAATGACTCTTGCTACTGGATCAACAGCCATCATTTCCATCGCGGATAACTGCTCACCCGCTTTCATGAGCCCAATCTCTGCTGTCAATGAGGTGCCTGCTCGTCCCGCAAATAAAAGAGCTGTCACCACCGGGCCCAACTCCCGCGTCAGTGAAAGTGCTACGAGCAGCCCTAGGGCTTGCTCTGAGCCATATCGATTGAGGGTGTAATAGCCTTGTAAGCCTAAAACAAAACCGACAAACAGTCCTGATACCGCAATAATCACAAAGGAATAGTTACCCAAGAAAAATACCTGGTCAGTGACCAATCGAAAACGTTTAAATATCCCGAGTGATCGCTTAATGACAGTGAAGAACATCATTGATGCATGCCCAATGCCTGCAATACTGGTGAGGATAAATCCTCCTAGGCGGGTAATACGATCGATGATCATTTCAGTCATTAACGCCTCCACGAAGACCAAAATCCTCGCGCAATGATTTGCCGGGATAGTGAAACGTAACTGGTCCGTCCGGCTGTGCATCAATAAATTGACGTACAAACAAATCTTCGGATTGCCTTAAGTCTTCAGGCGTTCCTTCAGCAGCGATTTTTCCGTTAGCAATAAAGTAGACGTAGTCGGCAATTTCAAATGTTTCCGGCACGTCGTGTGTCACCAAAATACTGGTGGAACCTAAGGCTTCATTCATTTCTTTGATGAGTCTTGCGGTCACACCTAAAGCAATGGGATCCAGTCCCGCAAATGGCTCGTCATACATAATGAGTGGCGGATCTAATGCGACTGCTCTAGCAAAAGCCACGCGTCTTGCCATGCCACCAGAGATTTCCGAAGGCATTAAATCACGGGCATTACGCAGTCCAACCGCGTTGAGTTTTAACATGACTAAGTCGGTAATACTGGCTTCATCTAAAGCAGTATGCTCACGCAGAGGAAAAGCTACATTCTCAAAGACGCTCATATCTGTAAAGAGTGCGCCAAATTGAAACAACATCCCCATTTTGCGACGTATACGAATCAGTCCCTGATTATCTAACTGACCCACCTTCTCACCTTCAAAGCTTACCTGGCCAGTATTGGCTACAACCTGCCCGCCTAGGAGTCGTAAGACTGTCGTTTTGCCGCAGCCAGAACCACCCATCACCGCGGTTAACTTGCCTTTCTTGAAAGACATACTGAGCCCCTCAAGAATATTTCTTGCTTGAGGAGCATACGAAAAAGTCACATTTTCAAGCGTTGCTAGGATGTCGTTATTCGCTGTTGGCATCTCTTAATTATCACGCAAAGCTGATGAAAACCCTAAAAATATTTTTTTATACTTTCGGTGCAATGAGGGCATCATCAAAGATAGCAACTGCTCTTGTCCAACCCGCAGAGGCTCCCCGAATTTTATGCGGAAAACAACTGATATAAAAACCGTCTGCTGGCAAGGCTTCTAGATTATGAAGCTTTTCTAAATGACAATATCCAATATCTCTTCCTGCCTTGTGCCCTTCCCAAATCAAACTTGAATCATGGGAACTTTCAAATTTCTTTTGCGTATGAACAAATGGCGCATCCCAACTCCAACCATCAATACCAGTCAGTCGAACTCCCCTTTCAAGCAAATACATAGTCGCTTCATAGCCCATACCGCAGCCGGAACTAACGTAGTCTGCCTGACCATACCTAGATCCTGCACGCGTGTTGACCACTACGATTTCTAATGGCTGCAAGTCATGCTTAATTCTTTTCAGTTCTGCCTCAACGTCAGCGGCGGTGACAACATACCCATCTTCAAAATGTCTGAAATCCAGTTTTACACCCGGCTGAAAACACCACTCAAGTGGTACTTCATCAATAGTTGTCGATTTTTTTTGATCACCCAAGGCTTTATCCATCGTGCTATGGAAATGGTAAGGGGCATCTAAATGCGTCCCATTATGGGTGGAAATCGTCGCCACCTCAACCGCCCAACCTTCACCATCCGGTAAGTCATTCTTTTGCAGTCCAGGGAAAAAATGGGCAATCCGCTCCACCGTGTCCTCATGGGTGAAATACTCTATTTTGGGCTTAAAAGAGGGTGGATCACTTAAAACATCATTTTCTAAAAAAATAGAAATATCTATGAATTTTCTTGGCATATCTGTCTCCTGAGATTAGTTTTATTTTTTATCTACTAACTCGAAAATATCGCGAATAAACCAAGAAGTCAAACTATTTACCTTTCGGTAAATAGTTTGTTTTAAGGATAATTACTAGGAATTTGACTCTAGGCTAGTGGCCGCCTTAGATGATCTGAGCCATCTTAACGAGGAAGTACGCTACTACCCATTAAGAACTCATCGACCGCTCTTGCGCACTGACGACCTTCACGAATCGCCCAAACAACAAGAGATTGGCCACGACGCATATCGCCTGCCGCAAATACTTTCGGATGATTCGTTTTGTAGGCCTGCTCACCCTCCGTTGTCGCTTTGGCATTGCCTCTTGGGTCTTTCTCAACGCCAAAACCATCTAAAATTTGCTGAGCAGGTGATACAAAGCCCATGGCTAAGAAGACCAAATCTGCTTTCATCGCAAACTCTGAATTAGGCACTTCGGTCATTTTGCCGTCTTTCCACTCTAAGCGGACACCAATTAACTTTTCCAACTGGCCATTCTTACCCTCAAACCGCTTCGTGGCAACAGACCAATCACGCCCACAACCTTCCTCGTGGGAGGAAGATGTTCTTAACTTGGTGGGCCAATATGGCCAAACTAATGGCTTGTTTTCTTCTTCAGGAGGCTGTGGCAACAACTCAAATTGACTTACAGATTTTGCGCCGTGACGATTGGATGTACCAACACAATCGGATCCTGTATCACCACCACCTATAACGATCACATCTTTACCTACCGCATGAATCTGATTTTTATTATCCCCTGCAACTTCTTTATTTTGCGGAATCAAAAACTCTAAAGCAAAATGCACGCCCTTAAGCTCGCGCCCTTCAATGGGCAAATCTCTAGGCTGCTCTGCTCCACCACTAATAATGACGGCATCAAACTCCTGCAATATCAGGTCTGGATCAATCCGTTTTTGCGAGTAATCTTTAATCGCCGGATCTAACTGCACTTTTCCTACAAAAATACCTGTCTTAAAGGTCACACCTTCTGCCTGCATTTGCTCAACACGGCGATCAATTAACCATTTTTCCATCTTAAAATCAGGAATACCATATCTGAGTAAGCCACCGATACGATCATTCTTTTCAAAAACAGTCACATCATGACCGACGCGCGCTAATTGCTGTGCAGCTGCCATTCCCGCAGGACCTGAGCCTACTACAGCTATTTTCTTGCCTGTTTTGTGCGTCGGTAACTGTGGCTTGACCCAAGAGTTTTCCCAAGCCCGATCAATAATCGCGTGCTCAATAGATTTAATGCCTACCGCTAAATCATTAATCCCTAGAGTACAAGCTGCCTCACACGGGGCAGGACAGATACGTCCAGTAAACTCCGGAAAATTGTTTGTGGAATGCAGTACTTCACTGGCTTGTTGCCAGTCATTGTCGTACACCAAATTATTAAAATCAGGGATGATATTGTTGACAGGGCAACCATTATTACAAAACGGAATCCCGCAATCCATGCAGCGCGCACTCTGAGTTTTTGCTTCTTCGTTTGTGAGTGCAGCCACAAATTCTTTGTAGTGTTTGACACGTGCAACAGGAATCTCATAATGCTCAGATTGTCTGTCAAACTCCATGAAACCAGTGATTTTTCCCATACAATTCCTCTATTCTTTATCTGTGCTTAGCTGCATTAAACAGTTGTAACTTGTTTTTGATTACCTTGCGCTTTGACCCACAATTCACCAAGCGCTCTCTTATACTCCGTGGGGAAAACTTTAATAAAGCGTTGACGCGCAGTATCCCAATCTCGCAAGATGGCCTTCGCCTGCTCTGATCCTGTGTGCTTAAAGTGTCGCTCTACCAAATCTTTTAGGATGGCTTCATCAGTTATACGCTGTCCACCATCTTTAACATCAAGAGGTGCATGCCACTGTTCTTGAGGAATCAGTTTTTCTTGCTCACTTGATGGCAAGACTTTTTCTAAAAGAGCCATGGTTGTATTGCAACGCTTATCAAACATGCCATCGACGTCATAGACATAAGCAATACCACCACTCATCCCAGCCGCAAAGTTACGCCCCGTATTGCCAAGAACAACAATCGTACCGCCAGTCATATACTCAGCGCCGTGATCTCCTGTGCCCTCAACCACTGCGATAGCACCAGAGTTTCTGACGGCAAAACGCTCGCCCGCTACACCGTTGAAGAATGCCTCACCACCAATAGCGCCGTATAAAACCGTATTGCCAACAATAATATTGTCCGCAGAGTTTTCTTTGAATTCATTAGGTGTACGCACAATAACGCGTCCACCAGATAAGCCCTTACCAACATAGTCATTGGCATCACCCACCAAATCAAAAGTAACTCCATGCGCTAAAAATGCCGCAAAACTTTGTCCAGCAGTGCCGTTGAATTGTACGTGGATGGTGTCATCCGCGAGACCCTCGTGTCCGTAACGCTTGGCAACCTCACCCGACAACATAGCACCTACAGTGCGGTTGACGTTCCTGACTGGGTGAATAAAGGATATTTTTTCACCGCTCTCAAGCGCGGGATGCGATTTAGCAATCAACTCGTTATCAAGAGCATTACCTAAATTATGATCTTGCGTAGACATTTGTCGACGCTCATTACTCATCGGATGCGATGGTTGTGCAAAGATTTTCTTGAAATCAAGTCCTCGGGCTTTCCAATGCTCAATCCCTTTTTTCGTATCCAAGAGGTCGACACGTCCGACTAACTCGTCAAAACTACGAATACCGAGTTGCGCCATAATTTCACGCACTTCCTCAGCGATAAAAAAGAAGAAGTTAACGACGTATTCAGGCTTTCCTGAAAACTTCGCACGTAATACTGGATCTTGCGTTGCTACTCCAACTGGGCAAGTATTCAAATGACACTTACGCATCATGATGCAGCCCTCGACGACGAGTGGTGCGGTTGCAAAACCAAATTCATCCGCCCCGAGGAGTGCTCCGATGACGACATCGCGTCCTGTTTTCATTTGACCGTCGGCCTGCAAACGAATCCTGCCCCGTAAACCATTCAGAACTAAAGTTTGTTGTGTTTCTGCCAAACCAAGCTCCCATGGTGATCCAGCATGCTTAATCGATGACAAAGGCGAGGCTCCTGTTCCACCATCATGGCCTGAGATCACTACGTGATCCGCTTTGGCTTTCGCTACACCTGCAGCGATAGTACCAACGCCCACTTCAGAGACTAACTTAACAGACACATCCGCTTTAGGATTGACATTCTTTAAGTCATGGATGAGCTGCGCTAGATCTTCAATCGAATAAATATCATGGTGCGGAGGTGGGGAGATTAATCCAACACCTGGGACGGAATAACGTAACTTACCGATATATTCAGATACTTTACCGCCAGGCAATTGTCCACCTTCACCAGGCTTTGCACCTTGAGCCATCTTAATTTGGATTTGATCAGCAGAAGATAAATATTCTGCAGTCACTCCAAATCTACCTGAAGCTACTTGCTTAATTTTTGAACGTAAAGAGTCTCCAGCCTGCAATGGGATATCTGCCTCAACGACATCTTTCCCGAGCTGCGTTGCTAAAGTTTGATTCACACCAATTGGAATGCCTTTTAATTCATTTTTATAGCGATTCTGATCTTCTCCACCTTCACCTGTATTGGATTTACCGCCAATACGGTTCATAGCAACTGCTAAAGTTGCATGTGCTTCTGTAGAAATAGAACCTAATGACATCGCGCCAGTTGCAAACCGCTTGACGATTTCTTTTGCTGACTCGACTTCAGATACATCAATGGCTTTACTAGGATCTAATTTAAATTCGAATAAGCCACGCAGTGTCATATGTCGACGACTTTGATCGTTGATTAAATTAGCGTATTCTTTGAATGTTTTATAACCACCCTGCTCAGGTCCAAGACGTGTTGAGTGTTGGAGCTTTGCAATGGAGTCAGGAGTCCACATATGGTCCTCACCCCGAATTCGATATGCGTACTCTCCACCAGCATCCAACATATTTTGCAATACAGGATCTTCGCTAAATGCTAATCGATGCATTTTTAAAGATTCTTCAGCAACATCAAATATGCCTATACCACCAATGTTTGATGCCGTGCCTAAAAAATACTTATTGACTAACTCATCCGACAAACCAATTGCTTCAAAGATTTGCGAACCTGTATAGGACATGTATGTCGAAATACCCATTTTCGACATAACTTTTTGTAAGCCTTTACCTACCGCTTTGACAAAGTTCTTAATCGCTTTTTCAGGCGCTAAATCACCTACAAATCCCTCTGCGAGTTTAGCTAATGTTTCCATAGCTAAGTATGGGTGAACGGCCTCTGCTCCATATCCTGCGAGTAATGCAAAATGATGTGTTTCCCTTGCTGAGCCTGTCTCCACGACTAAACCCGTACTTGTTCGAAGTCCTTTTTGAACGAGGTGTTGATGGATTGTTGAAGTCACTAACAATGCCGGTATCGCAACATATTCTAAGGAGACTTGACGATCACTGACAATCAAAATGTTAAATCCTGATTTGACTGCATCGACAGCTTCAGCGCACAAAGATGCAAGGCGTGCTTCTATTCCTTCTTTACCCCAAGCTGCTGGATAACAAATATCTAGTTCATGGGCTCTGAACTTACCACCCGTATAGTGCTCAATATGCCTAATCTTAGACATATCTTCAAAATCTAAAATAGGTTGGCTGACTTCTAAACGCATTGGTGGATTAATGTTATTGGTGTCTAATAAATTAGGTTTTGGTCCAATAAATGACACCAGTGACATCACCATGTTTTCACGAATGGAGTCAATCGGCGGATTAGTTACCTGAGCAAATAACTGCTTGAAATAGTTGTAAAGTACTTTATTTTTATTTGACAAAACTGCTAGTGGACTGTCGTTACCCATTGAGCCGATAGCCTCTTCTCCCGTTTGTGCCATTGGCGCCATCAAGAACTTAAGATCCTCTTGGGTATATCCAAATGCCTGTTGACGATCTAAGAGTTTTGCGGCTGGTCGAATATGTTTTTGATCATCGAGCAAATCTACTTCTTGCACATCTATCACATCTAACTTGATCCTTACCGCTTCAATCCAGCTCTTATATGGCTTCGCTTTTGCAAGGGACTCTTTTAATTCGCTATCTTCGATGATGCGACCTTGCTCCATATCAATCAAAAACATTTTGCCGGGTTGTAAGCGCCATTTTTTTACAATTTTGCTTTCTGGGAAGTTTAAAACTCCCGCTTCTGAAGCCATTACTACGAGGTCGTCGTCTGTAACGTAGTACCGAGCTGGTCTTAATCCGTTGCGGTCTAAAGTTGCACCAATTTGTCGTCCGTCTGTAAACGCGATAGCGGCTGGACCATCCCAAGGTTCCATCATCGCCGCATGATATTCATAGAAGGCGCGACGATTCTCATCCATTAAGGTGTGCTGCTCCCAAGCCTCTGGAATCATCATCATCATGGCATGTGCGAGTGGGTAACCTGCCATGACTAAGAGTTCTAAACAATTATCAAAACTTGCTGTATCTGATTGGCCTGGATAAATAAGTGGCCAAAGTTTTTCTAAATCGTCACCGAGTACCGGTGACTTAATACCACCTCTTCTAGCATTAATCCAATTGACATTACCTTTAACGGTGTTAATTTCGCCATTATGCGCAATCATTCGGTAAGGATGTGCCAATTCCCAGGCTGGAAAAGTATTTGTTGAGAATCGCTGATGTACTAACGCTAATGCGGATACCACTTGTTCGTTTTGTAAGTCCGTGTAATAGGCACCTACTTGATTGGCCAGTAATAGCCCTTTGTAAACAATTGTCCGAGCAGACATCGAGGTGACAAAGTACTCTTTACCATGTTGTAAATTTAAATTTTGGATAGCGTGACTTGCTGATTTGCGGATGACATATAACTTTCTTTCGAGTGCGTCCGTAGTCATAATGTCGCGACCGCGTCCGATGAAAATTTGTCTGATGATTGGCTCTGATTTTCTGACATTAGGGGACATTGGCATGTCAGAGTCCACAGGTACATCTCGCCAACCAAGAACCACTTGTCCTTCGATTCTTACAGTACGCTCTAACTCTTGCTCACAAGCAAGTCTTGATGCACTTTCCTTAGGCAGGAATACCATGCCAACACCATATTCCCCCTCAGGTGGAAGTTTAATGTCTTGTCTAGCCATTTCAGAACGATAAAATGTATCTGGTATTTGAATCAAAATACCAGCGCCATCACCCATTAAAGCGTCAGCACCAACTGCGCCGCGATGATCTAAGTTTTCGAGTATCTTGAGTCCCTGCTCCACAATGCTATGGTTTTTATGGCCCTTAATGTGGGCTACAAAACCTACTCCACAGGCATCATGTTCATTTTTGGGGTCATACAGCCCTTGCTGCTCTGGTCGCAATTGAGATAGATTTAACATTGAATTGTCCTAAAAATGAGAAAAGTATTCCTGATTGACTATAGGAATAACCCTAATAACCCCCTAACTATAGGGTAATTATTCTTGCACATCAAACATTATAATAACAACTCTGTCCCCATTTGCTTAAACACTCATAATCTTGGATTCAATATCTGGGGACAGAGTTATGAATCAAGCCCCGATTGGCCGTGATGTTAAAGGCTCTTTTTCAAGGACGATGTTTTCCCATTGTTTTTGTCTTTCAAATGGGGTGTTGCCTAAACTCCAGAAGGGCAAAACATCTTGTAAGCCATAATTTGGCTCAAGTCCAATATGTATTTTGTAACTCGACCACACATAATCCTCTAATTGCAAAACTAAGTGCTCTTTTAATGGACTTTGTTCAATTTTTTTCTGGTGTAGCAAAATCTCTTCTTCTTTGGTGATCGGCGTTGAATAATATCTTCCCGCCCAAACTGAGCCACGATGTCCATAGACTTGGTTGTATAACTGTGTAAAACGCCGACATAAAGATTGCATGGTTCTCGCCAATGAAGCTTCAAATAGCGGTGTCACCATCATTTGCATTTGATTAGGCAATATGACATAAGCATGGGTCGTTAACTGATAGTTTTTTGCTGCATCGCGCAACCATGCTAATAACTCTAACTTTAAATCATCCCTCTCAAAAATCGTGAGTGTAGGCAATCCCCTTAACAGAACATAGTATATTTGGCCTGGTGCGATAAGGCGCGCTTTTCTTGCCACATCTAATCCATCAATGAAGTATAGGATGCACGGTTTGTAAATTCTGGGATTGTCCAGTCACCATCAACACTTACGACTCCTGCAGGAACTGCCCTTGGGGTTTCTGGTACGCCATTGAGTGCTCGGGACATATAGTTAATCCATATCGGCAATGATAATCCTCCACCGGTTTCATTGCTGCCTAAACTTTTGGGTCGATCAAAGCCCATCCAAACAACAGCCGACAAGTTCGGATGATATCCAGCAAACCAAGCGTCATGTGCGTCATTCGTAGTCCCCGTTTTCCCAGCAATGTCATTTCGACCAAGCCTGGCTCTTGCCGTGGCGGCGGTTCCAGAGCGGGTCACTTCTTGGATCAAACTATCCATAATAAATGCCGTTTTTGCATCAAGGACACGTTTTGTCTCATCCCCAACATTACTCGGTAGAGCTTGATACAAGACTTTACCCTTGCCATCAACGATCTTACTAATGAGGTAAGGCTGAACATCATATCCACCATTAGCAAAAATGCCATAGCCTACCGCCATTTGCAGCGGCGTTGCTGAACCCGCGCCTAAAGCCAAAGTTAGATAAGGTGGATTTTTTTCTGGGGGAAAACCAAAACGTTGAATATATTTTTGGGTGTACTGTGCGCCAACAGAACGCATAATACGGACAGATACTAGGTTCTTTGATCTGGCCAAAGCACTACGCACAGTCATAACGCCATCTGTTCTGCCATCATAATTTTTTGGCTCCCAAGCCTTGCCGCCAGTTTCTGATCCCCCAATTGATAAAAATCCGTCGTTCACTAAAGTACCAGGCATGATGCCCTTTTCTACCCCAGCGGCGTAGATAAATGGCTTAAATGAAGACCCTGGTTGACGCTCTGCCTGGATGGCATGGTTAAATTGCGAAATTTTAAAATCAAATCCTCCGACCATGGCATTAATTGCCCCTGTGTTTGGATCTAAGGAGATTAAAGCGCCTTGCACTTCCGGCATTTGCGTGATTTGCCATGCACCGTTGGCCGCTGGCGTAACGCGAATAATTGAACCAGGCTTAATTTGTATTTTAGGCTGAGCAGTGGCTACGAGCCCTTCCCTTCCAACCCGCAAACCCTCTGGCTTGATGCGGACGGTTTCACCAGAGGAAATGAACACACTCACTTCTTTTAAACTCGCCGAAATCACCACTCCGGACTGCATGTCCTCACTCGCTGGATGGTCAATCAAGGCCTCATCCAAAACCCGTTTACTCTCCTTACTATCCAAGCTAGCTTTGGGTAAATTAACGAAACCCTCGGGTCCCCGGTACCCGTGTTTAAGGTCATAGTCCAAAATACCCTTACGTAGAGCACTATAGGCAGCTTCTTGATGGTTTTTACTGATGGTCGTATAAACTTTTAAGCCTTGCACATAGACATTTTCACCATACATGCTTACTAACAAGCTACGGGCGTACTCTGCAGCGTAATCTGCATGAACGCTAAACTCTCTCCCAAGACCTTTAATTTCTAACTCTTCTAATATTGCATTGGCATATTCTTCATTGCTGATGTATTTTAAATCCCGCATTCTTTGCAAAATATAATCTTGCCGAATCTTAGCTCGCCGAAAATTAACCACCGGGTTGTATGCTGACGGAGCTTTAGGTAAACCAGCAAGCATGGCAGACTCGGCAATAGATAATTCTTGGACGTTTTTGCCAAAATAGATTCTTGCCGCACTAGCAAACCCGTATGAGCGCTGCCCTAAAAAGATTTGATTCATATAGAGCTCAAGAATCTGATCCTTGGAGAGGTTTTTTTCTATCTTGAAAGAAAGTAGAATCTCATACAATTTACGGTTGAGTGTTTTTTCATTGGTGAGAAAAAAATTACGCGCAACCTGCATCGTAATTGTAGAAGCCCCTTGAGAATACTTGCCACTTAAATTAACAATAACTGCACGTGCGATACCTTGCAGATCCACCCCTGAATGTTCATAGAAGCGATCATCCTCGATGGCAAGTACTGCATTTTTAAGGCTTGCTGGAAAGTCTTTAATGGGTGTTACGTTGCGTCGCTCTTCACCATATTCACCAATCATTTCCTGTTCAAGTGTATAAATTCTGAGCGGCACTTTAGGTCGATAGTCCGTAACGACCTCTAATGATGGCAAATTAGAGGTCGCCAAGACAACAACATAAGCAATCAACAACCCCGCACTAACCACTCCAGCAATACCGAGAATGCTAAGTGCGATGAAGAGTTTTTTTATCACGTACAAATCCTAATAAAACAATGACACATTAATTGACCATGTTTTTAAGCGATTATCTTTCTTGTGCTTACTAATTGGCATGAAATTTTACCTATTTGTTAATTATAAGGATGTGTTACTACTATCGATACTTTCTGACAACAAAATCAGAAATTACCCCTACGAATAGCCTAGCGAATAGCCTAGCGTATATCCGCTTTCTTAGAAACAATAGCTGATGAACCTATTTTCCATTCCGTCTCAAAAAAAAATTGACCCAGAAACTGGTGAAGTCCTGCCACCTAATCCACAAATTAGTTTTGATCACACAAAAGTATCTAGTGGTCACAGGATTCAACACTTTAAACCAATCATCTTAATTGCTTTTAGTTTTTTTAACGCTTTAGCGATTTGTTTTGTTTACTTTAGCCTAAAAAAAGATATGTCTCTCATGTACTCACAATTTGACTCTTTATATCAAGGTGTCGAAGAAAGTGAGATGCAAGTCACTCAAATGAGTGAGGCACTTGAGGATGTGAGTAACAAAATCCAAGAAGTTTTAGCTGATGATGAGGCGTTTGCAAGTAAAAACTTTTGGGGTGATCCACATAGCGCCTCACATTTACAAAGTATCAAATACATCGGTTATTACGAAGTCAATCGTCAACGTATTGCTTATACAAAATCACAATTAGGTGATCGTTTTTTAACGATGAACGAAGCTTTTAATACGCAATGGCGTGTAAAAGAAATCACTAATCTCCATTTAACCCTTATCGGTGAAAACGATAAAACCTATACCATCCACAAAGAGGATCATTGATGAAATTATGGCTATGCTTTTTTTTGTTGGTGGTTTCAAATTGGTCATTTGCTAAGTATCACCTTCCTGATAATCAACTCAATTTATATTTCAAAAATATCGAGTTAAAAGATGTTTTTGAAATCTTAGGTAAAGCTGGGAATGTTCACTTTATTGGTCATCAGCATTTAGAAGGTACAACGGACTTAATTGCCCAAGATGTTTCTTGGAAGCAAGCTTTTGAAATGATATTACGAAGCCATGGGCTATATTTTGTACAAAACGCTAATATGATTTGGGTCGCCCCACCTCATGTTATAAAAAACAGTTCTCAAGCGCAATGGGATAACCTCAATCATGTGGAGGAACCTCCTCAGCAAGTAGCAATTGAAGCTCTTATCGTTGAAGTTGATCATCGATTTAGCCAAGAGTTAGGGGTGAAGTTAAATTTACTGAATAAAGCCAAAAACATCGCTGACCATAGCGTTCAATCCCAAATCATTTCGGATTTAAAGTCAAACTCCAAAAATGCATCTCTCCCAGTAACAGGCAGTATTACTGTGATTTCTAAAAACGCAAAGCAAATTCTCCAGGCTGAACTCAGTGCTTTAGAAACTAATGGTCAAGGAAAAATCATCTCTAATCCACGAATCGTCACGACCCATCAAGTGAGTGCTGTCATTGAACAAGGTTCTGAAATTCCCTATACAACGAGCTCTCGTACGGGTACAAATATACATTTTCGGAAAGTAAATTTGCGGCTGGCTGTCATCCCTGAAATTCGCGAGGATTATATTAAATTAGATGTTGAAATCTCCAAGGACTCTTTAGGTAAACAATTTGGCAATAGTCATGCAATTAATACGCGGGCTCTCAAATCCTCGCTAATGGTCGAAGAAGGTGGAACGGTCATGATTGGAGGCGTATTTATAACAGTTGAGCGCGAAGAAACTATGCAAGTTCCCCTATTGGGAGACATACCAATATTAGGCCATCTTTTTAGGCATAAAGAATAAGTAAAAGATAAAAATGAACTCCTCATTTTTTTAACTCCAACCTTAATCGACCATACTGGCCAAAACTAAAAAAATGCAGAAAATTTGCTTATGCTCTAACACTGCGTAAAATTGAGGGATGAATTCCGTTCCTAAAAATATCTACTTAATTGGCCTGATGGGCGCTGGTAAGTCTACCGTTGGCAGAATGCTAGCCAAACGACTTGGAAAAACCTTTTTTGATAGTGATCATGAAATTGAGAAGCGCTGTGGCGTTAAAATTCCGACTATTTTTGAAATGGAAGGAGAAGAAGGTTTTCGTAAAAGAGAGTCAGCTGTTATTAAAGATTTAACTCAAATGCAAGATATCGTGCTGGCTACTGGTGGTGGTAGTGTTTTACTATCGGAAAATCGTACCTATCTGCATGAAAATGGTTATGTAGTTTATTTAAGAGCTAACCCTCATGAGTTATGGGTCAGAACAAGAAATGATAAAGGTCGTCCGTTATTAAATACCCCTGATCCGCAAAAAAAGCTGAAGGAACTCTTTGATATCCGAGATCCTTTATACACATCGATTGCCCACCAAACTGTGGAAACAGGTAAACCCAATGTCAACCAACTCACCAATAAACTGGTGATGCAATTAGAACTGCCATCATGATAACCCTACATCTTGAACTTGGAGAGCGTTCATACCCAATTTATATTGGTGAGCATTTACTCCAAAATGATTCCCTTTTTAAAGAACATATCCACGGTCATTTAAGCTTAATTGTGACCAACCCCTCTGTTGAAGCTTTATATGCCGACACAGTCGAGTCATCTTTATTAAAAATTGGGCAAAAAGTGGTTCGTGTGATTATTCCTGAAGGCGAAGCTTTTAAAAATTGGGAAACCATGCAACTTATTTTTGATGGCCTTTTGCAATCGGGTGCTGATCGAAAAAGTACCATCATTGCATTAGGTGGTGGCGTTGTTGGAGATATGGCTGGTTTTGCTGCAGCTTCGTTTATGCGTGGCATCAACTTTATTCAAATTCCGACAACCTTACTCTCCCAAGTTGATTCATCCGTTGGCGGTAAAACGGGTATTAATCATCCTTTAGGGAAAAATATGATTGGCGCCTTTCATCAACCGGTCGCTGTGATTGCTGATCTTCAAACGCTGAAAACTTTGCCCCCTCAAGAACTTGCCGCTGGCTTAGCTGAGGTGATTAAGCATGGCGCAATTGCTGATACACAGTTTTTAAGTTGGATGGAGTCTCATATTGCACAACTCAATGCCTGTGATATCCCCGCGATGGAACATGCTGTACTTCGTTCTTGTGAGATTAAGTCTGCTGTTGTCGCGGCTGATGAAAAAGAAAATGGTATTCGTGCTCATCTTAATTTTGGTCATACCTTTGGTCATGCTATCGAATCAGGTATGGGCTATGGGGAGTGGTTACACGGTCAAGCAGTCGGATGTGGCATGGTCATTGCGGCTGAGTTGTCCAAGGAGCTTGGTTACCTTAGCGCACAAGACGTCAGTCGTCTGACTCATATCATTACCCAATTACACCTACCGATTCAACCACCAACATGGCCAGTGAACAAGTATTTAGATTTCATGTCCCATGATAAAAAAGCAGAATCAGGAACCATTAAATACATCGTTCTTAAGTCGCTGGGGCTTGCCAGTGTCCAAAAAGTTCCTGATGACATCATACGTACTGTTCTAAAGCGTTTTGGAGCAACATGAGTTTGGATTTGGCGCCCTATAGTGCGCTCCCAGATCAATCCTTAGGCAGAGTCCATCCTGAACCTGTTGAGCCCAGCAAGTCTGGTAGAAATCCTTTTCAGAGGGATCGTGATCGGGTGTTACACTGCGCCGCATTTCGGCGTTTGGAATATAAAACACAAGTATTCTTAAATCACGAGGGCGATGATTTTCGAACACGCTTAACCCATAGCCTAGAGGTTGCACAAATAGGTCGGGCCATTGCCAGGCGTCTGCAATTAAATGAGGATTTAGTCGAAGCGATTGCCTTAGCCCATGATCTTGGTCATACCCCATTTGGTCACGCAGGGCAAGATGCTCTAAATCATTGTATGCACAATCATGATGGCTTTGAACATAATCTTCAAAGTCTTTGGGTGGTCGATGAGCTCGAAGAAAGGTACCCAAGCTTTAATGGGCTGAACTTATCTTATGAAACACGTGAAGGTATCCTAAAGCATATTTCTCCTAAAAATATCCGTTTGCACCATACCTGGTTAGGTCCGCTTTCTCACCGTTTTGAAAATGATCTTCAGCCCAGTCTAGAGGCACAACTCGCCAATATTGCGGATGAAGTAGCTTATAGCAATCACGATATTGATGATGGAATTCGGTCGGGGCTTCTTGAGATGGAGGCTCTTAACGCTACAGCGCTGTGGAACTCAAGACGCTTACATGTCTTAACTCTGTATCCTAATCTAGAGGGTAGAAGGTTACGTCATGAAGTCATAAGACATATGATTCATATTCTCGTCGATGATTTGGTCAATCATTCTAAAAAGCTGATTGCCCATTATCAGCCACAATCTATCAATGATGTCCGGCATCTTCCGGCCTTGATTGCTTTTTCTGAGCCGATGAAACAACAGGTCATTGAGCTAAAAAGTTTTTTATTTAAAAACTTGTACCGGCACCCAAGGGTAGTGAGCGTAACCCAAGAGGCCGCTGATCAGATTGAATTTTTATTTGGCTATTTTCTGGCGAATCCGAATGAGATTCCAAATCATTTTCGGACTTGTGATGTCACGAGTCCACATCGACGTACTGCACATTACATTGCAGGCATGACGGATCGTTTTGCCCGCATTGAATTTATGCGTTTGAGTCGTTAATCGGACAAGGAAAAATTAATTCCACCTTGCGTAGAAATATATCTAGCAACTGCCACATTAAACTCCTCGCCTGTCTTAGTGTCTAACCATATAGGCTGCGCCTTGGTTCCTGCCCATTTAAAATGAAATCCCCCTTCTTTTGCGGCAACCCAAATTTCATGTAAGGGAGTTTGGAGATTAATCACAATTACCGTCTTGTTTGGAAAAGCAATATTTAATACGCTCGCTTGCCTTGCCAAATCAACATCAAAGTCTGAACTATCAAATAATCGCTCAAGCTCTGTTTCAACTTGATCAAGCGCGTGACCAGCTAGCTCTTTAAACTCTGAGTCAGTAATCTTTTCAATCGGTGTTAAGGTCATAGTCGGTCTTTTTTCATTAATAGATGCATTTGGCTTCATAATATAAGAATGTTGAAACATTTTGCCAAATTACATTTTAGTTTTCTTCTGATCCTGTGTGGGATTCTTTTATTATCCTTGACTGCATGTGGTGTAAGGGGCCCTTTGTACTTGCCTCCCCCACCCCCGAAACCTGAAAAACCGAGCAAAGTAGAACCTATTGGTGTGCAGTATCCTCCGGCGACACCCTCTGTAACTCCTCCTAGTAAGCCATAAATTTCATGAATCCATTACCAAAACTCATTGGGTTTGAATTACGAGACCAAACATGGTTCGTCGAAAATCTCCCTTTATCTAAGATTGCACAGCAATTTGGCACCCCTTGCTATGTATATAGTCATGAAGCTCTGTGTGCGGCATTTATGGCATATGAAAAAGCCTGCTTACGTGCCGACGGTTCACGCCGTGCCCGGGTTCATTTTGCGATGAAATCCAATAGTAATTTAGCCATCTTGCAACTCTTTTCACAGCTCGGCGCTGGCTTTGATTTAGTCAGTGGCGGAGAGTTAGAGCGTGTTGTGGCCGCGGGTGCTGACCCTTCATTATGTGTTTTTTCAGGGGTGGGTAAATCGATTGCCGAAATCAAAAGGGCTTTAGAGCTTGGCGTGAAATGTTTTAATGTGGAGTCTATTCCAGAACTCACGAGGATTAATCACATCGCCAGTGAAATGGGTGTCATTGCACCGATTTCTTTACGCGTCAATCCTGATGTGGATGCTAAAACGCACCCGTATATTTCCACGGGCTTAAAAGATAATAAATTTGGTATTGCCTACGAATCTGTTTTAAATACCTATCTTGCAGCAAAAGCCATGTCGCATTGCAAGATTATTGGGATTGATTGTCATATTGGCTCACAAATTTTGGAGCTACAACCCTATTTAGATGCCCTAGATCGTATTTTTTTATTAATAGATCAATTACGTGAGCAAGGTATTGACATTAAGCATCTAGATGTTGGTGGTGGCTTGGGGATTGATTATGGTGGTGATGTGGCGCCTAACATTACTGATTTTGCAAATCATATCTTGCAACATATTGAAAATAGTGGCTTTGGATATTTAGACTTGATTTTCGAGCCCGGTCGCTCGCTGGTTGGTAATGCTGGTGTTTTATTAACTAAAATAGAGTACCTCAAACCTACTGAGGCCAAAAACTTTTGTATTGTCGATGCTGCCATGAATGATTTGATGCGTCCTGCTATGTATGAAGCATTTCACCATATTGTTCCTGTAGTTTTAAAGCCATTACCGCATCAAATTTATGATATTGTTGGGCCGGTCTGTGAGACGGGCGATTGGTTGGGGAAAGACCGTGAACTCTCTGTCGAACAAGATGACCTATTAATGATTATGTCTGCTGGAGCTTATGGGTCAAGTATGTCCTCTAATTACAATACGCGAGCCAGGTCGGCTGAGGTCATGGTCGTTGGGGATAAGACTTTCCTCATTAAAGAGCGTGAGTCCATTCAAAGCTTATTTGCTGGCGAGCATCTTTTGCCCAAAAAATAATGGGGGCCACGCCCCCATATTTGAAAGTAATGTTGCGCTATCTTTATTGCAGACCAGCAATATAGTCTGATACTGCCTGAATTTCTTTATCGTTGAGCTTACCTGAAATAGTATTCATTTGAGCATTTTTACGCTCGCCAGAACGGAATGTTAATAACTGCGCTTGGGTATAGTCAGCCCATTGACCGCCAATACGCGGGTATTGCACCGGAATACCTGAACCAGATGGCCCATGACATGAGGCGCAAGCTGGAACACTTTTGGCAGCAATCCCGCCACGATAAATATTCTTACCTAATTCTATGGTGTCTTTATTCCGCGCGGTTGCGCCCTTATGCGGTTGTTTTTCTAAATAGGCAGAAACATTACGCATATCAGCTTCATTCAAGGGCATAGACATACCCATCATTACTCCGTTAGCACGTGCACCAGACTTAAAGTTAACGAGCTGTGTATACGTGTATTTGGCATTTTGACCAGATAACTTTGGCCAAGTACCTGATCCACTATTACCATTTGCGCCATGACAACCTACGCAGGCGGTAATTCCCCGCGTGCTATCACCATTCGAATATAGTGCTTCACCAGCCGCTAGGTCAGGTTTTACAGCTTGAGGAGCGGGCTCACTCGCCTGCAATGTAGGGCTTGCCAAAAGAGTTAGGCAAAGAACAGTGGTGAACTTTTGAATAATATTTTTTAACATAATTGATAAGCGCATAATAGTGTTTGTTGGTTTTTCATTTTATATGTGTAATTTTACAATAGCTTCACTATTTGGTCATTTATGTCTAAGCTTCAACAAGCCAAGTTTTTCACTACCGTGAACCACCTTGCCGATCTACCTAAAGAAAGCCTTCCTGAGATTGCTTTTGCCGGTCGGTCTAACGCAGGTAAATCCAGCGCCATTAATGTGCTGTGTTCCCAAAAACGCCTAGCTTTTGCCAGTAAAACACCTGGTCGAACGCAGCATATCAACTTTTTTAGTATTCCGGATAAGGAACTGATTCTTGGACACCTAGTGGATTTACCTGGTTATGGTTACGCTCAGGTTGACCGAAAGGTTCAAGCGCACTGGGAAACATTACTAAGTAAGTACTTACAAGAGCGCTCTCAATTGCGCGGTATGGTTCTTATTGTCGACTCTCGAAGAGGTATGACTGACTCCGACCGTAATATGCTGGATTGGTTTTGTCCTACCGGCAAGCCTGTTCATCTCCTAATTACTAAATGTGACAAACTGAACTTATCAGAGAAGTCCCTTGTGATGAAAGCCGTCAAAGATGAATTAAAATCCTTAAATGATCTCAATCCAAAATTTGGCGTGTTATCAGCACAATTGTTTTCAAGCACCAAGCGTATCGGACTTGAACAGGCTGATGAGCTCGTGTGCCAATGGTTAATTAATTAAGGGAGTCTTATGTCTAATTCATCTTGCTCTACATCTTTACAGTATCCATTGCATCGTCCACGACGTGCTCGTTTAAATACTTGGTCAAGAGCCCTCATTCAAGAAACTGATTTATCCGCTCGTAATCTAATTTATCCTGTATTTATTCTAGAGGGTAAGGGACGCAGAGAGGCAGTTCCTTCTATGCCCGGTATTGAAAGACAGTCACTTGATATCCTCTTTGAAACGGCAAAGCAGTGTGTCGACTTAGGGATCCCCGTCATGGCATTATTTCCGGTGATTGATACGGCGCTAAAAAGTCCTGATGGGGCTGAAGCTTTCAACCCCAATGGCCTTGTGCCCAATGCGGTAAAAGCCCTTAAAGATCGTTTTCCGCAGCTTGGTATCATGACTGATGTCGCGCTTGATCCTTACACAAGCCACGGTCAAGACGGTCTAATTGACGAATCTGGTTATGTGCTTAATGAAGAGACTACCGAAGTTCTGGTCCAACAAGCGATTTGCCAAGCTCGGGCAGGCGTTGATATTGTTGCTCCCTCTGATATGATGGACGGCCGTATTATTGAGATTAGAGATGCTCTTGAATCTGAAGGTTTTATTCATACTCAAATCATGGCCTATTCTGCTAAATATGCATCTGCATTTTATGGTCCTTTTAGAGATGCAGTAGGTTCTTCTGGCAATTTAGGTAAAAGTGATAAAAAAACCTATCAAATGGATTTTTGTAATTCAGATGAAGCTATTCGGGAAGTGGCTCTAGATATTTCTGAAGGTGCTGATATGGTAATGATTAAACCGGGTATGCCCTATTTAGATATCGTCAGACGCGTCAAAGATACCTTTGGTTACCCAACCTTTGCGTATCAAGTGAGTGGGGAATATGCCATGATTAAAGCCGCCTCCCAAAACCAATGGCTTGATCATGATCAGGTAATGATGGAAGCCCTGATGGCTTTCCGTAGAGCCGGTGCAGATGGCATCTTGACTTACTTTGCGCTTGATGCAGCTAAATTATTGCAAGGTAAGTAAGCGTAGTTTTTCTTGTAGTTTTTCTGTAGAGATAACTCCAACCGTTCGCAGTCTATCCTCTTCTTGGCCCTTAGCATTGATAAAAATCAATGCAGGAGGACCAAAGAGCTCATACTCATTTAATAGTTCTTTTTGATCTTTTCCTGCCTGGGTAACATCCACTTCAATTCGGTTAAGGTTTTGTAATTGCGCTTTGACCGCCTCTTGATTAAGAACTGTCTTTTCAATTTCTTTACAAGAAACACACCAGTCAGCGTAATAGGTGATCACGATTCCCGAATCTTGTTTCGTTGGGTTTTTTATTACTTGGCGCAGATCGTCTAGTGTTCTAACAACTTGATAATCTAATCCTCCAATATTTTTTGAAGCTCCCTCTGATTGTTTGCCGAGTAGATTATTCATAGCGGGATAGATCATCCATATTGCAAACCCAATCAATACAATGGCCAAAATCCTTTGAACTCTTAACATCCATGATCCCGCTTTAGGGACTAAACTTCTTGCGCCAATAGCAAATAACATCAGTGGCAAGCCCATACCTAAGGCCATGACAAATAAAATTAATCCGCCTAACTCTACTTTGCCACTGTGCGCAATGAATGTCAGCACACCAGCTAACGGTGCTGTTACACAGGGGCTTGCGATTAAACTCGATAAAGCCCCAAGCATAAATACCCCAAATAAATTTCCACCTTGATGCCGATTCATCCACTGATGAACCATTTGATTCCAAGCGTGCGGTAGACGTAGTTCATAAAAACCAAGGAGGCTGAAAGATAAGGCAATCATCATGCATCCAAACCCAATCACTACAATCGGGTTTTGTAAGAAACTTGACACCCCAGCACCAAACCACGCCGTGGCCATACCTGCAAGACTAAAAGCTAGCGCCATTCCCAGAATATAAAAGAGTGCTAACGTAACTGTTTTTTTTCGTGTGATCTTTTGATTGGATGTAGCCCCAAAAAGAATGCTAGAGAGTATTGGCAACATCGGTAACATACACGGCGTAAATGCAAGACCAAGCCCCAGTAAGAAAAATATCCCCAACAATACCGGCGTAGCAGTATTTTCTAAAATTTTATTTAATGCGTTTAAATCATCTTTCGCTTGCCACCACGATAATTTTTTTGTATCGCCTGCAAGAGTGAACTCTTCTTTGGAAGCTAGCGATGGCATGCTGACATCGTATTGCATTAGCCTGATATAACGCGTCATCGGGGGATAGCAAATTCCTTTGTCCGCACAACCTTGTACCTGAACCTCAAGATCTAAAGGTGTTTGTTTTGGCAATTGATTAGGTGCAAAAATATATGTAACCTCTCCAATGTATGTCCTGACAATTTTTTGAAAATTATCATCGAATTTTTCATTGGCAACTGGTATTGCGTTTGCAGTTAATAGCTGTAATGTTCCCTCTACTTGCGCATGGACAAGCATGGACTCCTGATAGATGTAATATCCGGGAACTGTTTTAAAAGTAACGCTTAATCCCTCTTGAGTAAGTAGTGCTTTAATCTGAAATGCTTCTTCAGGTCGTAAGTAATTTTTTCCGTGGGAAATTAAACTCAGCATACAAAGTATCAAGGTAATGCAGAATTTGATAGACGGCTTAAACATATCTTTGCTGTCCTGACAAGCCAAGTTCTTCTAACATCCATTTAAGGTACTGCTGATCTATTTCTAAAATAGGTATTGCAATGATTTCAGGCACTTCGTAGGGATGAGCTTCCCTGACAAACTCTTGTACCAATTTAAAATTTGATTGAATTGACTTTGCCTGCATGGATATCTCTTGACTACTTTCGAGTTGATTTTGCCAACGATACATACTGTGTATTTTTGTCAATTGCGCGCAAGCAATTAATTTTTTTTCAAAAAGTTGCTTAGCGATTTCTTGCGCAGACTCTTCATCTGGAAAACTTACGCTAATCATGATGGGTTGATGAATGTTCATATTGTCATACCTATCTCATCATTGTGGCAGGTTTTTCATCGGCCTGCAAAGTAAAAAAGCCAGGGTCGTTAGAGCCTGGCCTTTTTTACTTAAGTTTTACCTTACTCCGCGTCAACAGCCTCTGTATCATCTATTTCTGGACGATCTACGAGTTCAACCAACGCCATAGGTGCATTATCGCCAACACGAAACCCAAACTTCAGGATTCGCGTATATCCACCTGGGCGAGCCGCGTAACGTGGGCCTAACTCTGTAAAGAGCTTAGTCACCATTTCACGATCGCGCAAACGATTAAACGCTAAACGACGATTTGCAAGATTATCTTTTTTACCAAGCGTAATAAGTGGCTCTACAACACGACGTAATTCTTTAGCTTTAGGTAAAGTTGTCTTAATCAACTCGTGTTGTAACAATGAGTTGGACATATTACGCAACATCGCTAAACGATGTGAAGATGTTCGATTGAGCTTACGCAGTCCGTTTCCGTGACGCATGATACTTCCTTTCTATTATTTCTCTAGACCAGTTGGAGGCCAGCTTTCTAACTTCATTCCTAAAGTTAAGCCGCGAGCTGCCAATACATCTTTAATTTCATTAAGGGATTTGCGACCAAGATTCGGAGTCTTTAACAACTCGTTTTCAGAGCGCTGAATTAAATCGCCAATATAGTAAATATTTTCTGCTTTTAGGCAATTCGCTGATCTAACTGTTAATTCAAGATCATCGACCGGACGCAGTAACATTGGATCAACCATTGGCGAACGAGCTGACTGAACATCACCAGTAACTTGATTATTTTCTAATGCTGCAAACACGACTAATTGATCGACCAAAATACCAGCTGATTGACGAATCGCTTCTTCAGGAGAAATTACACCATTAGTTTCGATTGTCATAACGAGTCTATCTAAGTCAGTACGCTGTTCAACGCGCGCAGACTCAACCGCATAACTTACGCGCTTGATTGGGCTAAATGAAGCATCTAACACAATACGTCCAATTAACTTGGTGTTTTCATCAGCATAATGGCGTAAATTACCTGGTACGTATCCGCGACCTTTTTCGATTTTGATTTGCATATCTAACTTACCACCTGCTGATAAATTAGCAATCACATGTTCAGGATTAATCAAAGTAACATCATGCGGTAAATCGATGTCGCCTGCAGTCACCACACAAGGTCCTTCTTTACGCAACATGATAGTTACTTCGTCACGAGATTCGAGTTTAAATACGATACCTTTGAGGTTTAACAATAAATTAACTACGTCTTCTTGCACACCATCTAATGTCGAATATTCATGAACTACGCCACCAATACTTACTTCAGTAGGTGCAAATCCTGCCATAGATGAAAGTAATACACGACGTAATGCATTTCCAAGGGTATGGCCATAACCACGCTCAAATGGTTCCATTACGACTTTTGCCTGATTCAGGCCTGTTGCTTCTACAGATATAATTTTTGGCTTCAGCAGTGTTTTTTGCATATTTTTTCCTTAGGGATGCCTCAATTAACGCGAATAAAGTTCGACAATCAAGCTTTCGTTGATATCACCACTAATCTCATCACGGTCAGGAACTTTTTTAAATGTTCCCTCTAATTTAGTAGCGTCAACGCTAACCCAACTGGCTGGACCAATTTGTTGGGCCAAAGTTAATGCCTCTTGAACACGAGTTTGTTTTTTTGCTTTTTCATGAATCGCAACAATATCACCAGGCTTTACTTGCATGGAAGGGATATTAACCACATCACCATTCACAATAATCGCTTTATGAGAAACTAATTGTCTTGCCTCTGAACGTGTTGAACCAAAGCCCATTCGATAAACAACATTATCTAAACGAGACTCCAGTAAGACTAATAATGTTTCTCCAGTATTGCCTTTACGACGATCGGCTTCAGCAAAATAACGTCTAAATTGACGCTCAAGAATGCCATACATTCTTTTAACTTTTTGTTTTTCACGCAACTGGTTACCGTAATCTGATGTACGAGCACCAGAAGTACGACCATGTTGACCGGGCTTGCTGTCTAACTTGCATTTATCTGCAAGAGGACGACGAGCGCTTTTTAAGAATAAGTCGGTACCTTCCCGACGTGATAGTTTAGCCTTAGGGCCTATATAACGTGCCACGTGTATTTCCTTTCTTTGCCGCTACTTTCGTAGTGGGTAAGTTCAAATATATTGATTTGAACGGTGGGCTTAATTTAAAAAATCGCTTTTAAACAATTAAATGCGACGACGCTTCGGAGGGCGACAACCATTGTGTGGAACTGGTGTCACATCCTGAATTTCAGTAATCTTGATACCTAAGCCGTTGAGTGCCCTTACTGCAGACTCACGACCAGGTCCAGGACCCTTGATTTGTACTTCTAAATTTTTGATGCCACATTCAATAGCTGCTTTTCCAGCTACCTCTGCTGCAACTTGAGCTGCAAAAGGCGTAGATTTTCTTGAGCCTTTAAAACCTTGGCCGCCAGATGTTGCCCATGAAAGAGCATTACCTTGACGATCAGTGATCGTAACAATCGTATTGTTGAAAGAAGCATGCACGTGTGCAATGCCATCAGCAATATTTTTCTTAACCTTCTTACGAACTCGTGTTGCATTCGCTTGTTGTGGTTTTGCCATGTTAGTTTCGCTTTCCTATTATTTCTTCAAAGCAATGCCTGCTTTACGCGGACCTTTGCGTGTGCGTGCATTTGTCTTAGTGCGCTGACCACGAACAGGTAAACCTTTACGATGGCGTATGCCACGGTAACAGCCTAAGTCCATGAGTCGCTTGATATTCATCGTAACTTCACGACGAAGATCTCCCTCAGTGGCAAATAAACCTACTTGCTCACGAATTTTCTCCAAATCTGAGTCAGTTAAGTCTTTGACTTTCTTTGACTCAGAAACACTCGCAGCCTCACAAATTTGTCTTGCGCGAGTTATACCAATACCAAAAATCGATGTTAAACCGATAACAGTATGTTTATGGTTGGGGATGTTTACCCCGGCGATACGTGCCATATAAATTCCTCTAAATTAATCTACTTAACCTTGACGCTGCTTATGACGTGGATCTGATGAACAAATCACACGTAATACGCCTTTACGTTTAATGATCTTGCAGTTACGGCAAATACATTTAACTGATGCCAATACTTTCATGACTAACCCCTCTCCAATTCGTACTACTTGGCACGAAAAATAATTCGTGCACGCGTTAGGTCGTATGGAGTCATCTCCACAGTAACCTTATCACCAGGCAGAATACGAATATAATGCATCCGCATCTTTCCAGAAATATGTCCCAAAACTACATGTCCATTTTCCAACTTCACCCGAAACATCGCATTCGGTAAATTCTCTACAATTTCGCCAGCCATCTGTATGACATCATCTTTAGCCATATTTAGACGCCTGGACCCATTTTAAAGTTTGCTTTTTTCATTAAAGACTCATATTGTTGTTGCATGAGATAGGACTGTACTTGCGCCATAAAATCCATCGTTACTACAACAATAATTAATAAAGATGTGCCACCAAAATAAAACGGTACCTGCCAATTCAATACTAAAAACTCTGGCAATAAACAAACAATCGTGATGTACGCAGCACCAGCCAATGTCAGTCTTGCCAAGATTTTATCAATGTATTTTGCGGTTTGGTCGCCAGGACGAATTCCGGGTACAAAAGCGCCGCTTTTCTTCAAGTTATCTGATGTTTCACGACTATTAAATACCAAAGCTGTGTAAAAAAAGCAGAAGAAAATAATGGCTGCAGCATACAAAATAATGTAAACAGGCTGTCCAGGCTGCAAAGTTGTGGACAAGTCTTTAATAAATCTTGAGAACATATTGTTGTTCTCACCTGCAGTAAACCATTGCGCTATCGTAGCTGGAAACAAAATAATTGAAGAAGCAAATATCGGTGGAATTACACCAGCCATATTTAACTTTAGAGGTAAATGTGAAGATTGTCCGCCATAAACCTTATTGCCAACTTGACGCTTTGCATAATTAACAAGTATGCGTCGTTGTCCACGCTCAACATAAACCACAAAATAAGTGACTGCAACTACAAGGATAACCACTATGATCGAAGTAATAATGCTCATTGAGCCAGTTCGAACGAGCTCTGAGAGTCCAGCAAGTGCACTTGGCAAACCAGATGCAATTCCTGCAAAAATGATAATTGATATACCGTTGCCTAATCCGCGTTCAGTAATCTGCTCACCTAACCACATCAGAAACATCGTTCCTGTAACCAAAGTTACAACGGTTGTAATGCGGAAAATAAATCCTGGATCAGTAACTAAACCCGCCTGGGACTCCAGTGCAATCGCAATCCCCAAAGCCTGGAAAGTACCTAAAACTAAGGTTCCATAACGTGTATATTGCGTGATTTTTCTTTGTCCTGATCGACCTTCTTTTTTAATTGCTTCAAAAGTTGGTACTACAACCGTCAATAATTGCATAATGATTGACGCGGAAATATAAGGCATGATGCCAAGTGCAAAGATAGAAAAACGTGATAAAGCACCGCCAGAAAACAAGTTAAACATGCCCAAAATACCGCCCTTAGCGTCATTGAACAGGCTTGCTAATTGATTCGGGTCAATACCAGGGACTGGAATGTGTGTGCCAACTCTAAAAACCACCAAAGCCATAAGCAGAAACAGCAGGCGATTTTTTAAATCACCAAACTTATTTCCTGCTTTCATCAGGCTAGAGGCGGTTTGAGAAGACGTTGCCATTGCTTACACTTCCTCAACCATCTTGCCGCCAGCCGCTTCAATCGCTGCTTTTGCACCAGCTGTTGCTGTTAAACCTTTTAAAGTGACTGCTTTCGTTAACTCACCAGTCTTAATTACTTTGACTGACTTAATTTGCTCGTTGGCTAAACCATTTTGCTTAAGTACAACCAAGTCAATTTCAGTCACATTCAAACGCTCGATATCTGCAAGAGTAATTTCACCCACGTGACGACGTGTTAATGAGATAAAACCACGCTTTGGTAAACGGCGATACAAAGGCATTTGTCCGCCTTCGAAGCCCACTTTATGAAAACCACCTGAACGTGACTTTTGACCTTTATGTCCGCGACCAGCAGTTTTACCAAGGCCTGAACCAATACCACGACCAACACGACGTTTTGCGTGTTTTGAGCCAGCAGCAGGTTTTATGTTATTTAATTCCATCATTTCCTCTATCGATTAATGGCTTAATTTAATTCTTTAATAAGATATGAAACTTTGTTCATCATGCCCCGAACTGATGGGGTATCAACTAGTTCAGACGTAGAGTTCACTCTTCCCAAACCAAGTCCACGAACTGTTGCACGATGACTTTCGCGTGTACCAATTAAGCTACGCACTAATTTAATTTTTACAATTTTATTTTGAGTCATGTTTATTCTCGATTCACTTAACCTAAAATTTCTTCGATAGACTTACCACGTTTAGCAGCAATTTCAGCAGGCGTGCTCATCTTGCTCAAACCGTTAATTGTTGCTCTAACCATGTTGTAAGGATTTGTCGAACCCAGCGATTTTGCTACAACGTTTGTTACACCCATAACATCAAAAATAGCGCGCATCGGACCACCAGCAATTACACCAGTACCTTCTTTAGCTGGAGAAATCAAAACACGTGATGCACCATGCTCACCAATGACAGAATGTTGTAGCGTGCCTTGACGTAATGGCACTTTAATCATCTTACGACGTGCCTCATCCATAGCCTTTTGAACAGCAACAGGAACTTCTTTTGATTTTCCTTTACCCATTCCAATTCGGCCATCGCCATCACCAACAACTGTTAAAGCAGCAAAACCCAAAATACGACCTCCTTTAACCACTTTTGTTACGCGGTTAACTGCGATCATCTTTTCACGTAATCCATCATCACGCTCTTCATTTGCCATCTTTGCTTGCATCTTTGCCATGTTCTTTTCCTTGACCTTTTCTTATCTGCTCTTAGAACTTCAGTCCAGCTTCACGCGCGGCTTCAGCTAAGGCTTTAACACGTCCGTGATAACGAAAACCTGAACGATCAAAAGCGACTTCTGTTACTCCAGCTTTTAATGCACGCTCAGCAATTAATTTACCCACTTCTTTAGCTGCAGTACTATTGCCGCCATTTGAATGTGTGCTACGCAAATCTTTTTCCATTGTCGAAGCAGCTGCTAAAACCTTTGTGCCACATGGGCTAAAAAGTTGCGCAGAAATATGCATATTCGTACGCATAATCGCTACACGTGGGACTGCAAGCTCTGCAATCTTGATGCGTGTTTGGCGTGAACGACGGATACGGGATTCTTTTTTGTTCATCATATTCGACCTCGATTACTTCTTCTTCGTTTCTTTAATGAGAACCACTTCATCGCTATAACGTACACCCTTACCTTTGTATGGCTCAGGTGTTCTATATGAACGAACTTCAGCGGCTACTTGACCAACTTGTTGCTTGTTGGCGCCTTTAATAATAATTTCAGTTTGAGTTGGGGTCTCAGCTTTAACACCTTCAGGTAATTCATAAATTACGTCATGTGAAAAACCCAGTTGAAGCTTTAAAGACTTACCTTGAGCTGCGGCACGATAACCAACGCCGATTAAATTTAACTTACGCTCAAAACCCTTTGTAACACCAGTAACCATGTTATTCACTAATGCACGCGTCGTTCCAGACAATGCGTTTGATTCACGTGACTCGTCATTACAAGTGACTTGTAATGAACCATCTTCCTGCTTCAAAGAAACTAATGGATGCAAGTTATGCGTTAATGTACCAAGTGGTCCTTTTACTGTGAGCAAGGCTCCAGCAATTTGAATCTCAGCACCTGAAGGTACTGTAATCGGGGATTTACCAACACGTGACATATTCGTTCTCCTTAGGCGACGTAGCAGATAACTTCGCCACCAACGCCACTTGCGCGCGCTTTACGGTCAGTCATCAAGCCTTGTGGGGTTGAAATAATTGCCACACCTAAACCATTCAAAACTTGAGGAATATCGTGACGCCCTTTATAAATACGCAAGCCAGGCTTAGAAACGCGTTCAATACGCTCTATTACCGGACGACCCGCATAGTACTTTAATGTAATGTTTAAAACAGGTTTTGCAGCATCCCCAGCAATTTCAAAGCTGTCAATATAACCTTCGTCCTTAAGGACGTTAGCAATAGCAACTTTCAATTTCGATGAAGGCATTGTTACACCTGGTTTTTGCACCGCTTGCGCGTTGCGAATCCGGGTTAACATATCTGCGATTGGATCGGTAAAGCTCATAATTTCTCCTAATCTCTACTATTACCAGCTGGCTTTAGTAACGCCCGGGATTTCACCTCTAAAGGCGATTTCACGGATCTTGCCGCGACCCAATCCGAATTTACGGAAAGTGCCACGAGGACGTCCAGTCAAAGCACAACGATTACGTTGGCGAGTGGGGCTAGCGTTACGCGGTAATGCTTGTAACTTTAAACGCGCATCATAGCGCTCTTCCTCAGACTTAGAGGTATCTTCGATAATTGCTTTTAACTCTGCGCGTTTAGCAGCAAATTTAGCAACCGTCTTCGTACGTTTTTTCTCGCGCTCAATTAATGAAAGTTTAGCCACGTTAACCTCTTAGTTACGGAATGGGAATTTAAAGGCCGCTAATAAAGCTTTTGCTTCATCGTCTGTTTTAGCGGTTGTAGTAATACTGATGTTTAATCCACGCAATGCATCGATTTTGTCGTACTCAATTTCTGGAAAAATAATTTGCTCTTTAACGCCAATGTTATAGTTTCCACGGCCATCAAAAGCTTTTCCAGATACACCACGGAAATCTCTTACACGTGGTAATGCGACAGTAATAAAGCGATCTAAGAATTCATACATTCTTTGACCACGTAAAGTTACCATTGCGCCAATAGGGTATCCTTGACGAATCTTAAAACCTGCAATCGCTTTTCTAGCAACTGTTATAACTGGCTTTTGTCCAGCAACTTTTGTTAGGTCACTAACAGCGTGCTCAATTACTTTTTTATCTGCAACCGCTTCACCCAAGCCCATATTCAGAGTGATTTTGGTAATGCGCGGTACTTCCATAACTGACTTGTAACCAAACTTAGTGGTTAATTCGCCAACAACGGTTTTTGCATAATGCTCTTGAAATCTTGTTGTCATTCGTTTTCCCCTTAAGCCGATAAAGTAGCGCCAGTGGTTTTTAAGAAACGAACTTTTTTTCCGTCCACTTCTTTAATACCAACTCGCGATGGTTTACCGTTTGCGTCAATAAGAGCCACATTCGATATTTGAATAGGCATAGTCTTATCGATTACACCACCAGTCACTCCCGCACCAGGGTTCGGTTTGACATTTTTCTTGTACTGATTAACGCCCTCAACCAACACTTTATGGTCGAGCATTGCTGTGACGGTTCCCTGCTTACCTTTGTCACGACCAGTTGTAACTATGACTTGGTCACCTTTACGAATTTTTTTCATGGCCTCTCCTTAAATGACTTCAGGGGCTAAAGAAACAATCTTCATGAAACGCTCAGTTCTCAATTCGCGAGTCACTGGGCCAAAGATACGTGTTCCAATTGGCTCAAGTTTTGCATTGAGCAAAACAGCCGCATTAGCATCAAATTTAATTAAGGATCCATCAGCACGACGGACGCCCTTTGCGGTACGTACAACAACAGCGTTGTAAATATCGCCTTTTTTCACGCGCCCTCTTGGAGCGGCGGATTTAACAGTCACCTTAATGATGTCGCCAATGCTTGCATAGCGGCGCTTGGATCCACCCAAGACCTTGATGCACATTACTTCACTGGCGCCAGTATTATCAGCGACCTGTAGTCTGCTTTCAGTTTGAATCATTTTTTATCCCCAACTTAAATACCCAAAGGCAATCAGTCTTGGTTCCGTTATGGGCTTCGACTATTTTGATGACTCAAAACAATCCTCGCCCGGATTAATCAATGCTTTTGCAACCCTTTATCCCTTGATTAACGAATTTTTGTCGTAAATTAAGGGAAGCTCACTATCATAACAAGCTTGCAAGAAACTTGCAAGCAAATTTAAATACCTTTTGACTCTTCTACTACGCGTGTAACAACCCAAGTCTTAGTTCTTGACATTGGACGTGATTCTGCAATTTCTACAGTATCACCAATCTTGAGTTGGTCTGTTTCATCGTGCGCATGGTACTTTTTGGATACTCCAAAATATTTACCATATAAAGCATGCTTTACTTTTCTTTCAACAAGAACAGTTACAGTCTTTTGCATCTTATCGCTAACAACACGACCTACTAGTGTTCTTTTTAATGCTTGAGTAGTTTTATTCATTTTTCAGCCGCCTTATGATTCATAGCTGTTTTAACACGTGCAATTGCTTTCTTGGTTTTTCCAAGCTGACTTGTGTCTTGCAATTGTTGCGTACCTTTTTGCATGCGCAACTTAAACTGAGCCTTTAATAACTCAGAAAGTTCATTATTTAGGCCATTAACATCTTTAGCCAATAGTTCTTTCATTTCCATGTCTATATCTCCAGCTTAAGAGCCAATTTGGCGAACAACAAATGCTGTTTGGATCGGTAATTTAGCTGAGGCCAAACGAAAAGCCTCGCGCGCCAATGACTCTTCCACGCCATCCATTTCATACAAAACTTTTCCTGGCTGAATTTCAGCTACGTAATACTCAGGATTCCCTTTACCATTACCCATACGAACTTCTGCTGGCTTCGTCGAAATTGGCTTATCTGGGAAAATACGAATCCAAATACGGCCACCGCGTTTAATGTGACGTGTCATTGCACGGCGAGCAGCTTCAATTTGACGTGCTGTCAAACGGCCACGGCCCATTGCTTTTAAGCCAAAGTCCCCGAAAGCAACTGAACTACCACGCGTTGCCTTTCCAGTATTACGGCCCTTTTGTTCTTTTCTATATTTACGACGTTTTGGTTGCAACATAATTATTCTCCTGCCTTAGGTGCATCTTCAGGCTTGACAACTTTACGCACACGCTTAACTGCAGCTTTTACTTCTGGCTTATCTTCAGTAGATCCGCCCTCTGCTTTGCGTGGGGCACGTGGTGCACGACGTGGCTTTTTATCATCTTCAACTTCTGCTACTGGTGTTGCTGGAATAACTACACCCGTTCCTAATGTATCGCCCTTATAAACCCAAACTTTGACACCGATAATTCCGTAAGTTGTTTCGGCTTCAGAAGTAGCGTAGTCAATATCTGCCTTCAAGGTATGAAGAGGTACTCTACCTTCACGGTACCATTCGCGGCGAGCAATTTCTGCTCCGTTTAAACGACCTGAACTCATGATCTTAATGCCCTGCGCACCCAAGCGCATTGCACTTTGCATAGCGCGCTTCATGGCACGACGGAACATAATACGCTTTTCTAATTGTTGCGTAATAGAGTCTGCAATCAACTGTGCATCAATTTCTGGTTTACGAATTTCTTCAATATTTACGTGGACAGGTACGCCCATACGCTTTTGTAATTCTTTACGTAAAACTTCGATATCTTCGCCTTTTTTACCGATTACCACACCTGGGCGTGAGCTAAAAATAGTTATCTTTGCATTTTTTGCAGGACGCTCAATAACCACTTTACTCACAGACGCGTTTTTGAGCTTCTTCTTTAAGTAATTGCGTACTCCAATGTCTTCTTGAAGCATGCTAGCAAAGTTAGTATTGCCCGCATACCAACGTGAAGTCCAGTTTTTAGTAACCGATAAACGGAAACCATTGGGATTAATTTTTTGACCCATGACTCTTCCTTAATTACTCAAAGTCACAGTGATGTGACAGGTTTGTTTTTCAATTTTGTTACCACGACCTTTTGCTCGTGCAGTAAATCTCTTTAAAGAAGTTGCTTTATCAACGGTAATTGATTTCACTTTTAACTCATCAATATCTGCACCTGCATTATGTTCCGCGTTAGCAATAGCTGACTCAACCACTTTTTTAACAATAAATGCCGCCTTTTTAGGGCTAAAAGTGAGTATGTTTATGGCACGCGAGATTGGCAAACCACGAATTTGGTCTGCGACCAAGCGCGTCTTTTGTGCACTAATTCTTGCACTGCGGTGAATGGCTTTAGTTTCCATCATTTTCCCTTACTTCTTTGCTTTCTTATCGGCGGCATGACCCTTAAAAGTACGAGTCAATGCAAATTCACCGAGTTTATGACCAACCATGTTTTCTGACACATATACCGGCACATGTTGACGACCGTTATGCACGGCAATCGTCAAGCCAATAAATTCAGGCAGAATTGTGGAACGTCTGGACCATGTTTTAATGGGCTTTTTGTCTTTTGTAGCGACCGCTGTTTCAACCTTTTTTACTAAGGTTACTTCACAGAATGGTCCTTTTTTAGCTGATCGTGTCATATTAATTTCCTCAATCGATTAACGTTTTTGACGACGTTGTACGATCATTGTCGTAGTACGCTTGTTACGTCTTGTACGATATCCCTTAGTCGGAGTTCCCCATGGTGAGACAGGTACACGGCCTTCACCAGTTCTTCCTTCACCACCACCATGCGGGTGATCGACAGGGTTCATTGCCACGCCACGTACTGTTGGGCGAATACCACGCCAACGATTCGCACCGGCTTTACCAATTTGACGCAATGAATGCTCTTCATTACCCACTTCACCGATCGTTGCACGACATTCAATGTGAACGCGGCGAACCTCTCCTGAGCGCAATCTTACTTGAGCGTATATTCCTTCGCGCGCTAATAAAACTGCAGAACCACCAGCAGAACGTGCAATTTGCGCACCTTTGCCAGGCATAATTTCAACACAATGAATTGTGCTACCAACAGGAATATTTCTGATTGGTAAATTGTTGCCAGGCTTAATTGGTGCTTCTGAACCATTCATTACTGCTTGGCCAGCTGTCATTCCTTTTGCAGCGATGACATAACGACGCTCACCATCCGCAAATAAGATCAAAGCAACATTAGCGCTTCTGTTTGGATCATATTCTAAACGCTCAACTTTTGCTGGAATACCGTCTTTATCATTACGCTTAAAGTCAACCATGCGATAGTGATGCTTATGACCACCGCCCTTGTGACGTGTTGTAATGTGGCCGTTATTATTACGTCCAGCATGTTGAAATTGTGGCTCTAATAAAGGAGCAAATGGTTTACCTTTATGTAAATCTGGGTTAACCAGTTTTACCATTGAACGACGTCCTGGGGACGTCGGTTTTGTTTTCATTAATGGCATTATTTAACCTCCGACTCAAAGTTAATCTCTTGACCCGGCTTCAAAGAAACATAGGCTTTTTTCACGTGATTACGACGCCCCTCAAAACGACCAAAGCGCTTTGCTTTACCCTTTTGATTAACGACTTGCACTGACTCAACTTCGACTTTGAATAACATTTCAACAGCGCCTTTGATTTCAAGCTTATTAGCATCGCGCGCTACTTCGAAAACGACTTGTTCGTTTTTGTCAGCGACCATTGTTGCTTTTTCTGAAATCACCGGCCCAAGCAAAACGCTTAATAGACGATGTTCATTTTTACGGTTTTGTATCATTTGAGCATCTCCTCAATTTGAGCAATCGCTGTTTTACCTACCAAAATATTCTGATAGTGAACAAGTGATAAAGGATCAGCGTGCTTTGGCTCTACGATTGCAACTTTATGCAAGTTACGTGATGCCAAATGCAAGTTTTCATCTACCTTATCTAAAATAATAAGAACAGATTCCAGGCCCATCGCTTTTACTTTAGCTGCCAATAACTTTGTTTTTGGTGCGTCTAAATTAAAGTCATCAACTACATTTAAACGACCTTCTCGTGCTAACTGTGAAAAAATCGATCTCATACCAGCACGGTACATTTTCTTGTTAACTTTGTGTGAGAAATTCTCGTCAGGTGAGTTCGGAAATATACGTCCACCTCCACGCCACAATGGTGAAGAAGACATACCCGCTCTCGCACGACCTGTACCTTTTTGATTCCAAGGTTTTTTAGTTGTGTGATGAACCATTTCACGGTCTTTTTGTGCACGATTACCACTTCTTGCGTTTGCTTGATAAGCAATCACAACTTGATGCACTAAAGCTTCGTTGTATTCTCTTTCGAAAACTTCTGGTGATGCAGATACCGCCTCACCAATTTTTCCGTTTGCTTCTAGGAGCTTGAGTTCCATATTGCCCCCCTATTAAGATTTAGCTGCTGGCGCTTTAATCGCCGGCGTAAGAATGACTTTTCCACCACGTGAACCAGGCACAGCACCCTTAACTAAAAGGAGCTGGCGCTCTGCGTCTACGCGGGCTATTTCTAGATTCTGAACTGTTCTAGTCACATCACCTAAATGACCGGTCATGCGCTTTCCTGGAAATACTCTTCCTGGATCCTGTGCCATACCAATCGATCCTGGCACATTATGTGATCTTGAGTTACCGTGACTTGCACGTCCTGAGGCAAAGTGGTAGCGCTTAATCGTACCCGCATACCCTTTACCAATCGTTACGCCCTGTACGTCAACTTTTTGACCTACTGTGAATGTATCAACACCAATAACTGAACCCGCTTGAAGATCAGCTAATTTAGTTGCGTCAATTGTGAATTCATTAAGTGCGTTACCAGCAAGTACCCCTGCTTTTGCAAAATGACCTGCCATTGCTTTGGTAACACGTGATGCACGGCGTTCGCCGTGAGCTAACTGAACAGCATCATAGCCATCAGTTTCCTGAGTTTTGATTTGTGCGACTCTGTTGTTGCTTACATCAATGACTGTGACAGGAATAGAGTCACCTTCATCTGTAAACAAGCGAGTCATGCCGACCTTCCGGCCGATCAAGCCTAAGCTCATATCTTGCTCCAATGTCGACATCGATTGGTCGACGAAAATTAATTTAATGATTTTTAGTGAAGGAATGCTTACTAAAAATCCCATTCTTGGTAAAACGACTGCCTATCAAACGAATTTGGTAGAACTCAGCATTCTATACAACTTTATTCTGTTTGACAAGCATTTATTTACTGCAATTTGATTTCTACATCAACTCCAGCCGGTAAATCTAACTTCATCAATGCATCGACTGTTTTTTCAGTAGGATCAACAATGTCCATTAAGCGCAAATGCGTACGGATTTCTAACTGATCACGTGAGGTTTTATTTACGTGAGGTGAGCGAAGAATATCAAAACGCTCAATACGTGTTGGCAAAGGTACTGGCCCTTTAACAACTGCACCCGTTCTTTTTGCCGTATCTACAATTTCAGCAGCAGACTGATCGATTAAACGATAGTCAAAGGCTTTTAAACGAATTCTAATTTTTTGGCTTTGCATGATCATTTCCTAAAGAGCATAGCGGCGCTGACGCTAAATTAAATTTTCAGCAGGTTGTGCGCAGCGCACACACAACCTGTCATACAAAACTACTTAAGCAATAATTTTAGCAACAACACCGGCACCAACCGTACGACCGCCTTCGCGAATCGCAAAGCGTAAGCCCTCTTCCATCGCAATCGGTGCAATCAACTTCACACTGATTTCAACGTTATCACCCGGCATCACCATTTCTTTGTCTTTTGGCAATTCAATCGCGCCTGTTACGTCCGTTGTACGGAAGTAAAACTGTGGGCGATAGTTGTTAAAGAATGGTGTATGACGACCGCCCTCATCTTTCGATAAGACGTAAACACTACCAGTAAACTCTGTGTGTGGCAGGATCGATCCTGGCTTACACAAGACTTGACCACGCTCAACATCTTCACGCTTTGTACCACGCAACAAGATACCGACGTTGTCGCCTGCTTGACCTTGGTCTAATAACTTACGGAACATCTCAACACCCGTACAGGTTGTCTTCTGTGTCGCACGAATACCAACGATTTCAATCTCTTCGCCAACCTTTACAATGCCGCGCTCGATACGACCAGTCACCACAGTACCACGACCAGAGATCGAGAACACATCCTCAACAGGCATCAAGAACGCACCATCCACAGCACGCTCAGGCGTTGGGATATACGTATCTAATGCATCGGCCAAAGCCATAATCGCTACTTTACCGAGTGGGCCTTCGTCGCCCTCTAAAGCTAATTTGGCAGAACCTTTAATGATTGGTGTGTCATCGCCAGGGAAGTCATACTTCGACAACAACTCACGCACTTCCATCTCAACAAGTTCTAATAACTCTTCATCATCCACCATATCGCACTTGTTCAAAAACACGACAATATAAGGAACACCTACCTGACGAGCAAGCAAAATATGCTCACGTGTCTGTGGCATTGGACCATCCGCTGCTGAACACACTAAAATTGCGCCATCCATTTGGGCTGCGCCTGTAATCATGTTCTTCACATAATCCGCGTGACCTGGGCAATCGACGTGGGCATAGTGACGGTTCTGTGTCTCATACTCAACGTGTGCTGTATTAATCGTAATACCGCGAGCCTTTTCTTCTGGCGCAGCATCAATTTGATCGTACGCTTTTGCTTCGCCACCAAATGCCTTTGACAACACTGTGGTGATCGCTGCAGTTAATGTCGTTTTACCGTGGTCAACGTGACCAATCGTGCCTACGTTTACGTGCGGCTTCGTCCGCTCAAACTTCTCTTTTGCCATTTTTAGCCTCTACTCAGTTAGATATATAAAAAGTTAAATTATTTTGCTTTAGACGCAATGACTGCATCTGCCACGTTTTTAGGTGCCTCTGCATAATGCTTAAATTCCATCGTGTATGTTGCACGTCCTTGTGTTAATGAACGCAAACCCGTTGAATATCCAAACATCTCAGCCAATGGAACTTCTGCACGCACAATCTTGCCTCCGCCACCAGCAATATCATCCATACCTTGGAGTATTCCACGGCGTGATGATAAATCACCCATCACATTACCCATGAAGTCCTCAGGTGTTTCTACTTCTACAGCCATCATTGGCTCTAAAAGTACCGGGCTTGCACGACGCATACCTTCTTTAAATGCCATCGAACCCGCCATCTTAAATGCATTTTCATTTGAGTCAACATCATGGTATGAGCCGAAGAATAAAGTTGCTTTGATATCGACAACTGGATATCCCGCAACAACACCGTTATTCAATGTATCTTGAATACCCTTATCAACTGCTGGAATATATTCGCGAGGAACTACGCCACCTTTAATTGCATCTACGAACTCATAGCCTTTACCTGGCTCTTGCGGCTCAAGCTTAAGTACAACGTGACCATATTGTCCACGTCCGCCTGATTGCTTAACGAATTTACCTTCAATTTCTTCGCATACTTTACGAATCGTTTCACGGTAAGCAACTTGGGGCTTACCTACAGTCGCCTCAACACCAAACTCACGCTTCATGCGGTCAACTAAAATTTCTAGGTGCAACTCACCCATTCCAGAAATAATCGTTTGACCAGATTCTTCATCTGTTTTAACGCGGAAAGACGGATCTTCTTGAGCTAGTCGATTTAAAGCAATGCCCATTTTTTCTTGGTCAACTTTAGTCTTTGGCTCAACCGCTTGAGAAATCACCGGCTCAGGGAATACCATTCTTTCAAGAATAATAATTGATGATGGGTCACATAAAGTTTCACCGGTTGTTGCATCTTTTAAACCGACTGCAGCTGCGATATCGCCAGCGCGGACTTCTTTGATTTCTTCACGTTGGTTAGCATGCATCTGAAGAATACGTCCGATACGCTCTTTTTTACCCTTAATCGGGTTATAAATCGTATCGCCTGAATTAATCACACCAGAATAAACACGGAAGAAAATAAGCTGTCCAACAAATGGATCTGTCATGATCTTAAATGCTAGTGCAGAAAACTTTTCTTCGTCAGTTGCGTGACGCTCAGTTTTTTCACCGTTTTCTAATTCACCAGTCACTGGCGGAATGTCTGATGGGGCTGGCATATAGTCAATCACACCATCTAACATTGCCTGAACACCTTTGTTTTTAAAAGCGGAGCCGCACATCATTGGCACAATTTCGCCTGCAAGAGTACGTGTTCTAATGGCCAGCTTTACTTCTTCCTCAGATAGCGGCTCACCACTTAAATACTTATCCATCAACTCTTCAGAAGATTCAGCAGCGGCTTCAAGCATTTTTTCACGCCACTCGTTTGCTGTGTCTACCAAGTCTGAAGGAATTTCTTCGTAATTAAACTTAATTCCCTGAGACTCTTCATCCCAAAGAATTGCTTTCATTTTTACGAGGTCAACCACACCCTTAAAGTTTTCCTCTGCGCCTATTGGAATTTGAATAGGAATTGGATTGGCTTTTAAACGTGCGCGCATCTGATCGTGAACTTTAAAAAAGTTTGCGCCAGTACGGTCCATTTTGTTTACAAATGCCAAACGCGGCACTTTATATTTGTTAGCTTGACGCCATACGGTCTCTGATTGTGGCTGTACACCACCCACAGCACAATAAACCATACACGCGCCATCAAGGACGCGCATAGAGCGTTCAACTTCAATCGTAAAGTCTACGTGGCCTGGGGTATCAATAATATTGATCCGGTGTTCTGGATAATTACCGCCCATACCTTTCCAGAAAGCAGTTGTAGCAGCAGAAGTAATCGTGATTCCACGCTCTTGCTCTTGCTCCATCCAGTCCATAGTGGCAGCGCCATCATGAACTTCACCAATTTTATGGTTTACCCCTGTGTAAAACAGGATACGTTCTGTTGTTGTCGTTTTACCAGCATCAATATGTGCTGAAATTCCTATATTGCGATAACGCTCGATGGGGGTCTTTCGTGCCACTATATCCTCGATGAAGTAATGAGTTTAAAAACGGAAATGTGAGAATGCTTTGTTAGCTTCGGCCATGCGGTGAACTTCATCACGCTTTTTCATGGCACCACCACGACCTTCAGCAGCCTCTAATAATTCATTGGCTAAACGTTGCGCCATTGACTTTTCACTGCGCTTTTTAGCGGCTTCTCTTAACCAACGCATTGCGAGAGCTAAACGGCGGGAAGGACGCACTTCAACTGGAACTTGGTAGTTGGCGCCACCAACGCGACGACTTTTAACTTCAACCATGGGTTTAACATTGCCCATAGCAACCGAAAATATATCTAAGGGTGGTTTATTGGCTTTTTTCTCAATGTGCTCAAACGCACCATACACGATGCGTTCTGCGACAGATTTTTTGCCGTCCAACATCAGGACGTTCATAAATTTAGCTACTTCGACATTCCCAAATTTTGGGTCTGGAAGAATTTCTCGTTTTGGTACTTCTCTACGACGTGGCATAACTACTCCTTCTATTTTCAGTTGGGAAAATTCCCTTGACTACTCAACTAGCACATGGCCGAAGTAGTCACTTACTTACCTTAATTCACCGTGAATCAAGGTACTCACTAAGAAATTAAGCCTTCTTAGCCTTTTTAGCTCCATATTTAGAGCGTGATTGTTTACGATCTTTAACACCTTGTAAGTCTAATGATCCGCGCACAATGTGATAACGAACACCTGGCAAGTCTTTTACACGACCACCACGGATCAATACGACCGAGTGCTCTTGAAGGTTGTGACCTTCACCGCCAATGTATGAAATGACCTCGAACCCATTGGTCAAGCGTACTTTAGCGACTTTACGCAAAGCTGAGTTAGGCTTTTTAGGCGTTGTGGTGTACACACGCGTGCAAACGCCACGTCTTTGCGGACTATTTTGTAAGGCTGGACTCTTGCTCTTTACCACTAAATTGGTGCGGGGCTTTTTGAGCAACTGGTTAATTGTTGGCATAACTGACTCTCAATACACTTTTTTCATCAAATTCGATTAGTTAAATCGTAATCAAAACTACAATTAATTACGGGTTTTACAGAACCTAGCATTCTAGACTGACTTTGCCGAACCGTCAAGAACCCCTTGTGGGATTCTTGACAATTTCAGACTTTTTTACTCGGCATCTGCTACGGGTGTTTCCTCTACTGGAGTTATGAAAGCCTCTTCAGCAGCAATCGTTTGTGCACGATCACGCTCAAACTGCTCTCTCGCTTTACGCGCTTTGCGATATGACAATCCCGTACCTGCTGGGATCAAACGTCCAATAATCACGTTTTCTTTCAATCCACGTAAAGTATCGACTTTGCCCATAATGGCTGCTTCGGTCAGAACACGAGTAGTTTCTTGGAAAGAAGCTGCTGAAATAAAGCTGTCCGTTGATAAAGATGCCTTTGTAATACCCAAGAGCACATTTTCATAGATAGCTGGACGCTTACCTAAAGCAATCACGCGGTCATTTTCATCAAATAATTTTGAACGTTCAACTTGCTCACCAGTGATGAAGTTTGTTTCGCCAGCATCGACAACTTGAACACGGCGAAGCATCTGACGCACAATCACTTCAATATGCTTGTCATTGATTTTTACACCCTGTAATCGATAGACGTCTTGAACTTCATCGACAATGTACATGGAGAGCTCTTCAATGCCTTTGAGATTCAAAATATCATGAGGGTCTGCAGGTCCTTCTACAATCATCTCGCCTTTATTAACTACTTGGCCGTCATGAACAAGCACTTGCTTTTCTTTAGCAATCAAGAACTCATGTGACTCACCATCCATATCAGTAATAACCAAGCGTTGCTTACCTTTTGTTTCTTTACCAAAGGACACGGTTCCTGTAATTTTCGCAAGAACAGCAGCATCTTTCGGTGAGCGACCTTCAAACAATTCAGCAACTCTTGGTAAACCACCGGTAATGTCACGTGTTTTTTGTGATTCGATTGGAATACGTGCAAGTACTTCACCAGATTTCACGGCTTGACCATCTTTTACAGTAATCAAAGCGCCGAACTGAAGGCCAATAGTGACAGGATGATCGGTACCTGCTAGCTTAACCTCTGATCCGGATTCGTCTAGTATCTTGATAATTGGACGAATGCCTTTTGCTGCTGCACTACGACGCTTACCGTCAATAACTACCAAAGTAGAAAGCCCAGTAACATCATCAACTTGCTTCGCAACAGTTACGCCTTCTTCTACGTTTTCAAAGTGGATCTGTCCAGCAAACTCAGAAATAATTGGGCGAGTCAAAGGATCCCAGGTAGCCAAGCTTGCACCAGCCTTCGCCTTATCGCCGTCACCCACTAAAAGTGTTGCTCCGTATGGAACTTTATGACGCTCACGCTCACGACCGTGATCATCAGTAATCAGAGCTTCTCCAGAGCGTGAGATAACGACTTGCTCACCTTTCGGATTAGTGATATATCTCATTGAAGATGAGAAACGTACAGTACCGCTCGATTTGGCTTCAACGTTACTTGCAACTAAAGCGCGCGATGCTGCACCACCGATGTGGAAAGTGCGCATTGTTAACTGCGTTCCTGGCTCACCAATCGACTGAGCAGCTATTACACCAACTGCCTCACCAACGTTAACCAAACCGCCGCGACCCAAGTCACGACCGTAGCACTTAGCACATAAGCCATAACGTGTTTTGCATGAAAGTACTGTTCTTACTTTAACTTCATCTAATCCTGAAGCAACAATTTCATCGACCATGTCTTCATCCAACAAAATATCGTGGTCCACAATCATTTGTTGTGTGTCAGGGTGAATTACTTCGCCAATTGTTACACGACCTAAAATACGGTCACGAAGAGCTTCAATAATTTCTCCACCCTCAACTAAGGCCTTCATTGTTACGCCATCAACCGCACCGCAATCATCTTCAATGACAACGAGATCCTGTGTTACATCACAAAGACGGCGTGTTAAGTAGCCAGAGTTTGCGGTTTTAAGAGCCGTATCAGCTAGGCCCTTACGTGCACCGTGAGTTGAAATAAAGTACTGCAAAACATTCAAGCCTTCACGGAAGTTAGCAGTAATTGGCGTTTCAATAATGGAGCCATCTGGCTTAGCCATCAAGCCACGCATACCAGCAAGTTGGCGAATCTGAGCAGCAGATCCACGCGCTCCAGAGTCCGCCATCATATAAATTGCATTGAATGACTCTTGCTTTACTTGCGCACCATGACGATCTTCAACTGTTTGTTGCGACAGTTGTTCCATCATTGCTTTACCGACCTGGTCTCCAGCAGCACCCCAAATATCAACCACGTTGTTATAACGCTCTTGATTGGTCACTAGCCCTGACATAAATTGCTTTTCGTACTCTTTAACTTTATTAGAGGCATCACCAATAATTTTCTCTTTTTGAGCTGGAATTAACATGTCATCAATCGCAATAGAAATACCTGCCTTGGTGGCCAATTTAAATCCAGACTGTAAAAGTCTATCCGCAAAAATTACCGTTTCACGTATTCCACATTTACGAAATGTGGTATTAATTAAACGTGAAATTTCTTTCTTCTTAAGTGGCTTATTGATGTTTTCAAATGCCATACCCTTTGGCAAAATTTCTGACAAAATGGCACGCCCTACAGAGGTGTGATACAAGGTTGTTTTCTTTTGAAAACGCGCATCACCTTCAGCTTTTTTATCAACAATATCCCACTCGTTAATACGCACAGCAACTCGGCTTGCCATCTCTACTTGACCTGCATCGTAAGCACGCAATAATTCTGAGATATCGGCAAAGAATAAACCTTCACCTTTGCCGTTAATCTTGTCGCGTGTTGCATAGTACAAACCTAAAACGATATCTTGTGAAGGAACAATCGATGGCTCTCCATTCGCTGGGAAGAGAATATTGTTTGATGCAAGCATGAGTGAACGTGCTTCCATTTGTGCTTCTAAAGATAATGGAACGTGAACCGCCATTTGGTCACCATCAAAGTCAGCGTTAAATGCAGCGCAAACTAAAGGGTGTAACTGAATTGCTTTACCTTCAATCAATAAAGGTTCAAATGCTTGAATCCCTAATCTGTGAAGTGTAGGCGCACGATTAAGCATCACGGGATGTTGACGAATCACTTCTTCAAGGATATCCCAAACGATTGCTGTTTGGTTTTCAACTTCTTTTTTCGCTGCCTTGATTGTTGTTGCAATTCCAAGTGTTTCCAACTTATTAAAAATAAATGGCTTAAATAATTCAAGCGCCATTAGTTTTGGTAAACCACACTGGTGTAATTTTAAGTTTGGACCCACAACAATCACTGAACGACCAGAATAGTCAACTCGCTTACCAAGTAAGTTTTGACGGAAACGGCCGCCCTTACCTTTAATCATCTCTGCGAGTGATTTAAGTGGGCGCTTGTTCGCTCCGGTCATTGCCTTACCACGGCGTCCATTATCAAGGAGTGAATCAACAGCCTCTTGAAGCATACGCTTTTCATTACGCACGATAATCTCTGGTGCGCGTAACTCCAACAGCTTCTTCAAACGATTGTTACGATTAATAACGCGACGATATAAATCATTCAAATCTGAAGTTGCAAATCGGCCACCATCCAATGGTACCAATGGACGTAACTCTGGTGGCAGAACTGGCAGCACATCTAAAATCATCCAATCAGGCTTGATACCAGATGTTTGGAACGCTTCCAAAACTTTTAAGCGTTTTGCATATTTCTTAATTTTGGCATCGCTACCTGTTGCTTTTAAATCTGCGCGCAAAGTTTCTACTTCACGATCAATTTGAATACTTCTTAATAGATCACGTATGCCTTCAGCGCCCATAATTGCTGTAAATGCGCCTTCTCCATGCTCTTCTACTTTGGCAGCATATTCATCTTCAGACATGATTTGACCACGCTTCATAACACCTTCAGGTGTTAATCCTGGATCAACGACAACATATGCTTCAAAATAAAGCACGCGCTCAATGTCGCGTAAAGTCATGTCCAAAACCATACCGAGACGGGATGGCAAGGATTTCAAAAACCAAATATGTGCGACTGGTGCCGCTAAGTCAATATGGCCCATACGTTCACGACGCACTTTAGCTAAAGTAACTTCAACGCCGCACTTTTCACAGATTACACCCCTAAACTTTAAGCGCTTATATTTTCCACATAAGCATTCGTAGTCTTTAATAGGGCCAAAAATTTTGGCGCAGAACAAGCCATCACGCTCGGGCTTAAACGTTCTGTAATTAATCGTTTCAGGCTTACGTACTTCACCATAAGACCATGATCGAATTTTCTCTGGTGAGGCTAAGCCAATTTTAATGACATCAAACTGTTCATCACCGTGCGCTTGTTTAAATAAATCCAGCAGTGCTTTCATATTAATTACGCTCCATATCGATATCTATACCTAATGATCTAATTTCTTTTACTAGAACATTAAAGGACTCAGGCATTCCCGCTTCAATAGTGTGCTCACCTTTGACAATGTTTTCGTATACTTTTGTACGACCGTTAACATCATCTGACTTAACCGTGAGCATCTCTTGAAGAACATAAGATGCACCATAGGCTTCCAACGCCCAAACTTCCATTTCACCAAATCTCTGTCCACCAAACTGCGCTTTACCGCCAAGTGGTTGTTGAGTAACAAGTGAATAAGGTCCAGTTGATCGAGCGTGCATTTTGTCATCTACCAAGTGATGTAGTTTCAGAACATGCATTACACCAACAGTCACATTACGTTCGAACGCATCACCTGTTTGACCGTCAAATAACTTCATTTGCTGTCTTGAGGCTGTCATGCAAAGTGGCCCAGCAATTTCTTGCGGATAGGCTAACTCTAACATTTTGGCAATTTCTGCCTCTGTTGCCCCATCAAATACTGGGGTAGCAAAAGGAGTGCCCTCACGCAAGTTTTTCGCCAACTCTAAAATCTCATCGTCAGATAATTTATCTAACTCTTCAATTCGGCCCGTTTCGTTGTAAAGGCTAGTCAAGAATTTACGTAGTTCTATCACTTTTGTTTGCGCTTGAATCATTGCATTGATTCGCTTACCAATACCTAATGCAGCCCAACCTAAGTGCGTCTCTAAAATCTGACCTACGTTCATTCGAGATGGAACACCAAGTGGATTTAAAACAATATCCACGGGAGTTCCGTCAGCCATATAAGGCATATCTTCTACAGGCGCAATCTTGGAAACGACCCCTTTATTCCCGTGACGACCCGCCATTTTGTCTCCAGGTTGTAAGCGACGCTTAACCGCCAAATACACTTTAACCATCTTTGTAACGCCTGGTTGCAATTCATCACCTTGAGTGAGCTTACGCTGTTTCTCAGTAAATGCTTCATCAAACTGCTTGCGCTTGGCTTCAATAGATTCTTTAATTGCATCTACTTGCGAGGCTAAATCTTCATCAGCTAAACGCACATCAAACCAATGGTATTTTTCAACGCCGCGCAAATAATCTGCGGAAATTTTACTTCCTTTAGCAAGCTTATTAGGGCCACCATTTGCTTCTTTGTTTAAAAGCAGTTTTTCTAAACGACTAAATGCATCGCCTTCAACAATACGCAATTGATCATTTAAGTCTAAACGGTAGCGATGTAACTCTTCCTGAATAATCGATGCAGCACGTTGATCACGTTCAACACCCTCACGCGTGAAGACTTGAACGTCAATAACCGTTCCGGTCATACCAGATGGTACACGCAATGAAGTATCTTTAACATCAGATGCTTTTTCGCCAAAAATTGCACGTAAAAGCTTTTCTTCAGGCGTTAATTGTGTTTCACCTTTAGGCGTTACTTTACCAACAAGCACATCTCCAGCTTCTACCTCGGCGCCAATATAAACAATACCGCTTTCATCTAAACGGCTTAATTGGGACTCAGCTAAGTTGGATATATCACGTGTAATATCCTCAGGCCCTAACTTAGTATCCCGAGAAACTACTGATAACTCCTCAATATGTATTGATGTGTAACGATCATCTGCCACAACCTTTTCTGAGATCAAAATTGAGTCTTCAAAGTTATAGCCATTCCACGGCATAAAAGCTACCGTCATGTTTTGACCTAAGGCCAACTCGCCTAGGTCAGTGGAAGCGCCATCAGCAACAACGTCACCTCGAGCAATACGATCGCCAACTTTAACAATTGGACGTTGGTTAATATTAGTGTTTTGGTTTGAACGTGTATATTTAATTAAATTATAAATATCAACGCCGACTTCACCTGCCGCAGTTTCATCATCGTTCACGCGAATCACAATACGATTAGCATCCACATAATCAACTATACCTCCACGACTTGCCATAACTACAGTACCTGAGTCAACCGCAACTGTTCTCTCAAGGCCAGTTCCAACTAATGGTTTATTTGGACGTAAACATGGCACAGCTTGTCTTTGCATGTTCGCACCCATCAAGGCACGGTTCGCATCATCGTGCTCTAAGAACGGCACAAGTGATGCTGCAGCAGAAACGATTTGGCTTGGGGCAACGTCAATGTAATTGATTTTTTCAGGGGTTACCATCTTTGTTTCGCCCGCTTCACGTGCTGAAACTAGTTCATCAGATAGTAAACCTTTCGTATCGATAGACGCATTTGCCTGAGCAATAACGTACTTTGCCTCTTCAATTGCTGACAAATAATCGACTTGATCAGTCACCTTACTGTCTATCACTTTGCGATATGGGGTTTCTAAAAATCCGTGCTCATTCAATCGTGCGAACAATGCTAAAGAATTAATCAGTCCGATATTTGGTCCTTCAGGCGTTTCGATTGGGCATACACGTCCGTAATGCGTTGGATGAACGTCACGCACTTCAAAACCAGCGCGCTCACGGGTCAAACCACCAGGTCCCAATGCTGAAATACGACGCTTGTGCGTAATTTCAGATAAAGGATTTGTTTGGTCCATAAACTGTGAAAGCTGTGAAGACCCGAAGAATTCACGAATTGCTGATGAAATTGGCTTGCTGTTAATTAAATCATGAGGCATTAAGTTTTCTGTTTCAGCTTGTCCAAGGCGCTCTTTTACGGCGCGTTCAACACGAGCCAAACCTGCTCTAAATTGATTCTCAGCCAACTCTCCAACACAACGTACGCGACGATTTCCTAAATGGTCAATATCATCAACTTCGCCCTTGCCGTTTCTTAAGTCAACGAGCAATTTGATGGAATCTAAGATGTCCTCATTTGACAAGACCATTGCACCTTCCATCTCGGAGCGGTTCAAACGACTATTAACCTTCATTCGACCAACGCGTGATAAGTCATACGAGTCCTCATTAAAGAAGAGTCGTGCAAAAAGCGCTTCAACAGCATCTTCTGTTGGTGGCTCGCCAGGACGCATCATGCGATAGATTGCAATTCTTGCCGCCATTTGATCGGCTGTTTCATCAACACGTAATGTTTGTGAAATGTATCCGCCTTGATCTAAGTCATTGGTATAAATCGTTTCAACTTTTTTTACACCAGCATTGCGTAACTTGGCTAAGATTGCTTCGCTCACTTCGTCATTAGAACTTGCTAAAACTTCACCTGTTTCTTCATCAATGATATTTTTTGCCAGTACACGTCCGATAAGGTACTCGTCTGGCGAATGAATCATTTTAGTATTTGCGGCTTCTAATTCGCGAATATGCTTTGCATTGATTCGCTTGTCTTTTTGAGCCACAACAACCCCGTTGCGATCCAAAATATCAAACCTAGCAACTTCACCTCTTAAACGCTCTGGTACAAATTCAACAGATACGCCATCGTTATTAATTTCGATATGATCGAACTTAAAGAAGTTAGCTAATATCTGCTCATCATTCAGACCTAGCGCCTTTAACAGAATTGTGACTGGCATCTTACGACGGCGGTCAACACGGAAATATAATATATCTTTAGGGTCAAATTCAAAATCTAACCATGATCCACGGTAAGGTATGATTCTTGCAGAAAACAAGAGTTTTCCAGAGCTGTGAGTTTTACCTTTATCGTGTTCAAAGAAAACACCTGGTGAGCGATGCAATTGAGAAACAATGACGCGCTCTGTACCATTAATAACAAAAGAGCCGGTATCAGTCATCAGCGGAATCTCGCCCATGTAGACTTCTTGCTCTTTAATTTCTTTAACCTTCGTTGGTGCTTCGCGGTCGTTAATAATTAAACGAACTTTTGCGCGCAAAGCAGAATGAAACGTCAAGCCACGCTGCTGACATTCTTTAACATCAAATGGTGGGGCAGACAATTGGTACGAAACATATTCCATTCTTGCAAATCCATTATTGGACACAATTGGGAATATGGATAAAAAGGCAGCCTGCAGTCCCTCATTCAATCGAGAGTGCGACGATGTTCTTTCTTGTAAAAATTTGGTGTATGACTCTAATTGAGTCGTTAATAAATAGGGTACCTGATGGTTGTTCAAGCGCTTAGCAAAGCTCTTACGGATGCGTTTGCGTTCGGTGAAGCTATAAGCCATGTCATCTCCGAATTTCATCAACTGTTCAAAGTTTTGGTGGTTGGCCTCTACCAACCTCTGGCGGACAGCACGCACATCGGCGCACCCGACCAAATTTGTCTACTGCAGTTGTATCAGAAGACAAACCAGATAACTCATTAAGTTATCTGGTTTGGCTACTAACCAAACCAAGATATCCCCAGGATAGGCACCTAGGGATTCTCCAAATTACTTGAGTTCTACCTTTGCGCCTGCGTCTTCTAACTTCTTCTTTGCGTCTTCAGCGGCAGCTTTATCAACACCTTCTTTGATCGGCTTTGGTGCACCATCAACGAGGTCTTTTGCTTCTTTCAGCCCAAGACCAGTAATTTCGCGAACTGCCTTAATTACTGAAACCTTATTCGCGCCAACTTCTGCAAGAATGACATTGAATTCAGTTTTTTCTTCAACCGCAGCAGCACCGCCACCGCCAGGAGCAGCAACTGCCATTGCGGCAGCTGAAACACCAAATTTCTCTTCGAATGCTTTTACCAAGTCATTCAAATCCATTACAGACATATTGCCTACTGCTTCAATAATTTCTTCTTTAGTAATTGCCATTTTTAAATACTCCTAATTCATTCAATTTAATAAGTGCTAGCTGTTTCTTAGGCAGCAGGCGTTTCTTCAGCTTTCTGTGCAGCAACTGCGCCCAATACTCGAGCCATACTCGATACAGGTGCAAGCATTACGCCAAGCAACATAGCTATCAATTCATTACGGCCAGGTATTGATGCAAGGGCTTTTACGCCATCCGCATCTAGTGACTTGCCATTAATAGAACCTGCTTTAATCACCAGCGTATCCTTCACTTTAGAAAAGTCGTTTAAGACTTTTGCTGAAGCGATCGGATCTGCAGAAATGCTATAAATAAGCGGCCCGACCATCGAGTCACCCAATGCTTCGAATTGTGTTCCTTGTACCGCACGACGCGCTAATGTATTTTTCAATACACGCAAATAAACACCTTGCGCTCTAGCGTTTGCACGTAATTTCGTCAATTCGCCCACTGGGATGCCACGATACTCAGCAAGTACAATGGTCTGAGCATTGGCAACTTGCGCACCAATATCAGCCACTACCGCTTTTTTGTCATCCAAATTTAAAGGCATGTTTTACTCCATTTATCCCTCAAAATCGAGGGGGTTGCACACCAGCGAATTCTTTTCAGGTTCGCCATCTACGTTGGTCATACATCCATTAAGAACTTGTGTTCACCAACGGTCTTTGATGGCCGCTGATTTTTCAATCAACGACCCAAAGTCTCTTAAAATTTAAATCGAAATAGAAGATTGCTCTACACGAACACCAGCACCCATCGTGCTAGAAAGAGCAATTTTTCTTAAATAAACACCCTTGCTTGCGGCAGGTTTGGCTTTCTGTAAAGCGTCCAATAGAGCAACAAGATTTGATTTGAGAGCACTCTGTTCGAAAGAGCGGCGGCCAATCGTGGCATGCACGATACCAGCTTTATCTACACGAAACTGTACTTGTCCAGCTTTTGCATTTTTAACTGCTGTTGCCACATCTGGCGTTACAGTTCCGACTTTTGGGTTAGGCATTAAACCTCTTGGTCCAAGAATCTGCCCTAAGGTTCCGACTATTCTCATCGTATCTGGCGATGCAATCAAAATATCAAAATTAATATTGCCGGCCTTAACCTGCTCGGCCAGGTCTTCCATACCCACGATGTCTGCACCAGCTTCTTTTGCTTGAGTTGCTTTATCACCTTGAGCAAATACCGCAACACGCACGGACTTTCCTGTTCCGGCTGGTAAAACTACTGCACCACGCACAACTTGATCCGATTTTTTCGCATCAATTCCTAACTGTACTGCAACATCGATCGACTCATCGAACTTTGCTGTTGCACACTCTTTAACCAAATTTAATGCTTCGTCTATTGGGTAAAATTTATTTCTATCGACCTTTGATTGAAGAGCCGTTAATCTTTTAGATATGTTTGACATGATTAGAGTCCCTCAACAGTAATGCCCATTGATCGGGCGCTTCCAGCAATTGTTCTTACCGCTGCAGCTAAGTCAGCGGCTGTTAAATCTGGCATCTTAGCCTTTGCAATATCTTCAGCCTGGGCTAGTGTAATTTTTCCTACTTTATCTGTGTGCGGTCTTGGTGAGCCTTTATCAATCTTTGCTGCTTTCTTAATAAGAACAGTAGCTGGGGGCGTTTTTAAGACAAAAGTGAAACTTTTATCCGCAAAAGCTGTAATCACCACAGGGATAGGAAGGCCAGGCTCCATGCTCTGAGTTTGCGCATTAAACGCCTTACAGAATTCCATAATATTCAAGCCACGCTGACCTAATGCTGGACCAACTGGTGGTGATGGGTTTGCCTTACCGGCAGGTATTTGTAGCTTAATAAAGCCAATGATTTTCTTTGCCATTTTATTACTCCTTTAAAGCGCGCCTTTTTCTTTTTTAAAGACCGCTGTTGAGTGTGCGCATTGTTAAAGCGGCAACCTTAACTTTGCTCCTCTTAGACAGTTTTTACTGTCTCAACTTCTTACATCTTTTCTACTTGACCAAACTCTAATTCAACTGGTGTACCGCGACCAAATATTGTAACAGAAACTCTGAGTTTTGACTTCTCATAATTAACTTCTTCGACATTCCCGTTAAAGTCTGTAAAGGGTCCTTCTTTTACGCGTATCATTTCACCAATTTCAAACAGAGTTTTTGGTTTTGGTTTATCAACGCCAGCTTGCATTTGGTCCATAATTTTCTGGACCTCTGCAGTCGAAATCGGTGATGGCCTGTTTCTTATGCCGCCAACAAAACCTGTTACCTTTGGAGTGTTTTTAACCAAATGCCAGGATTCATCCGTCATTTCCATTTCAATTAATACGTATCCTGGAAAGAATCGTCTTTCAGTAACTGTTTTTGCTCCAGACTTAACTTCAATCACTTCCTCAGATGGGACCATAATACGACCAAATTTTTCAGTCATATCTGACCTAGAAATTCGCTCTTCTAATCCTTTTTTTACACTTTTTTCCATGCCAGAATAAGCATGTATCACATACCAACGCATATTCTCTGCGGCTTGCGGATTTTTACTTAATTCTTCATTTATCATATTTTTATTTCCATCCAAGGAAAACTGAAAAAATCAACCATTCGATGATCTTATCTACACCCCATAAGAAAATAGCCATAACAACCACAAAAGCAAATACAACTAAAGTCATTTGAGTTGTTTCTTTTCGTGATGGCCAAACTACTTTCTTTACTTCATTAATACTGTCTTTAGCATAGGCTATAAATCGTTTTCCGTTTGAAGTTACCGCCATCAAACCAATCGCAATTACAAACCCACCTATTAAAACTCCCAAGCGAATCATCATTGGTTGCGTCGCTAATCCGTAGTAACCAATTAGTGACACCAGAATGAGTGTTATGGAAATACCAGGGACTAAATTTGATTCGTCCGCTTCTTTAGTTAAGTTTTTTTGTTCTGACATTCTTTAGATACCGTTGCTTTTGGTGGCAGGGGCGGAGGGCATCGAACCCCCAACCTTTGGTTTTGGAGACCAACGCT
>JBBAKF010000002.1:0-138323 GCA_040403635.1 Polynucleobacter sp.
AGTAACGCGTAAGCCGACCAGCATATCAACTAATTTATAGCTGATATACGCTACAACGCCTGACCAAACAATCGTTGTACCGACCGCAGTTGCTTGAATCATGACTTGGCCAATGATGTCGTATTCAGGAGCTACTGCATTAGCAACATAGTCATAAATTCCTGTTCCGCCCAGAGATGGCGCAGCAAATACACCAGTTAAAAGAGCCCCTGTGATACCACCTACGCCGTGGACACCGAAGACATCCAAACTATCATCAACTTTGAGCATTTTCTTAAGACCTGTTACACCCCACAAACACAAGGCCCCAGCTATTAGACCAATGATGATTGCACCCATGATGCCTACAAAACCTGCTGCTGGTGTAATTGCTACGAGACCCGCTACTGCACCGGAGGCACCGCCCAACATCGATGGCTTACCTTTTAAAGACCATTCTGCAAATATCCAAGATAAGACTGCTGCTGCCGTGGCCATCAAAGTATTTGCAAATGCCAGCGCTGCACTGCCGTTTGCCTCTAATGCAGAACCTGCATTAAATCCAAACCAACCCACCCAGAGTAAAGAAGCGCCTACCATGGTTAATGTTAAGTTATGCGGCTTAAAAGGCTCTTTGCCAAAGCCAAGTCTTTTGCCTAAAACATATGCCCCAACTAAACCAGCAACCGCGGCATTAATGTGGACAACTGTTCCGCCAGCAAAATCTAGGGCTCCCTGCTGAAATAACCAACCTGAGGATGCTAATGCCTTTTCTGCAGCTTGCGCATCAGTAAAAGCGTCAGGACCGGGCCAGAACCATACCATGTGTGCGATAGGCAAATAGCTAAAAGTAAACCATAACACTGCAAATAATAAAACTGCAGAGAACTTGATTCGCTCGACAAATGCTCCAACAATCAAACACACAGTAATCGAGGCAAATGCTGCCTGAAACACCATATAAGCTAGTTCAGGAATCACGACCCCTTTACTAAATGTGGCTGCTACAGATTCTGGAGTTATACCTATTAAGAATAATCTATCCAACCCGCCAAAAAAGGCATTTCCTTCAGTAAAAGCAATACTGTAGCCATAGATCGCCCACAACACCATGATCAACGAAAATACCACCATACATTGCATCAGTACGGAAAGCATATTCTTTTTTCTGACTAAGCCGCCGTAGAATAATGCCAAGGCTGGAATACTCATCATGATAACTAGTGCCGTACAGACTAGTATCCACGCCGTATCACCTTTATTGGGAACAGGTGCTGCAACTGGCTCTGCTGCTACCGTTGAACTTGCGGTAGCAGATGATACAGCTGGCGCCGCCTTATCTTGAGCATATGCAGTTGATGATGACGCTAGAGATGCTGCGCCAAAACTAAAAAGCAATGCGCCTGAGATAATTAATTTTTTCATCCAATGTTTCATTAGTGTTGCTCCTTTATAGCGCTGCCGCACCGGTTTCACCGGTACGGATACGCACAACTTGCTCTACAGGGGTAACGAAGATTTTTCCGTCGCCAATTTTTCCAGTCCTTGCCGCCGTTTCGATGACTTCGATTGCACGATCTACTAAATCATCGCTAACGACCACATCTACACGCACCTTAGGTAAAAAATCGACTACATACTCAGCTCCACGATACAACTCCGTGTGCCCTTTTTGACGGCCAAAACCCTTTACTTCACTCACTGTGATTCCAGAAACGCCAACTCCCGCTAGCGCTTCCCGAACCTCATCCAACTTAAAGGGCTTGATGATTGCAATGATTAATTTCATGCTTGACTCCTTAGAGTTGGTATTTAAAAGGTTTTTGTTAAAGAAACAACAGCAGTGCCCTTGGCAGTGCTATTTAGGCTTGGATTGTAATAAGCATATCCACTAGCATTGGTGCCAATATAAGCAATTGCACCAGCCAGGCCATGCCCGAAGTCTTTCGTCAAACCGAGTTTCCAATCGGTATATGAAAAGTCAGGCTCTCTAGCAAATACGGCTGTATTAGGTACATATTGATATCCCACATGACCATTGAGTGTGACCCCCTCCCAACCAGTGTCGTAGTTAAGAGATAAGTCAAAATATTGCGAACCTTTACTGTTATCAATACCAAACAAGTTGGTCATTGCGTAAGAATACTTAAAGCTTGCAATACCATAGGCCGCGCCAATATAGGCTTCAGTTGTATTTGGAGATTTCCCTACAGCAGAGCGTCCTGAATATCCTGTTGCTGTAGGTCCTGAATACCTCGAAGTAGTTGGTAAATTTTTAGTTGGGTAGTAATACTGTAGTAATCCGATATCTAAAGTTAAACCATCAGTAACTTCTTTCTTAAAGCCCGCATAAAAATCCATTTCAACTGGCGCTGAAACTCCAGGATTTACACCTGTGTAACCATCATTAATCCAACTAATACTTGAATTCCAGTTCCCAATATAAAAGCCACTTTCATGGGCGTAGTCAAAGCCACCTTGAATCGCTGGCAATGAATTGGTTTGAGAAATACCACGAAAACGGTATTGACTAGCTAGTGTAACGTTTGCAGTTACAGGCCCTGGTCCTGGAGTTGCAGCTGGTGCATCTGCTGCGATGACGTTACCAACCATGAATGAAGAGGTTGCTGCAATTAAGGATATGGCGATAATTTTTTTCATTACAAACTCCTATAGAAAAGGTAAAAGGTTTAGCGCGAAGTCAACATAAAATACTTCTTCTTGCTTGAGTCTATTGTCACTAGTTGGTGAACTGGCTAATCGGGGCTTCACCCCATTTTGTTGCATAGTTTTTGAATTTGCACCATTTTGGTGAATTGCATATTCATCAAATACTGACCATAATAGGGTTCCTATTTAAAAACTTGAAGGCAATGTCATGAGTAACTCTGATTTTTTTCAAAAATTTCAATCAATGGCTGAAGATGTTCAAAAAAAGGTGGCTGATGCCGTCAAAGACTCGCCAGCTAAAGACCTAGAAAAGAATGTTCGTGGCTTAATGAATCAAGGTTTTCAAAAAATGGACCTCATTACTCGTCAAGAATTTGATATCCAGGTTCAAGTCTTAGCAAAAACAAGAGAAAAGCTTGAAGCCCTTGAAGCTAAAGTGGCAGCTCTTGAGGCAAGAAACCTGATCAGTTAATCTGGGTGAAATCCACCCATAAAGGTTTCTATGTGTTCTGTAGTTTGTTTGAGTATTTGTTCGGATGGTTTGGACTCAAATGACTGTATTGCGCTGAGTTGGTAGATGCGTTCTTGACCTTCATCATTTTTTCTGATGACCCATCTAACCCAGTAGATTCTATAAATGCCGTCTGGGCCAAAGCCTTTTAAGTTATAGCCCTGAGCCGGAATCATTTGTTTTGGGGTCTGTGCTGTCTTTACCTCAAATTGAATCATTTGCTCTGGCACTGGACTTTGCACTATTTTGCTTGTATTTGAGCTCATCCATTGCAGCAGCTCCTCACCAGAAACTTCTTTCGCAAGGTAGGGGATCGTACCAACTGCAAATAAAATACCGTCGACTTTTGAAGCTACCATCGTCATCGTCAATTGCTGGTTTTCAAATGGAATTGATTTTTTCTCTACATGATTTTTTGCAGGAAATAATGCCACAAAACCTTGCTCATTAAAGCGGACTTCTCGCCAATTAAATGTCGCTGTACAAGACATCAAAAGCAATATCGGCAAACAGCAATAGATGAAAAAGTATTTTTTCATAGGACCGCTATTAAACAATACCGGCTAGCTGTGCCTGATGATCCGCATGATAACTCGACCTCACCATTGCCCCAACGGCTGCATGTGTAAAGCCCATTTCTTTAGCACGCCCTTCAAACATCTTAAATATGTCAGGGTGCACATAGCGTCTGACCGGCAAGTGATGATTAGATGGTGCTAAATACTGCCCGATCGTTAACATATCAATGTCATGGTCGCGCATGTCTTGCATGACTTGGAGAATCTCCTCATCGGTTTCACCAAGTCCTACCATCAAGCCGCTTTTTGTAGGAATTCCTGGATACTTCACTTTAAAGTCTTTCAGCAGTTTTAAAGAATGCAGGTAATCAGCTCCAGGTCTTGCTTCTTTATATAAGCGCGGTACAGTTTCTAAGTTGTGATTCATGACATCAGGTAATCCACGACCCTCATGACTGCCAAAAACCTCTAGAGCAAATTCAAGGCGCCCCCTAAAGTCTGGGACGAGTACTTCTATTTTTGTTTGCGGGGATAAGGCTTTAGCTTGCTCAATACATTGCACAAAATGTAGGGCTCCACCATCGCGTAAATCATCACGATCTACGCTCGTAATCACCACATAATTCAGTTTCAATGCGGCAATCGTTTTTGCGAGATTACCAGGCTCATTCACATCTAAGGGATCTGGTCTGCCATGCCCAACATCACAAAATGGGCATCGACGCGTACATTTTTCTCCCATAATCATAAATGTTGCCGTGCCTTTACCAAAACATTCGCCAATGTTCGGGCAGCTTGCCTCTTCACAAACTGTTACCAACTGGTTTTCTCGTAAGATCCTCTTAATTTCGCCAAAACGGGAGTTGCCAGAGCTTGCTCGTACCCGAATCCAATCAGGCTTTTTTAATACCTCATCGATGGGTACAATTTTGATCGGTATGCGAGAGGTCTTTTCCGCAGATTTTTGTTTCTTAAGCGGATCGTAGGGTATTACGGCATCATTTTTAGCAGTCATACCATTATTCTATTGGAAAGTGAGTTATCTGAGTTGATGGGTTAATTCTTTTACTAATTCTTCGGCAACCTCACTTAGTGGAACATGAACCCTTAAAGTCTTCATATCAATGGTTTCTAGGTCAGGATAACCACACGGGTTAATTAATAAAAAAGGGCTTAAATCCATGCTCACATTAAGTGCTAATCCATGATAGGAACAATGTTTTGTGACTTTTAGCCCAAGAGCAGCAATTTTTGCGCCCCCATATTCTGGGTGGGACTTTGGGTGCACATAGATCCCCGGAGCGCCCGGTTGACGCTCTGTTTCTATTTGATATTTTTCTAAACAATTAATGATGGATTGCTCGATTCTAAATACCAATTCCTTGACATAAATGCCCATTCTTTTTAAATCAATGAGTAAATATATGACGATTTGACCTGGCCCATGGTAGGTAATTTGTCCACCACGATCGACGTGAACAAGTGCTATCTTTGAATTATGGTCAAGTAAATGGTTTAAGTCCCCAGCTAAACCTAATGTAAAAACAGGCGGGTGTTCCAAAACCCATATTTGATCAGGGGTATTTTCATCACGATGAGAGGTAAACTCTCGCATTGCATCATAAGTGTCTTGATAATCCTGGATACCTAAATAATGAGTCTCTATCGGCAAGTTCATTAGAGTACAACGCTGACCAGTGGATGTGTGGATAGCGTGCGATAAACTTCATCCAATTGGGTTCTGTTAATGGCATGAATAATCACGGTTAAGCCTAAATATTTATTTTCTTTCGAAGTCCGCTCTTCAATTGTGCTGATATCGAACTGCTGATCAAATTGTTGGCAGATATGTATTACAGCGGGCTTTAAATCAGGGGTATTTTTACCCATGACCTTTATCGGAAAGTCACAGGGGTATTCAATTAACGAGTCTTGGGAATTATTTAGCATCCCATAAACTTATCACAGTATCGCGAATCAAATGCAGTTTTCGATGGAAAAAATGATCTGCACCCGGAATCACATGAATAACGGTTTCTTGAGACATAAGCCATTCAAATACCGCTTTTAAAGGTATTGTCTCATCGAGTTCGCCATGAATAACAATCGTATTGGGGGGAATGTTAGGCATGTCCCACTTTCCAGCAGCGCTTCCAACTAAGACTAATCTGTATGGGCTTTTGCCCTGATTGATCAACCTTTGGGCAAGATTACTGTTCACATAACTACCAAAAGAAAAACCCGCTAAAACAAAAGGCATACTGTGTACGTCTTGATACCAAGCATTTTCCTGTTCGCCTAAAAGCTCTAGCCAAGAACTAGGCTTTTGCATCCACACCAAAATCTGCTCCAAGTCATCTATTTCACCAACACCATCATCAAAAGTACCCTCAGACTGGCCTACCCCTCTAAAGTTGGGACGTACACTGACATAACCCAACATGGTCATTGTTTTGGCAAGAGTCTGCGCGACTTTGTTATCCATTGACCCCCCAAGCAAGGGGTGGGGATGTCCAATTAAGGCTAAGCCTCGCAGCTCAAAAGTATGATCACGAAGTAACTCCTCAGGAAAATCAATGCTGAGCTCAGAAAGACCCACAGAAATACTAATTGTGTGGCGCATAGTTCTACTATTCATTAAGCATTAGTCTTTCTACAGGTGCACCTTGCCTAAAATGACTATCAATAATTTCATCAATATCTTGCTCATCTACAAATTGATACCAAATCCCCTCGGGATAGACGACCATCACAGGTCCAAACTCACAACGATCTAAACAACCTGCACGATTAATACGTACTTGGTGCTTACCATTAAGCCCTAACTCTTTACATTGTTTTTTTGCATAATCAAACAATCTAGTAGCATCATGCTGATCACATGAGGCATTACCGTTTGATCTTAAGTTAAGACAAAAAAATACGTGATGTTTGTAATATTCCATGTTAAAAATTATATCCTTATGCGATGAATTGTTTGTCTAATGAAGATCGCTATTTTTACTTTTGATTAATACAAAAATAGCTAAAAATGGCCATATGATTGAGATCCAAGCAAATAGCCCATTAATATGGGTCATTTTTCCCTGTGGCAACTGGTCCAATAAGCTATAAAAATAGGGGTTATAGGGCATCACATTGACTAAAACAATAAGGCTTGTTAATGCTATTAAAATTAATCCTCTTAATTTTGAGCTAGATAAAAATTGCGCCAAATAGGTTAATAAAAATCCAGTCACTAAACCTATCAATACGGAAACTCCCCACCACGTAGAAGTACCAATTTGTCCAAATTGAAATTGTGAAATAATCAGTTTTAATACAATCATTAAGATAAATAAACCCGCTATAATTTTCATTGGAGAGGCTTTCTTTTTAATCCCCAACAAAAATAGAGTTCCAATACAAAATGTCGCAATTGAGGTAATTAAAATTTCTTGTGAGGCATGATCTAGTGGCAATGTCCAGTAGGGGGAAATACGCGTTATTAATAAACCTAAATCACCCATACCAAGCCAAGCATTTTGTGGGTAGATTTGCGCCAAGGGACACAGAATCATTAACAAAAAAAAGCCTTGTTGATTACCAAATATAGACTCTCGAATACGCTCAGCCTGATTTCCTGACAACCATTGTGGGCTAAGAGGCAATGCAAAAAGTGCGCCAATTAAGACCCCGACAGAGTTGGAGTATAGGTCAATTAAACTCGGTATACGCGATGGCAAATATGTTTGCAAACTCTCAAGCACTCCAGAAAAAGCAACTCCTAAAACCAATGTAAAGATAAAAGCTTGCCATTTTAAAAATCTTGGGTACAAAGACACCACCATTAAAAACCCAAATGGCAAGTACCCAATCACATTACTTAAAACATCAAATATTGGAATATATCTTGGCGTCGGCGCTAATAGCCAAGACCAAATTTGTAAATGGCTACTTATTAGAAAATTGAGTGGGGTGAGACTTGCATACGCTACTAAGAAAAGATACAAAATGAGCATTAGCCTCGCCAAATAAAATGGCTTGGTATTTTTTATTTTTTGGGCAGAATTTACCAATTTATTCCTGGGCTGATGAATTGTTTCTACAATAGCATGTATGACTATTTCTTGGCGATATGAAACTATACCAACAACAGAATCTAGCAATTCTGACTTGTTGAATCGTTGGCATGCACATACTTTAAATGAGCCCGTTAGTCTCCTTGCATTAGAGCAAACTGCAGGTAGGGGTAGACGAGGAAAAACATGGCTTTCTCAAGCGGATGATTCACTGACATTTTCTATCGCTTATCCGTTTCCTGAGAGCTTTACCATGATGCAGTTACAAGGCCTCTCATTGGCTTGTGGTCTTTGCATTCTTAAAAGCATCCTCCAGTTGCTCAATTTATCCGAATCTACCGGCAAACATCTTGGCTTAGGCCTTAAGTGGCCCAATGATATTTTGCTTAATAATCGTAAGCTTGGGGGTGTTTTAGTGGAAGGTGGTCAAAAATCTCCCCATGAACCATTGTGGATGATTATCGGTATTGGTCTAAATTTAAGATCACCTCCCTTATCAACGCATCATCTTGAGGCCACATCGATATCAGAAATTAATCTGCATCATCATACGATTGATATTCAATTGCTTTGGAGGCTCATCACGATTAATATGGGATACACCCTAGATCTTTTTAGCAAAGCTTCTTTTAGCTCTTTTCAAGATGAATGGAATCATTGGGATCTTTGGCATAATCAAACCTTATATCTTCACCAAGACACGCAAGAGATCATCAGCGGACAAAGTGTCGGTGTTGATGCTGAGGGTTATTTATTGCTCCATACTCCATTAGGAATTAAAAAGGTTGCCGCTGGCGACCTATCACTGAGTCAAGCAAAATATGCGCCATGAACTATTACTGATCGACCTTGGCAATACGAGAGCAAAGTGGTGTTTAGCTGAGCCTTCTTCTGAATGGGATTTTAGTTCTCTCCAAGGCGTTTTCCCAAATACCGAATCTTTATTTTCGAGTGTGAGCGCCATACAACTTCAAGAAGTGCTGAGTAGCAAAAAATTGATTTCACACATCTTGATCTGTAATGTCGCCCACGCCTCCATTGAAAGTATGTGGCGACAATGGCTGATGCAGAAATTACCTGGTGTACCTATTTCTATTTTTGCTTCTAGTCTGTCTTTTTTGCCGATTCAAAATCATTATCAAGCACCGGATAATTTAGGAAATGACCGCTGGGCTAGTATTATTGGTGCCACACATTATGCGCCAACAGGGAATTATTTAGTCGTTAATAGTGGTACGGCTACGGCCATTGATTATGTCAATCAAAACCTAGTCTTTAGTGGCGGCTGGATTCTTCCTGGAATCAATATGATGCTCCAAGCTCTAGGGTCTAAAACAGCTCTATTACCAAACTTATCTCAAACTAAAAATTATCATGTGCAAGAAAATATTTTTGGCAGTTCTACAGAGGAGGCAATTTTACAAGGTGTTTTACATGCTCAAGTAGGCGCTATTCAATTCGCTTTACTGAGTCATCCAGAAATCACGCATTTGATTCTTTCGGGAGGAAATGCCAATCTCATCCAAAAACATCTGATCTCTAAATCCTTAAATCATTGCCATGTCATCCATGACCCATACATCGTTTTTCGAGGAATGTGTCTTTGGTATCAACAAAAACTGTCATTATGATTAGATTCCTTTATACAAGCCTTTGGCTTTTAATCATTTGTAATTTTTGTGCTGCACTTATTATTCTTTGTGCTCCGTATTCCTTCATGCGCTGGCTTGATTCAGTCATGATGAGCCTAACCCCCGCCGAGCTGTCAATCCTGGATAAAGAATCGTCAACAATACAGTCAATACAAATCGATGGGCCTATTAGTGGGCAATCTGAAATTGTTAAACGAGAGCCTTAATTTCTGATTTTTTGTAGTATTTTAGTGGTCGACCTGGAAAACATGAATGGTATTGCCAAAGCATGTCCACCCCAAGTTTTAACTAAGGCAGTTTCTGCTAAGGTCTCTATTTGGTAATCTCCACCTTTAACGTAAATGTCAGGTCTTATTAGACGCATCAATTCGACTGGTGTCTGTTCTTTAAAACAAATTACTAAGTCCACACTTTCGAGAGCTGCTAAAAGTGCCATTCGGTCACTTTCTTGATTAATCGGTCGGTCGTCTCCCTTACCTAACATTTTTACTGAAGCGTCAGCATTGACTCCAACAATCAAGCTCTTTCCTAAAGATTTGGCTTGAGCCAAATATGTCACATGCCCCCGATGTAAGATATCAAATACTCCATTTGTAAAAACAATTGGCTTTTCAAGGGCTTGCAGCTTTTTATTCAGGTCTTCTTGGCTAAAATCTAGTGCCAATACTTTGTTTTCAAAGCCGGGGGAAGGTAAGTTAGGCATGTCCATCATGTTATTCTAAGGCCCTTTGTGAAAGAGTTTGTATTATGGCTTAGACTCTCACTTGAGTGATATTCAACTTATGAATAGAAAAAGAGGTTTTTTATGTCCTTATGGAAATTCGTTATTCTGCCATTGTGTGTATTAAGCTTTTCAGCTCTTTCTATGGCTAATGAAAAAATATCCTCTAAACCTGTCGGAACTTGTCCCGCATCTCTCAATTTTAAATTTCCAAGACTCCAAGATGAACAAATGCAAGATCTCTGCCAATACAAAGGTAAAGTCGTCTTAGTGGTGAATACAGCCAGTTATTGTGGTTTTACTTCTCAGTACGAAGGCTTAGAAAAAATTTACAGCAAATATGGGTCAAAAGGGTTGGTAGTGATCGGTTTTCCTTCTAATGATTTTGGTCAACAAGAGCCTGGATCGAATAAAGAAATCGCTGATTTTTGTAAAAATACCTATGATGTTAAGTTTCCAATGATGTCCAAAACAATGGTGAGCGGTAGCAATGCAAATCCGCTATTTAAAATGCTCATTGAAAAGACTTCCACTTCACCAAAATGGAATTTTTATAAATATTTAATTGATCGTGAAGGTAATGTGGTTAATGCATACAGCAGTATGGTCAAGCCGGATAGTAAATCTATTACCTCGGAAATTGAAAAATTGTTAGCTGGAAATAAATAATGGTAGACAAGTTACGTGTAGCAATTATTGGAGCAGGTATCTCGGGCTTAAGCTGTGCTTATGCGCTGCGTAAGGAGTCTTCACTTGAAATTACTTTATTTGAAAAAGCTTCCTATGTAGGGGGTCATAGCAATACGATTTCATTTACTCCCAAAGGGTCTTCGCAGAGTTTTCCAATTGATACTGGTTTTTTGGTATTTAATGAGTGGACATATCCTGGCTTAATTGCTTTTTTTAAGGAGCTTGATGTACCCGTAGCAAAGTCAGAAATGTCCTTTTCGGTTTCACTAAAGAAGAAAAATGGGCGTCGTCTCGAATGGGCAGGAAATAGTCTGAGCACTTTATTCGCACAACGTCAAAATCTTCTCAGCCCCTCTTTTTTGAGGATGCTGTTTGATATCGTCCGCTTTAATCAAGCGGGTAAGAAAATGTGTCAAACAAGTGTAGATCACTCCAGCGATTTAAAACAACTCGAGTCCGTTGGTGAATTCTTGGCGCGTAAAAAATTTAGCGCTCCATTCAGAGATTGGTACTTATTGCCTATGATCGGCGCCATTTGGTCATGCTCACTTGCAGATATGATGCATTTTCCCATTCAGACATTGATGCAGTTTTGTAATAACCATGGACTACTCAATATTGTTCGTCGTCCGCAATGGATGACTGTTGCAGGTGGCTCAAAAGAGTATGTGCGTAGAACGACTCAGTCTCTTCAAGAGCATGGTGTTCGTATTGAAATGACAAAGGTCTCGTCTTGCTCAAGAGTTTCTAATGTGGGAAATGACCCGATTACGATTGAGTTGATGACTGGCGAAAAAAGAGCCTTTGATAAGGTTGTTTTTGCTTGTCACACCGATGAGACTTTAGAAATTCTAGACTCTCCATCAAGTGATGAGAAAGCTATCTTAGGTGCAATTGGATATAAACAGAATATTGCCTATGTGCATGAGGATCGACAACTCTTACCTATCACCGAAGATGTTTGGGCAGCTTGGAACTACACCTGTGAAGATTTGTATGCTTCTAGCATCGATCAATCGCCCGCTGTATGTGTGCACTATCTCATTAATAAACTGCAGCCCTTGCCAGAGCAAGATTCTCATGTACCAGTAATCGTAAGTCTTAACCCACAAATTAAACCAGCGCCTGATAAAGTCCATCAATGTATTGAGTACTCCCATCCAATACTTAATCAAGATGCGATTTTGGTACAAAAACGGTTGCCTAAAATTCAAGGTGTTAATAATTCCTATTTTTGTGGTGCCTGGACAAGATATGGGTTCCACGAAGATGGTTTTCAGTCAGGGCTTATTGCAGCAAATACCCTGATGGATTCTGTCTCTGCTATATGAACGAGATTCATCAGGCTTCCATTCATTTTGGGAAAGTCATTCATCATCGTTTTAGTCCCAATAATCGTTTTCAATACGGTACCTTTTATTTACGCATTCCAATGCGTTCGAGAAGACTTTCGCCCAACTTACTGAAGCACCAAGGGATTGGTGATAACAGGTTTGGGTGGATTTCTTTTTATGATAAGGATTATGGTGGTGAAAATCTTCATTCATTAGATTGGATTGAACATATTCTAAAAGCGCATGGGTGTGAAGATGTTGATGGAGAAATTTGGTTGCACACCTTCCCAAGGGTACTTGGTTTTATCTTTAACCCAGTAAGCTTTTGGTTTTGTCATCAAGCAAGTGGTGATTTAAAAGCAATCATCGCAGAAGTAAATAATACTTTTGGTGAGCGACATACCTATTTACTGAAGTCTTTAAATAATACTGCAATGCATTGGGGTCAAGAACTGATCGCCCAAAAAGTATTTCATGTTTCTCCTTTTTTTGATGTGGTGGGTAATTACAGATTTCGCTTTATGCAACAAGCAAGCACCTCACCTCAACCGAAATTTGTAAGTCGTATTGATTATTTTCAGAATGATGTTCATACCCTCATGACAAGTATTAGTGGCACGGAGTATCTCTTAAATCCTCAATCAAAATTACGAGCAATCTTTAATTTTCCCTTCCTAACCTTATCGGTTGTTTTGAAAATTCATTGGCAAGCAGTTAAACTGTGGATTAAAGGTGCCAAATTTTATAAAAAACCCAAGCCTCCAGGATTCCCAATTTCATAATATGTCTACATTTGCACAAAAATTTATTTTTCAAGCGTTTAAAAAAATTCAAGGTGGACGCCTAGTTCTATCTTTGCCAGACGGTTCAGTGCATAATTTTGGACAAGTTTCTGATAATAACGAACCACCCATCCATGTTCAAATCTTCAATACGCAGGCTTTTCAATGGGTAGTTTCAAGGGGTGATATTGGTGTGGCTGAATCCTACTTTAAAAAACTCTGGCATACCGAGGATTTAGAAAGACTTTTGCGCCTAGCACTTCTCAATAGATCAGCGCTTGATGCGCTTATTTATGGATCTTGGTGGGGATCTTTGTTCGCCAAAATAAAACATTTCTTGAATAAAAATACTAAATCTGGAAGCAAAAAGAATATTCAATCTCACTATGACCTTGGTAATCATTTTTATGCCCTTTGGCTAGACCCTTCAATGATGTATTCCAGTGCATTATTTTCTGAAGGTGATGATAAAACGCTTGAACAAGCCCAAAAGGATAAATGTAACCGCATTATCAGTATGTTAAACACCCAACCTGATGATCACATTCTTGAAATCGGTTGCGGATGGGGAGGTTTTATCAAAGAAGCAAGCTCCCAAGGTCTTCATGTGGATGCCATTACGATTTCTAATGAACAGTTTCGCTTTGTGCAAGAGCAATTATCAAACACATCCTATGCTGAAACAAAAAGCGCCGTAATGCTGAAGGACTATCGCGATTGCAACCAACAGTACGATGGTATTGTTTCAATCGAAATGTTTGAAGCCGTTGGCGAGGAGTATTGGCAGTCTTATTTTAAAACTATCTATCGTTGTCTCAAACCTGGTAAACGTGCAGTCATTCAAAGTATCGTGATTGATGAATCTTTGTTTCCTAAATATCGCACCAAAACAGACTTTATTCAGCAATATGTTTTCCCTGGTGGGATGTTACCAGCCGTCAGCGTATTCGAGAAACATGCGCAAGACGTGGGTCTTCGTGTCAAAGATAAATTGTACTTTGGCGATGATTATTCCAAAACACTGCGTACTTGGGCTGTCTCATTTAATGAAAAATTCAAAGAAGTACAAGCATTAGGATTTAAAGATGAATTTGTTCGATTATGGAACTTTTATCTTTTTTATTGTGCCGCTGGATTTGCAGGTAAAAATCTCGATGTCGTTCAATTTACTTTAGAAAAGCCACTCTATGAGTCTTAACCAACCCATTACTGATTTTAAAAATCTTAACGTTTGGATTATTGGTGCCTCCTCCGGAATTGGGCATGCATGTGCCAATTGGTTTGGCTCTCAAGGATCTAATCTATTTTTATCTGCACGTCGACAAGACTCCTTAAAGGAGCTACAGTCCAATCTTTTAATCAGTCATCCTCATCAAAACTTTCAAACACTGAGCTTAGATGTTACTAGTGCTGATCAAGTTGACCAAGCAGTGACTCACGTTTTACAGGTTTGGGAGAAGATTGATGTTCTGCTTTTTGTCTCTGGAGTTTATACACCTGTCAGAGCTGATAACTTCGACATGAACGTCACCGCAAATATGATTGATACTAATTTGATGGGACCAATGCGAGTTGTTAGCGCAGTGATGCCACAGTTTTTAAAGCAAGCTTGTGGTCATATTGCTCTTGTTGGTAGTGTTGCTGGCTATAGCGGTTTACCAAAATCACTGGTATATGGCCCAACAAAAGCTGCTCTTCTTAACTTTGCTGAGTCACTTTATTATGATTTGAAGCCCAGAGGTATTAATGTTCATATTATTTGTCCAGGCTTCGTTCAAACTCCAGCTACAGCAGGGAATGACTTTAAAATGCCCGCTCTTATTTCCGCAGAACAAGCCGCTAAAGAAATTGGTGCAGGCTTACATAAAGGGGAATTTGAAATCCACTTCCCCAAGCAATTTTCTTTCTTTTTAAAGTTCTTAAGAATATTGCCTTACCCAGTCTATTTCTGGTTATTAAAAACATTTGTCAAAATATAGACTTCTATCATGCCTACACATTTGCAAGAAGCTGTTGAACAACTTAGGTTGCAATATAACCAACTCTTACCTTCGACGGTCGATCAATTGTTGCAATGTTATTCTACGCAGGCAGTCTTTAAAGATCCCTTTCAAGAAGTAACTGGTCATGCACAGATCAAACACATTTTTTTAAAAATGTTTGATCAACTCAGCAATCCTCAGTTCAAAGTCCATGAGTGTTTGATGGGTCAAAATCAAGTGGCATTTTTATGGGATTTTACTTTTGCTATGCGACGCTGGAATACTGCGCCCCAATCATTCTCAGGCGTTAGCTGGCTTACCTTTGATGAGAATTTTCTAGTCGTTAAACATCATGACTATTGGGACCCTGCTGAAGGAATCTATGAACATTTGCCGATCATAGGACCCATCATGCGTGGCTTAAAAAGTCGTGCCTAAATTACTTTTTCTCAGCTCTAGATTTCGCCACTAAAAAATCTAAGGTTTCAATGGCACGCGTTTTTGTGCCCGCTATCGACGGTGATGTTTCATACATTCCTTGCACAAATAGCGTTGGTACGCCATTAACTCGATATGCCGATCCGACTGCATTTGCTGTCTTAGCTTTCGTTTGCACAGTAAACGATTTATAGGCCTTTGTAAATGCTGTGGCATCCAAGCCTGCACTAGCTGCCCAAGCAAAAATCTCATCTTCTTTCAACAATTGCTTACGATCCACATGGATTGCTTTCATGACTTTAGGTGAGTACTCCATCTCCTTACCTAACTCTTCAAGTGCATAAAATATTCGACTATGTGGTAAAAAATCTTCCCTAAATGCTATGGGTACTCTCTTTAGTACAACATCATTTTTTTGGCGTTTTACCCAAGCTTGTATCTCAGGCTCTAGTTCATTACAGTGTGGGCAGGCATACCAGAAGAACTCTGTCACTTCAATTTTACCTTTGGACTCTGTGGGTTGCGGCGAACCCAAAACCTTGTAGTCTAGACCTTCCGTAAAAGCGGCTTTCGTGGCATTTGTAGTTGGCGTATTTTTGCTGCCTGAGGCTGCGGGGGGTAATAACTGTGCTGAAGCACTGGAGCTTAAAATCAAGCCAATAAATATTCCTAATAACGACTTATTTAATTTTTTCATGGTTTGTTTGCCTTTATAACACTATAAGAGATGTTTGCATTATCTAATTTATTTTTGTCATCATTTAAGTCTTCTAACTCTGCATATGGACCGACGCGTACCCGCCATGTGGATTGTGTATCTGTTTTTTGTTCAGTAATTTTTGACTGAAGGCCCTGAAGAGCAAGCTGTGCCTTTTGACTTTCTGCAGATGATTTTTCTGAATATGCGCCCACCTGAATCCAAAAGATCACACCAGGTTTTACTGCTGGTACTGGCGCAGTCGCTTCTATAACTGCGCTAGGTATACTTTGTTGGTTCTCTAATGAGCTTTCAGGAGTTTTCGGCTTACCCTGTAATGGCACGTTAGGATCGCGCAGCTCATTTGTAGTAGTACCATCTTTATTTATTTTAGGCACTACAGGTAATTGTGGTGGCCTGACGTTAGCTCTTTCAGTCGGTGGGTTTTTCTGAATAAAGTATGCTGCCGCTAAAGCAATCCCAAGACCTATAACAAGTCCAAACAACATCCCAAGGAGAATATTTCCTTGTTCTGAATTTAAATGCTGGAGCTGATTTTCAGCTCGTGTTTTATTAATCTTCATATAAATATAATACCTTGAAAATCATGTATCAAATTACATTTGGTCAGGTGCACTTACACCGAGCAACTTTAACCCATTATTTAAGACTTGCTTAGTGGCGAGAAGTAATGAAACCCGCGCTAATCGAATATCTTGTTCTTCGACTAAGACACGATCTGAATTATAAAAAGAATGAAAATCACTTGCTAAATCTCTTAAATAAAAGGCAATGGCATGCGGTCCAAGATCTCTTGCTGCATCTGCTAAAACTTCGGGAAACTCCCCTAATCGTTGCATGAGACCATGGGCTGCGCGACTTTCTAGTAAGTCTAAATTAGCTAGCAATAGCTCACTCTCATTACCACCCCATGATCTTAATATAGAGCAGATTCTGGCATGGGCATATTGGACATAAAAAACAGGATTCTCATCTGTCTGAGATAACGCCAAATCAATATCAAAGACAAACTCTGTATCAGCCTTACGAGAAATCAAGAAAAACCTGACAGCATCCCTTCCGCGGATCAGAGCAGTACTTTGCTCAATTTCTGTCATTCCCTCTTGAAATCCACCACACCATTCAATTAAATCACGTACTGTCACATAGGAGCCAGCTCGTTTTGAAATCTTCACCTCTTGACCATTTTTTAAGACAGTCACCATCTTGTGCAAAATATAGGTTGGATAATTTTTAGGGATTTCCCAATTTCTCGCCAGCGCAATACCTTGTATCCCTGACCTTACGCGAGTAATCGTGCCATGATGGTCACTGCCTTGAATGTTGATGACTTCATGAAAACCTCTGGACCATTTACTGCCATGGTAGGCGACATCTGGCACAAAATAGGTATAAGTACCATCTGATTTTTTCATCACACGGTCTTTATCATCGCCATCTTGTGTGGACCTTAACCACAACGCACCATCTTCCTCATAGGTTTTACCGATTGTCTGTAAATCAAGAACTGCTTGGTTCACCAAACCATCGTCATACAAAGAGGATTCAAGGTAATAATTATCAAAACATACACCTAAAGCTTTTAAGTCAATATCTTGCTCATTGCGAAGATAAGCGACTGCAAAGCGTTCAATTCCTTTTAAATCTTCTGGGTTTTTTTGAGAAGTTACCGCTATATCAGCCGCTTGAATGGTTTTGCCTGCAAGATAGGCTTGCGCGATATCGCTAATGTAATTGCCGTTATAGGCGTTTTCAGGCCAACCCTCTTGTAATGGCTCTAAACCATCAATCCTAGCTTTTGTAGAAATTCCTAAGTTATTAATCTGCACACCAGCATCGTTGTAATAGAATTCTTTGTAAATTGTTTTTCCTTGAGATGCTAAGAGACTCGATAAGATATCTCCTAGGACAGCTTGTCGTCCATGCCCTACATGCAAGGGGCCCGTTGGATTAGCCGATACAAATTCAATTAATACTGGTGCTTGATTTGTATTTGGGATAAAACCAAAGCCATCTTTTTGCTTAAATATTTGACGGATCACCTGCGTTTTGGTAGCTTGGCTTAATCGCATATTGATAAATCCTGGTCCCGCAATCTCTAATTGCGTAATCCAGTCTTGAATACCTGCTATTTTTTCTAACTCAACAACTAATTGTTGCGCTAGATCTCGCGGATTTAAACCCCAAGGCTTGGCTATTTGCATCGCTATGTTAGTAGCTAAGTCGCCATGTTCTGCAACCTTTGGACGCTCTAGGCGTGGCTCTGGAATAGTCCGTACATCCTTATCAAGTCTTGTACCAATATTGACTAAGCCTTGGCTAAAGAAGTTTTTTAATTGTTTTGCTGTATCAGAAAGCATGACAAAAGCGCGCCCATTGGTGTATGCTGAAAAAATGCTCTATCGATTCCATTCCAAAAACTCCCCAGAGTGCCTCATGTTAGAGGACTTAACTCAGCAAATTTTTAAAGTGATCAATCGCGAATTAAGTAAAGAAGGTATTTTACTCGTAGAACAACTCCCAAGTCTAATAAGTCAGTTAGAAGCGGCTATTGCGCTAGATGCAAAAGAGCGACAAAGTTTGGAAGAGGGTCAAATAAAAACTGATCGTCTAGGACAGCGCGCTTTTCCATTTTTAGAGCTTATGAAAGCATCCCTTAAACGACAAGAACCTATTGTTTGGGGTCATTAATTACTTTCAAAGTTGCTTTGCAATACACGCGCCACCTCTTCTGAACTTCTTCCTGAACGCAATGCAATTGAGTTCACTTGATCAAGGCCTATCGGGCCAACATTAAAGTATTGTGCATTTGCGTTAGCTAAATAAAAGCCTGAAACACTCGAAGCCGGATTCATCGCTAATGATTCTGTTAGCTCCATATCGATATCGTGCGCCGCAAGGACCTCAAACATCGCATGTTTGACGGTATGTTCAGGACATGCTGGATAGCCAGGAGCTGGTCGTATACCCTGGTATTTTTCAGTAATTAACTCTTCGTTGGAAAGATTTTCTTGTGGGCAATAGCCCCATAAATCAGTTCTTACCCGATGATGCATACATTCTGCAAAAGCCTCTGCCAATCGATCTGCAATAGCTTTGATCATGATTGCATCATAGTCATCGTGTCTTGCTTGGAACTCCGTCACCTTTTTTTCTACACCATGACCTGTCGTTACAGCAAACATACCAATATAATCTTTTTTTCCAAGAGATAATGGCGCAACATAGTCCGCTAAGCTTCGGTTAGGACGCTTCAAACCATCAACTACAGGACGAACTGTCTGCTGTCTTAAGCAATTCCAAGTCAACAGTGGTGTGTCACGTTTTTCATCTGAATAGACCACAATGTCATCGCCAATACGATTCGCTGGATACAAGCCTACAACAGCGTGCGCTTGAATCCAACGACCCTGAATCACTTTTTCAAGCATTTTAAGTACATCTGCATAGACTTTGGAAGCGGAGTCGCCAACAACTTCGTCAGTTAATATTTGTGGGTATTTGCCTGCTAAATCCCAAGTTTGAAAAAATGGTGTCCAGTCGATATATTTCGCAATTTCTGATAAATCAAAGTTTTTAAATACTCTGCGCCCAATAAACTTAGGCACCGTAATCGCGGCTTTTTCCCAATCAAGTACTTCAGCATTTTTTTGTGCTTCTTCAAGTGTAATTAGCGGAGTTGCTTTTTTATTAGCGTGCTGTTGACGCACACGCTCATAATCTTCCTTAATACCTGCTAAATATGATTTAGCAGACTCATCAGATAACAGGCTGGAAGCAACTGATACAGACCGCGATGCATCTGGGACATAAATCACTGGACCTTCATAGTGGGGTGCAATCTTAACAGCAGTATGCACTCTTGAGGTTGTTGCACCACCAATCATGAGCGGTGTTTTTCGACTCTTAAAGTAGTCGTCCTTTTGCATCTCTTGCGCGACGTAGGTCATTTCTTCTAGTGATGGCGTAATTAAACCCGACAAGCCAATAATGTCGGCATTTTCTTCTTTAGCTTTTTCTAGAATTTGGCTACAGGGCACCATTACGCCCATGTTGACAACATCGAAGTTATTACATTGCAGCACAACAGTGACGATATTTTTCCCAATATCATGGACATCACCTTTGACCGTGGCCATGATGATTTTTCCCTTAGAGCGAACATCTTTTCCGGCAGCTTCATATTGACGCTTTTCTTCTTCAATATAGGGGATTAAATGCGCAACGGCTTGTTTCATAACACGAGCACTTTTGACAACTTGCGGTAAAAACATTTTTCCAGCGCCAAAGAGCTCACCGACAACATTCATACCATCCATCAAAGGACCTTCGATAACCTCAATCGGGCGTCCACCGCGATTTGAAATCTCTTGACGAACTTCTTCAGTGTCTTCCACAATAAAGTTTGTGATTCCTTGCACTAAAGCATGGGAGAGTCTTGCCTTTACTGGTAATTCTCGCCACGCCAAGGTCTCAGCTTGTTTAACGCCACCACCTTTGTAGTTATCTGCAATTTCCAATAAGCGCTCTGTGGGTGTTTTACCTTCTTTTTCTTTAAACCGATTGAGAACGACATCTTCTACGCGCTCTTTCAGCTCTGGGTCCAAGTCAGCATAAACGCCCAACTGCCCAGCATTAACAATCCCCATATCCATTCCAGCCTCAATGGCATGGAATAGAAACACTGTATGAATGGCCTCACGGACAACATCATTTCCGCGAAAGGAAAAGCTGACATTAGAAACTCCGCCACTGACCTTGGCGCCCGGTAGGTTTTGCTTAATCCACCGAGTGGCATTAATAAAATCAACAGCGTAATTGTCGTGCTCTTCAATCCCTGTTGCGATTGCAAATATATTGGGATCAAAAATAATATCTTCTGGAGCAAAATCAATCTCACTTAAAAGAAAATCATATGAGCGCTTACAGATTTCTGTTTTGCGCTCAAAGGTGTCCGCTTGACCCTTTTCATCAAAAGCCATGACCACTGTAGCAGCACCGTAACGCTTAATCAGTTTGGCTTGATGAATAAATGGCTCAGTACCCTCTTTTAAAGAAATTGAATTAACGATCGCTTTACCTTGGACACAACGCAGGCCTGCTTCAATCACTGTCCATTTCGACGAGTCAATCATGATAGGTACGCGAGCAATATCTGGCTCAGAGGCAATCAGATTTAAAAACCTAACCATAGCTGCTTGAGAGTCCAACATGGCTTCATCCATATTGATATCAATAATCTGAGCACCGTTTTCGACTTGCTGCCTTGCAACTTGCAATGCTTCATCAAACAAATTGTTCAAGATTAATCGGGCAAAAGCCTTAGATCCTGTGACATTGGTTCGCTCACCAATGTTCACAAATCGTATATAAGACTCTAGATTAAATGCTTCAAGCCCCGACAGCTTTAATAACGGCAAACCAACATTACTCACTCAAAGGCTCCTTATAAGCATTCCATTTGCTGATCCACTGCCGTGGTTTCTGATTTTGTACCGCCTTGGCAATTGCAGCAATATGCGCTGGTGTTGTTCCACAACATCCACCTACTAAATTGACTAAACCATCTTTAGAAAAGTCTTCCAATAAATGCGAAGTAATTTCTGGGGTTTCATCAAAGCCCGTATCACTCATTGGATTGGGTAAGCCTGCATTGGGATAACAGGAAACTGCGGTATCGCATATTTTGGCAAGCTCAGCGATGTAAGGCTTCATCAATGTAGCCCCAAGCGCACAATTTAACCCGAACATAATTGGCTTTGCATGTCTTAAACTGTTCCAAAAAGCTTCAACCGTTTGACCAGATAAAATTCTGCCCGAGGCATCTGTCACCGTTCCTGAAATCATGAGGGGCAAACGTTGTTTTGAGTTCTCAAAAAACTCTTCAATCGCAAAAATAGCTGCTTTTGCATTCAGTGTATCAAAGACAGTCTCTACCAAAAGAAGGTCACAGCCCCCCTCTACAAGAGCTTCTACTTGCTCATAATAGGCTTGGCGAAGTCCCTCAAAATCAGTGTTTCTTGCCCCAGGGTCATTCACATCAGGTGAAATACTCGCAGTTTTCGGAGTTGGACCCACGGCTCCAGCCACAAAACGTGGCTTTTCAGGTGTACTGTATCGATCACAAGCTTGACGTGCCAATTTTGCAGAAGCTAAGTTCATTGCTTTTGCCATATGCGCTAAACGGTAATCCTCTTGGGCAATAGTTGTAGCCCCAAAAGTATTTGTTTCAATAATATCGGCGCCGGCCTGCAAGTATTGCTCATGGATCTCTAAAATCACAGCAGGTTTAGTGATCGATAGTAATTCGTTATTTCCTTTTAAATCTATTGAATGATTTAGGAGTTCTGGCAACTCACCCCGAAAGTCCTTTTCTGACAATTTGTACTGCTGAATCATCGTCCCCATTGCGCCATCTAAAACGAGGATTCTCTCGCGCAATAGCTCTGGTAAAAGCTGACCTCTGGTGTAAGGACTTGACAATAGATTTTGGGTTAATTGGGTCATAAAATACTTAAAGATTGATTTACTGACTAAAGTCCTTTATTTTACATTTAACTGTCAATTTAAATGGAGTTGCGCTATGTTTAATGGAATACCTGATTTTCATCAAAGTGTAGAGATGATGAAAAATATGTGGTCAAGTGCGGCCAAAGGCCCAAATGATCCTTCAACTCCAAGTTTTGGCTTGCCAGGAATGAGTCCCCTCAATCCTTTTGGAATCCCTATGGTTGATCTAGAAGAGCTTGATAAACGTATCAAAGATTTAAAAAGTGTGGAAGCATGGTTAAGCCTTAACCTCAATGTTCTAAAGACTACTATTCAAGGCTTAGAAGTTCAAAAAGCGACTCTGTCGGCATTGCAGGATATTGCCCAAACGATGCAATCAGCTACAAAATCCCCGGACAGCACAACGGAATCTACCGAACCTAAGGACCAGCCACCTCCAAGCACAGACGGGGCAAAACTAGCTCAAGATCTGATGAATCAAATGTCAAAGTCGATGTCAAACATGATGTCAGCATTTCCAAGTATGGAAAAAGAAACTACTCAAGTGGTAAAAAAACCTGCCGTCAAAAAAACCGCTAGAAAATCTACTGCTGCGAAAACCACAAAACCCCGCTCTCGTCGCTCTGCCGCATGATTTGCCCCCTGCGCCAGAGATAATTCAAATGAGCAATCGCCTCACCCATAGCAAAGCTGATTTGATGATTGTCTAGCTTGCGACGGAATAAGATGGGAAGTAAGCTCTTCGCCGTTGTTGGCTCTTTGCAAGCATCTAAAGTTTCTTGTAATCTTTCAGCATGATGCTCTCGGAGCTGCCCAATCCGGTAATGTAGTCCTTGAAAAGGCTTGCCATGTGAGGGTAAAACGAGAGTTTTACGATCTAAAAACTCAAATTTAGCAATGGACTCTAAAAACATCCCAAGTGGGTCTGCATCAGGCTCTGCATCATAGACACTAACATTCGTTGAAATTCTTGGGAGGATCATATCCCCTGAAATCATAATTTGATCTTGCACACAGGCAAAAGAAAGGTGCTCCGGAGCATGCCCATAACCACTAATTGCTCGCCACATACGTTTGCCGATAAGGACTTCCTCTTGATCCAAAATTCGTCTAAATCGTTGCGGAACTTCAGGTACTAAATTACTGTAATGATCAGCTCGGGCACGGATTTTTTCGAGATCTTCCTGTGCAGTCAGGCCGTGTTTGTAAAAATGATCGGCAGCGCCACCACCACCTGCAACCGAGCCAATCGAGAGGCCACCCTCTTTGGAACTTAACCACTTTGCCATCATAAAATCCGTCATTGACATCCATAATGGGACTTGCCATTTTTCACAAAGCCAATGAGCCAAACCAATATGATCGGGATGCATATGGGTCACGATCACTCTGACAATCGGTAAACCTTGTAAACAATTTGTAAATATTGTTTCCCAAGCTTGTTTAGTAGTCTGGCTAGTAATACCGCAATCCACAATTGTCCACCCCTCTTGACCCTCAAAACAATCCCTGAGTAACCATAAGTTAATATGATCTAGAGCAAATGGCAGGGGCATTCTTAACCAAAAAATACCCTCTGCGACTTCTTGAAGGCAGCCAATTTGGGGTAAAGTATCTTCTAGGGGGTAGTGTATATTTTCCATAGATCTATTTTAATAGCTAAGTGATTGCATAAAAATTCCAAATGTCTAATTTTCCAAAACTGCTTTCTTCACAATTTGCCTTTGATATGGCACAAGTCATTTTAGAGGGATTTAATAAACATTACCGCATTTTTCGTGAGGCGAGTTTTGATGCAAAAAACAATTTTGAATCTCAAAACTGGAGAGGTATCCGGGAATTAATTAAAGGTCGTATTGATTACTATGACGAGCGTGTGAGAGAGTGTCTGATTGTGCTCGAAGATGAATTCGATGCAACAGCCTTAGATACGGATATTTGGCAGCAAGTCAAACTACACTATATTGGCTTATTGACTTATCATCATCAACCAGAACTTGCAGAAACTTTTTATAACTCGATTATTACCCGCGTTCTAAATCACACTTATTTTCACAACGATTTTATTTTTCTGAGACCCACCATCTCTACTGAGTATATTGAGAATGATGAAGTGCGGTCTAAACCCACCTATAAAGCGCATTATCCCAAAGGACGAGAGGACTTTAAAAATACCTTTCATGCTATCTTAACGAGCTATGCTCTTAAGGTACCTTTTGGTAATCTCGACAAAAACTTAGATCATTTGATTCAAGCCCTCGACGAAAAGCTAGGCAACTATGAGATCAAAGTTAATTTTCAAATTCATGTTCTCACCTCAGTTTTCTTTCGCAATAAAATGGCGTACATCGTTGGTCGCATTATTAATGGCGATGTGACCATCCCTATGGTCATTGCACTCAATATCAACGAAGAAAACTCTTTAGAGGTAGACGCCATATTGCTCAATAAAGAAGAGGTCTCGATTTTATTTAGTTTTACATATAGTTATTTTTTAGTTGAAATGGAAGTGCCTTCTGCTTACGTGACATTTTTAAGGACTCTGATGCCACGCAAGCCACGTCAAGAGCTCTATACGTCATTAGGCTTACAAAAACATGGCAAAAATCTCTTTTATCGTGACTTCTTACACCACTTAAATCATTCTACGGATCAATTTCGGATCGCACCCGGTATTAAAGGTTTAGTCATGTTAGTGTTTGATTTGCCAAGCTATCCCTATGTCTTTAAACTGATTAAGGATTATTTTCCGCCACCCAAAGAGACCACCCGTGAGATCATCAAATCTAAATATCAATTAGTCAAACAGCATGATCGTGTTGGTAGAATGGCTGATACTTTAGAGTATTCAAATATTGCTATGCCTTATGATCGTTTTGAACCTGCTTTGATTGCAGAACTTGAAACGCATTGCCCGTCCTTGCTGTCATATTTTGAGAATGAATTTGGTGAAAAAGAGGTGATGATTTCTCACCTTTACATTGAACGCCGGCTGATTCCTCTGAACATTATGTTACAAAACGGTAAAGATGAAGATGTAGAAAATGGCATGATTGAATACGGTAATGCCATCAAAGAATTAATTGCCGCTAATATTTTTCCAGGGGACATGCTCTACAAGAATTTTGGTCTTACACGTCATGGGCGTGTCGTTTTTTATGACTATGACGAGATCGAATATTTTACGGATTGTAATATTCGTAAAATTCCTCAGGCGAGAACTGAAGAGGAAGAGTTATCAGGAGAAACTTGGTATCACGTTGGACCAAAGGATATTTTTCCAGAGTCCTACGGCACATTTTTGCTAGGCGACCCTAGGGTAAAGCAATATTTTATGAAACATCACGCTGATTTTTTTGACCCACAAACATGGGTTAATTTTCAGAATCAACTGAAAGCAGGTCGCACGCTAGATCATTTTGGCTATCCTGACCAATTACGCTTTATTCACCGTTATCCATCCTCCCTAAATACATGAGTACATCAAATAATCCCCATTTACTAAAACATCTTTTTGAGAACAATCAATTATGGGTTGATAGTTTTACTGATCATGATCCCGATTACTTTAAGCGTCTTGCTGCTCAGCAGTCCCCTGAATATCTTTGGATTGGTTGTTCAGATTCTAGGGTTCCTGCCAATCAAATTATTGGCCTTGCCCCTGGTGAAATCTTTGTTCATCGTAATATTGCCAACGTAGTTGTTCATACTGATTTAAATGCTTTATCTGTGATTCAGTTTGCTGTGGATCAGTTAAAGGTAAAACACATTATTGTTGTCGGTCACTATGGCTGTTCAGGTGTTAAAGCCGCTATGGATAATATTCGTGTAGGTCTTGCTGATAACTGGATCAGGCATATTAAAGATGTGAATGATAAACATGGTGTTTATTTAGGTCAGGTTCTTCAGTATCAAGAACGTTTTAATCACTTATGTGAACTGAATGTCATTGAACAAGTGGTTAATGTTTGTGAAACTACGATTGTCCAAGATGCCTGGCTCAGAAATCAAGAGCTTACAGTTCATGGGTGGATTTATGGTCTTAAAAATGGCTTGGCCAGAGATTTAGGCATGAGTATTCAAAATATGGATGAACTAAAAGATCGCTATTCAGTCGTTATTGATGCCTATACAAGTAATGTTGAATAGTTTATTACCACCCAATATCCATATCGTCGAACGTGGTTGGCTATCCGCCAATCAGGTCTATCTTCATGATGACACTTCTGTCGATGTGATCGACAGTGGCTTTTGTTTACATCAGCAACAAACAGTTTCTTTATTGCAATCTTACCTCGCGCGTTTACCATCGCTGCAAACGCGTCTTTTAGTTAATACCCATCTCCACTCGGATCATTGTGGCGGCAATCAAGCACTTCAGAATTCTTTTAATTTTTCTTGTCTTGTGCCTGAATCTGAATTTGCATCAGTACAGAACTGGAATGTTCTTAATTATGAGTTCCAAGCTTTGGGCCAACCTTGCCCGCCATTCATTGCCCATGATGCACTTAAGATCGGGCAGAGTATTACGCTCGGTGATATCCAATTTGAAGTCCACGGCAGCCCTGGACATCATCCACACTCGATTCTTTTATTTGCCCCTGCACTTGGCCTATTGATTTCAGCAGATGCTTTGTGGGAAAAAGGTTTTGGGGCACTTTTCTCAGAAGTTGAAAGACAAACCGGCTTTATTGAACAGTGCGCCACGCTAAAGCTCATTGAATCTTTACCCGTTAAAGTGGTGATTCCTGGTCATGGCGCCCCCTTTACAAATATGCAAGCGGCGATCAGTCATGCCTATTCCCGACTCGATTATTTAGAGTCGCATCCAGAGCGTAATATCCATCATGTAGCTCAAGTGTTGCTGCAATTTATGGTGCTGTTTAAGCAAAAGTTATTTATTCAAGAAGGTCTTGAATGGTGTTTAAATACCCCGTTGTTCAAATTAGCAGCGGAACAACTTAGCATGAGTGTCGAGGATCTTTTTTTGAATTCTTTAGCTTATTTAGAAAATAAGCATTGTCTGACAAGAAACAACGTGGTCATAAAAAATTGCTTTTAGGCTTATTTACTCTACCGTGACACTTTTTGCTAGATTTCTAGGCTTATCTACATCTGTTCCTAGCGCTAAAGCTGTATGGTAGGCGAGCAATTGCAGTGGTACCACATGTAATATGGGTGATAAGTTGCCATAATTTTCCGGCATGCGTATCACGTGGATGCCTTCGCCTGATTGAATATTGGTATCCACATCCGCAAATACAAAGAGTTGTCCACTACGTGCTTGGACTTCTTGCATATTTGATTTTAGTTTTTCAATTAATGCGTCATTAGGCGCTACTGTGACTACTGGCATAAATTCATCGATTAATGCTAAAGGTCCATGTTTTAACTCACCAGCAGGATAGGCCTCAGCATGAATATACGAAATTTCTTTCAACTTCAATGCCCCCTCTAGAGCAATAGGGTAATGCATGCCTCTTCCTAAAAATATAGCATTTTTAAACTTGGCAAATTGCGCGCTCCAAGCAATGATTTGCGGCTCAAGAGCTAATACCGCATTGAGAGCGGCTGGTAAATGTCGTAATGCTTTCAGTTCTTGTTGTTCTGCTTGTTTGTCTAATTGATTTTCTTTTTTGGCTAGGACTAAGGCTAAAAAATAGAGCCCCACTAATTGCGTAGTAAATGCTTTGGTAGACGCCACACCAATTTCTGTTCCTGCTTTGGTTTGGAACTTCCACAGGGTTTCTCTCATCATGGCGCTTGTGGCGACATTACAAATCGCTAAGGTTTTGGTATGGCCTAATTCTTTTGCATGACGCAAAGCAGCTAATGTGTCGGCAGTTTCTCCTGATTGAGAGACGACAACTACAAGTGCTTTTGTGTTTGGTACCGATACCCGATATCGATACTCACTCGCAATTTCAACTTGTGTTCTTATTCCAGCTATTTCCTCAATCCAATACTTGGCAACACATGCCGAGTAGTAACTTGTCCCACAAGCTAAAATTAAGACCTCTTTAATTTCGGACCAATCATCCATCGTGGCATCAAAAATTTCCGACTCAATGATCTCAATATCCCCCACTGTGTTCCCTAATGCACCTGGCTGCTCAAAGATTTCCTTTTGCATAAAATACTGATAAGGCCCAAGCTCTACCGCTGTTGCTAATTGAGGAACATCTTTAATCTGCCGAGATTGTATTTCACCATGAATGTTACATATTTCTACCGTGTTATATCTGAGAGAAACAATATCCCCCTCCTCCAAGTACGTCATTTTTTTTGCGTGGGCGGCAACTGCTAGAGCGTCTGATGCTATGAAGTTTTCTTGTTCCCCATATGCCACCACTAATGGTGAACCGACCCTGGCACCGACCAGTAACTCGGGTTGATCACAAGCCATAACTGCAATGGCATATGCCCCGTGAAGCTTCGGCAAAACTTGCCGTACCGCCATCATCAGATCACGATGCTCTAAATTAATATATGCATCATATATTAAGTGAGCAATTACTTCAGTATCAGTTTGCGATGTAAATTTATAACCCTTTTCCTTCAATTGGGTGCGCAAAATCTCATAATTCTCAATAATGCCATTGTGCACAACACCAATTAAATCTCCTGAAAAGTGGGGGTGTGCGTTATCTATATTAGGTTTTCCGTGCGTTGCCCAGCGGGTATGAGCAATCCCCATGGTGCCCTCAAACTTTTGAGTAGTCAGGTTCAAGTCTTGAACGCGAGCTGTCGTTTTACTTTTTTGTAAGCCCTGCGCCTGACCCACTACAGCTAATCCACATGAATCGTAGCCTCGGTACTCTAACTTTTGTAGTCCCTCGACCAAGATCGATACTATATTTTTCGTTGATACTGCTCCAACAATCCCACACATATCTAGTTATCTTTCGCTTAATCGATTGAATCTTACTTTTTTTTAGGCCTTTGCCATTCAATACTTAATTGTTTTGTCCGACTGATGGTGAGTTTTCCCTCTGGTGCATCTTTCGTGAGTGTCGTACCAGCCCCAATAGTTGCACCGCGACCCACAGTCACTGGGGCGACAAGTTGCGTATCAGATCCAATAAAGGCATCATCTTCAATTTTTGTCTGGTGTTTATTAGCGCCGTCATAGTTACAGGTAATCGTTCCAGCTCCAATATTAACCCGCATGCCTACCGTTGCATCTCCAACATAGGATAAATGATTGGCCTTACTTCCCTGACCAATATGGCTATTTTTTACTTCCACAAAATTACCAATATGCGCATCCTGATCTACTGTCGTGCCTGGCCGCAATCTTGCATAGGGTCCGATCACAGCGTTTTCACCAACAATGGCACCCTCTAGATGAGAGAAGGCTTTAATCTGCGCATTAGGTCCAATTTGGCAATCTTTAATGACGCAGTAAGGGCCAATATTGGCATAACTTGCAATTTCTACTTCACCCTCAAAGATACAACCCACATCAATTACGACATCTTGACTACAACTTAAATGTCCACGAATGTCTATGCGTTGCGGATCCAGTAAGGTGACACCTTGCTGTAATAATTGCTCCGCCACATAATTTTGCCAAGTACGTTCCAGAGATGCGAGTTGAGCTCGGCTGTTGACTCCCTCGACTTCAAAGCCAAATTGCGGCATCATAGTCCGAATTGGATGTCCTTGCTCGGCGGCAATCCCAACGATGTCTGTCAAATAGTACTCACCTTGGGCATTATTGGGCTGTAGGTGCGTTAGCCACTGTCGTAACTCTTTCGTGGGACAAGCTAATATTCCCGTATTGATTTCGCGGATTTGTTTTTGTTCCGCAGTAGCATCTTTTTCTTCAACAATGCCAGTGACCTCACCGTCAAGATTCCTGATAATTCGTCCATATCCTGTCGGGTTTTGTAATTCCTGCGTCAGAACGGCAAGAGTTCCATCTTGTGCAAGACGCAGAAGGTCTTTTAGAGTGCTTGCTCGTATTAAAGGAACATCACCATAGAGAATCAAGGAGCAGACATTATCATGTAAATTGGGAAGGGCTTGCTGCACTGCATGTCCAGTACCTTTTTGTTCTGCCTGATTCACTGTCTTGACATTTGGATAATGCTGCTCAAGATATTCCTGTATGGTCGCCTGTCCATGACCGAGTACAAGGCTAGGAATAGAGTCAGGGAATACATCTTTCACCGTATCCAGCACATGACCCAACATCGGCTTACCAGCCAGAGGGTGCAATACTTTCGGCAGGGAAGAATACATCCTCTTCCCCTGTCCGGCAGCTAATATGACTATATTCATAAATCTATTATAAGAGTTTAGCTTGACGGTCTTTAAGACACGGATACGAGCTGAATAGGCTGCAATGACTGCTCTGTTGAACAAGCGCTGTCAAAGCCTTCATCAATTGCCATATCACCCCTGCTAGTCAAGAATTCGCTACGCATGTCTAGGTCTTTAAAATTAAATAGATTTGCATCTAACAAATGCGATGGGACAATATGTGTGAGCGCGCGAAACATACTTTCTACTCTTCCAGGGTGCGATTTTTCCCATTGCTTTAAAAGCTCCTTCATCGCATTTCTTTGTAAATTAGGTTGACTACCACACAAATTACAAGGAATGATTGGAAACGCTTCATCTTTAGCATAACGCTCTAAATATTTTTCAGGAACATAGGCTAGCGGTCTAATCACAATATGCTTGCCATCGTCCGACTGAAGTTTTGGTGGCATAGACTTTAATTGCCCCCCGTAAAACATATTCAATAAAAATGTCTCTAATATATCTTCACGATGATGCCCAAGAGCAATTTTTGTAGCCCCAAGCTCATCAGCAACGCGGTACAAAATCCCTCTTCTGAGTCGTGAGCAAAGTCCGCAGGTTGTTTTTCCATCAGGAATAACACGTTTGACGATGCTATACGTATCTTGTTCTTCAATATGGAAAGGGACCTGCAGATGTCTTAAATAGTTTGGTAAAACATCCTCCGGAAATCCTGGCTGTTTTTGGTCGAGGTTAACAGCAACTAAATCAAAGTGAATCGGGGCACGCTCTCGAAGCTTCAAAAGAATATCGAGCATGGCATAACTGTCCTTGCCGCCTGAAACGCACACCATCACTTTGTCGCCCTCTTCAATCATATTAAAGTCGTTAATAGCCTGCCCCGTCAAACGGCATAACTTTTTAACTAGCTTGTTTTCTTCAAACTCGACTTTTCTAGGATCTACTCGGGCATTCATACAATTAATTTTTTATCTTAAAGATTTCAACACCCACGCCATCACAATCAGGATAAACATCTGGCTTTTCGGTCGAAACTCTTGCAGCAATTACGAGTGGATGGGCAAGCATTTTTTGCATAATTTCATCACACAAAGTTTCCTGTAACTGAATGTGTCCATGACTGGCAATCTCTTTAATCGTTTCACGCATGAAGTCATAATCCACAACTTCATGTAATTGATCCTCTTTAGGCGTATTTTGACCTAGCGGGACATATAAATCAATATTGATGATCACATGTTGTTCGGCTTTTTTCTCGAAATCATGCACGCCAATATTAATGAGTATGTCGTAATTACGCAGAAAAAGTCGCCGACAGTTTTGTAATTCTTTAATCATTAGTGCTGAAGTCATAGATCCTTATTTGGCTTTGGTGAGAAACATCACATCACGAGATGATGATTGTAAATGCTGGCCACCGTCTACATATAAAACCGTGCCCGTCATCGCTTGAGCTTGATGAATATATAAAATGGCTTGAGCAATATCTTCTGGGGTTGAGGACTGCCCGAGTAATACAGCTTGATGCGCTTCTTCAAAGCCTTCTTGGCTTTGATCCCCAGATGTCATAGAAATTCCTGGCGCAACACCCATAATCCTTAATTGCGGCGCAAAGAACATCGCTTGCATCGTCACTGCCGCTTGAAGCGCACTTTTAGATAGCGTATATGAAAAGAAATCGGGGTTTAAGTTGTCTAGCTTTTGATCCAATATGTGGACTACTACGCCCTTCTTCTCGGGATCATCTTTTAAAGTTTCAGCGTACATTTTGGTAAGAACCAGTGGCGCCGCCACATTCACCGTCATATGTTCACTTAAATTACTATATTGCATATTTGCTGGATCATCATATTCAAATATAGAAGCATTATTCACAATACAATGGGGGATACCAAGGTGTTGTATGCAGCTTGGCAATATTTGCTCGACTTCAGTTTCAATGGCAAGGTCCGCTTGAATACAAATAGCTCGCCGGCCAATGGCTTGAACCTTTTTTACAGTCTCTTGTGCAGCTTGTTGAGATTTTCCAAAGTGAATAGCGATGTCCCAACCTGCCCTTGCCATTTGAAGAGCGATAATATGACCAATACGTTTTGCAGCACCAGTGATTAATACAATTTTACGAGTTTCATTCATGAGGATTTACTCTAGGTCATGGAAATTTTAACGAATACCGAAGCTTTACAGCATTGCCAACAATTATCGAATTTGATTGATCAAGATATCAAAAATAATCATCATTGGCTCCCATTTTCGCATTTTATGGACCGGGCACTCTACACACCGCAACTTGGTTACTATACCTCGGGTAGTTTTAAATTTGGCGCAAAAGGCGATTTTGTTACTGCTCCTGAAATTAGCACTCTTTTTGGCGCTACCCTTGCAAAAACAATTGCGCCTATTTTAGACTTTTTTTCATCTCAAAATCAGGCCGCCACGATCCTTGAATTTGGGGCAGGTTCGGGCAAACTCTGCCAAGATATCTTGGCGTATCTGTACGATATCAATCAGTTACCAGATCAATATCTTATTTTAGAACTCTCGCCAGATTTAATCGATCGTCAAAAAGAGCGACTTCACTTGTTCTTAAAAGAACATCACATCGCCACTCACGTTAAGTGGCTTTCGCAAATGCCAGAAGACTTTAAGGGAGTTGTCCTAGCGAATGAAGTCTTAGATGCAATTCCATTTGATCTCATCATACAAACACAAGGCAAATGGCATTATCAAGGTGTGGCAATTAATCCAAAGCCGAGTTCACCCTTATTTTCAGATCATTGGCTTTGGCAAATCGGTCCAGAAGTCCCCCAAGATCTACTCCCCGAATGTCTAACGCAATCGGGTATCACTTATCCAGAAAACTATCTTACTGAAATCCATCCCCGCTCTCATGCTTGGGTGAAGATGATTGCCAACCATTTATCTCAAGGTTTGATGATTGCTATTGATTATGGGTTTCCTGAGCAGGAGTATTATTATCCGCAACGCGTGCAAGGCACTCATATAGCGCATCATCGCCACCAATCCATCCCTGATATGTTTTATTTACCTGGTTTGTGTGATCTTACCTCGCATGTGGAGTGGTCTTCTCTTAACCGCGTTGCTGCAAGAGCGGGCATGAGTCTTGCACATTATCAAAGCCAAGGAGCCTATCTTTTAGAGGCAGGTATTGGGGATTTATTCTTAAGCACAGTCAGTCCAACAGATTCTGTCAGGTACACCTCTGAGGCGCATGCTTTTCAAAAACTTATTTCTGAAGCGGAGATGGGAGAGCTGTTCAAACTGATTGCTTGGTCTAAAAATTTAAGCGCCAGTATCGAATTTGAAAGTCTTTGCGCAAATCTACCGGGATTTACAGGCAGGCAGCGATTGCTTGGCGGCGAGACGCAGCAACAGCATTCTGAATCATGATGCCATCATTTGTCTGCAGATTCTTGGCGATCAGTCCAGCATCAACAGACATCGCAGCTTGTAGTAACTCTTGCCACAGCTCTACTTCAAAGCCGAGGGTGCTCATGGAATCAATCGCCTTGTAAAGTCGCTCTGATTTACGCCAAGCATCCGCGAGATTAAAGAACTGATAAACATCTTCTGTGTTTAATGGGGTTTTTTGATGCGCTCGGTATAAATGATGAAAAACATTCGCATAGTTTTTTAAGTCTGTTGGTATCTTCCATTGCGAGGTCCATGCCTCCATCTCTCTTTGCTCAATGTGTGTGAGTAAATAGGCTAGTTGCGCCTGTAAATCTGGTGCCCCTTGAGCTCCAAGATCAAGCTGGCGTTTCGTTAAATCTACAATCTGCTCTTGCGTAAAGCCCTGAGGTAAAACATCCTTACTCGCTCCTGTCTCTAGCAGAACGTCAATCATTCTTGAAGGAGTTTTTTCGATGAGTCCTCGACTCAATTCCTGCCAAACACGTTCTGGGACTAAAAACTTTAATTCACCATCAAGAACCATTTGTTTGACTAGAGTGAGGGTCGCCTCATCAATGGTAAATTTATCGAGTCTTGCCATGAATCTAGCTAAACGTAAAATACGTAGCGGGTCTTCATTAAACGCGCTACTCACATGGCGCATGACACGCTGTGCAATATCTTTCTGACCGCCACATGGATCAATGAGCGACCCAATCAGCTGACCATCTAAATTGATTTCTTGCGCCATTGCATTGATCGTAAAATCACGACGCAAAAGATCTTGTTCTAAGGTAACTTCGGATGAGGCATAAAACGTAAAGCCTTTATACCCTTGTCCCGTTTTTCGCTCAGTTCTAGCTAAAGCATATTCCTCTTTTGTCTTTGGATGCAAAAAAACGGGGAAGTCTTGACCTATTGGGATAAAGCCATTAGATTGCATTTCTTCTGGGCTAGAACCAACCACCACATAATCTTTATCTTTTGGAGTGACGCCTAATAATTGATCTCTTAGGTATCCTCCAACAATAAATAATCTCAATTCAGTAGACTCTCAAGCGGTGTTGGAGTAATGCCAAATACTTCACTTAAGGCATTCGGTTGACCTGCAGGCAATATGCTGGGTAGCTTCATGGAGTCTAAGTTATCACGTGACATGATGGTAGGTCCCGGCAGATGCTCTAGCAAAAGGGCTTGAACATACCCCATCCAAGCGGGCAAAGGAATAATAGGGCGTTTTAAACCTGCTTTTTTTGCCGCAAATTGAATGATCTGTGCGAGCGTAAGTACCTCGGGTCCAGCTAAATCATAAGACTGATGAATCGTTTGTGGCATCACAATCGCTTTGATAAATGCCTCTGAAACGTCTTTCACCGCCACTGGCTGGAATAAATTATCTCCCCCCGCTAAAGGCATTACTGGGAAATACTTTTGTAATTTTCCAAACATATTAATAAAATTATCATTGTTACCAAAGATGACCGAGGGCCTAAAAATAGTCCAGTCCAAACCGGAGTCTTTGACAAAACTCTCAGCGACACCTTTACTTCTTAAATACATAGACGGGCCATTAATATCAGCACCCAAAGCACTCATGTGTATGTAACGCGTTAAACCATTGTGTTTCATGGCTTGCATAATCATTTGTGGAAGTTCTACATGCGCCTTGGCAAATTCTGGGCCGTAAGGTACACCCTGACTAGAATGTAATACGCCAACCAAGTTAATTACTACATCATCTGGAGTGAAGGTTTTCATCAATTCATTCAGAGTAGATGCGGAATATTCCTTCACATAACAAGATTTAGCCAATAGGTTTTTCTCTTCAATACGCTCAACATCGCCGATTTTCCGAGTGGTGATCCAAGAAGCATTTCCTTGGTAGGCGAGTCTTTTTGAGAGATTGTTTCCTACAAAACCAGACCCACCAATAATGATTACTTTTTGATTCATCATAACTCCCAATAATTATGGCAAGTTGCTATTAACAGCCTGAGTCGGATTGACTGTACCTAATTTCGCTTTAATCGACTGCGGTTTACCAGTGCTTAATATTTCATAATATACTGCATTCGACAAAACATTTTTCACATAAACTCTTGTCTCGGTAAACGGAATCGTTTCAGCAAAAATTTCCATACTAACCGGTTTAGTCAAGGTTTGACGCCATTGTTTAGGCCTACCCGGACCAGCGTTATAGGCTGCAGAAGCCAATCCCCATGACCCACCCAAGTCATTTAAAACCATATTAAGATAGTTACTACCTAGTACCAAATTGGTTTGCATTTCAGCGAGCTTGTCTGGTGTGTAATCTGTCATACCAATTTTCTTGGCCACAAATTGGCCCGTCGCTGGCATGACTTGCATCAGTCCAGAGGCACCCACATGTGATCTTGCCGATGTTACAAACCGTGACTCTTGGCGGATTAAACCATAGACCCAATTAATATCTAATGAGATTTGTTTTGTGATGGGATTTAATTTATCCACAAAAGGCGTTGGATAGCGCAAAGAAAAATTATGCTCAACTTTTGTTCGGTCCGCAGTATTCACTGTACGATCCAACATATTGATTTTTTTGCCATGCTCAGCAGCTGCCAACAGCTCTCTATCTGACATACCCCGCAACTCCCAATTCCACTCGCGATTCCCTTCTGTACGCAGATTCATATCATACAGTTTGGCGGCTTTTGTAAACGCTGGAATACTTTTACTAATCGCCTTCATTTCTAGATCACTTAAGGTCGTTTTGGGGGGGACAGTAATTGGTCGTCCTAATTCTTCAAGAGAAAGCTGTGCATAAAAGTTGAATTGCCCAGCAAGTTTTTCAAATTGTTCCTGCGCTCGGTCATCACCCATTTCTTTTAATGCTTTTCCGTACCAATATGTCCATGCAGGATCGCGCACTCGAACTGCATCAGGCATCGTTTCAATCGACTCTTTGACTAACTTCCAATCCCTATCGCGCAGGGCGGCACGTACTTTCCACTCACTTGATTCTGCAGAGAGTAATTCACTATTTCCCTGCGCATGTTGTTTACGATAAGCCTCAATCGCTAATGGGTCTAATTTTTTGGCTAAAAACTGTCCAATAACTCCCCATGCCATCCCTTTGTATTCAGAGATACCTTTCCAATCATTATCATCAAAAGTCTTCATCGCAAGACTGGGATTGGCGCGCGCTTTTCTGACAATTCCTGCTATCGGATCTTCTACTCCCATTCTTTGGCCTTGGGTATCAAAGTTCATTTCCGTTGCACTTCTACTGATACTTTGTGCCTCTATTTTGGTTAAACCACCGCGAACATATAACTGGGTAACGAGTTCAGGACAGGCGTCCCCAAAATATCTAGGGTCAAGTAATGTGGCCTTTGCTTGCCCACCAACCGTTTTAGGCGCTTCGCCTTTAGCGAGCTTAGACATCATTGCATAGCATTTGACTTGCGTATCGTCATCTAAGGCAAATTGAGGGTATTCCACATCAAATTGCACCCAATCTTTCCTTTTCCCAAGAACGAGCAACCAATCATTACGCATCCGATCAGCTAAACCACTACCCTTGTATTTCTTGAGGAAGTTATTGACGTCCTTATCCGCATCCGTCGCTGCATTGGGTTTAGCGGCACTGTCATACAAACGGGGCTTTGTTTTAAAATACTCAACATAGTCTGCCATCTCGTAGTCAACGAGTTGACTTGCTAGTTGAGTTGTTTTTAAGAGGTCATTTTTTCTCGCAGCTTCTCTTAATTCCATAAACTTTTTATCTTGCTCCGTCAATCCATCGCTTTTTTTACTGGGCTGAGATGCCTGGTTATTTGTCGAAGTTTTAGAATTATTCTTCGCATGAGCGCAAAGACTTATACTCATTAATAAGCATAAGAAAAGTGTAGTAATTTGTCTAAGATTCATTTTTTTATTCATTCATTCTTTTAATCAAGTGATATCGTTTCATGATTGATCATACAAAACCATTGAGAAACTTTACCCGTTATGAATACCCCTTCTTTTTATTCGCTTCGCAAAGAACTGATTAGTCAAAGGATTGAGTTTCAAAATCAAGCCAATCATCGTTTAACCCTTGAAGCGCTCCATCAGAGCATTTTAGTGGTTTTAAATGAGATTGAATTGATTACCAACAAAAAACTTACAAAAATTGGTTTTTATTCAGCAATTCGCGGTGAACCTAATATTCAAGATAGTTTAATCAAGTGGCAAAAGATGCACCCTAATAGAAAACTTGCTTTACCAATCTGTCAGCCTGAAAAACCCCTCACTTTACATGCTTGGGACACTACCACCCAAATGCAGTCTGGCTTTGCCAAGATTTTAGAGCCCTACGCTACTCCAGTGATGGAAGTTGATCTTCTCTTCGTTCCATGTGTTGGCTGGCAGATTCATGATAAAAATGTATGGCGTTTAGGTTATGGTGGCGGCTTTTATGATCGCACCCTCCAAGCTTGGGAAAAACTCGATAGACGCCCCATTTGTATCGGTATTGCATATGAGTTTGCGCAAATAACACAGGATAAGTGGCATCCTAAAGCCCATGATTACCCCCTCGATGGTCTTATTACTGACTCTCAATATTATTTTTCACCTTCAATAGCGTCATAAGTAAGTGTCCCCAATAAAACGTCAATTATTTTTGAAATCACTGAGCCTACTTTGTATTTGTTCTTTTTTTACATCACAAGTCGTTTTGGCGGGATCAACTTTTTATCTTTCCGGGTCATTGATGAATCTCTACCTCATTCATCAATCTCCTTTTACGAAAAAGTTTCCTTTTTTTTCGGTGCAAGTTTCTAACCCAACTCTCGAGTTTTCAAAACAAGACCAACGACTTTTTTTATTGAGTGATGTCGTCATTACCTTACCAAATCAAGCTCCGATCAAAGGCAATTTTGCGCTAGACTCCTCTTTTACCTATGATCCTATTTCTTATAAGGTTGCTCTCAAAGACCCACGCTTAAGTTCTTTTACTCTCAACGTTTTAAATGAAAAAGATCACCAAATGCTTAAGCTCATAAGCCCATTATTAGGCCCACTTTTTAATCATCTTGTGGTGTATCAGTTATCAAGCTCAGATATAAAGATGCTGAGAAAGCCTCCATCTTCTATTTTGATTGAAGACGGGGGTATCCGTTTTTACTTTGACTAATCTTCTAAATTCTGCAGAATGGCGAGTGTCGGCTCAGCCATATTTAAGGAATAGAAATGTAGTCCAGGCGCCCCACCAGCAATCAATTGATGACATAAATCCGTCACTACCTCTAAACCATAAGCTTTAATTGAGGCCGTATCATCACCAAAACTTTCAAGTCGCTTGCGCAACCAACGTGGTATCTCTGCACCACAAGCATCAGAGAAGCGAATCAATTGGTTGCTACTCACGATAGGCATAATGCCAGGGATTATCGGCACATTAACGTCATAACTCGACACATCCTCTAAAAACTGAAAATATGCATCTGAATTAAAGAAATACTGCGTGATTGCAGAGTCAGCACCCGCATGTATTTTATTGACAAATTTTTCAATATCATCCTTTGCAGAGATCGATTGCGGATGGAACTCGGGATAAGCGGCCACTTCAATATGAAACCAGTCACCTGTGGATTCACGGATAAATGCAACAAGTTCATTTGCGTGATTAAATTCGCCATAATTACCCATGCCAGAAGGCAAATCACCTCGTAAAGCTACGATGCGTTTAACACCAATGGTTTGATATTGCTTTAAAAGCCCTAATACTTTTGCTTTAGTACTGCCAACGCAAGATAGATGCGGAGCCGCGGACAGGCCGCGCTCATGAATTTCACGAACAGTATTCATTGTCCCGTCTTGCGTTGACCCACCCGCCCCAAAAGTCACTGAAAAAAAGCTGGGCGCTAGTTCTTGAGCAAGACGATCTCTGACTAGGCGAAGTTTCTCTGCACCCTCCTCCGTCTTGGGTGGAAAAAACTCCGCGCTCAATTCAATATTATCGAGTAGGCTCATTGGATTAATAACGATAGTGGTCTGGTTTAAATGGACCCGCTTTACTGACACCAATATAGTTAGCTTGTTCATCGGAAAGAACTGTTAACTGTGCATTTAGATTTTTCAATTGCAAAATAGCTACTTTTTCATCTAAATGTTTTGGTAGGGTATACACGCCAACTGGGTATTCACCAGTGTGTGCTTTTGTCCATAACTCAATTTGGGCAATAGTTTGATTAGCAAATGAGGAGCTCATCACAAATGATGGGTGACCTGTACCGCAACCTAAATTGACTAAGCGACCTTTAGCTAAAAGAATAATTCTTTTCTCAGCTTCACCATTTTGGGCTGGGAAAATGATGTGATCTACTTGAGGCTTAATTTCTTCCCATTGATACTTTTCAATACTAGCTACATCGATCTCGTTATCAAAGTGGCCAATATTACAAACAATCGCTTGGTTCTTCATTTTCAACATCAGGTCGTGCGTAATCACATGGTAATTTCCAGTGGCAGTCACGAATATATCTGCCTTATCTGCAGCGTATTCCATCGTCACAACACGATAACCTTCCATCGCGGCTTGAAGTGCGCAAATAGGATCTACTTCTGTCACCCATACCTGCGCTGACAATGCTCTCAATGCTTGAGCAGATCCTTTACCCACGTCACCATAACCTGCAACAACAGCCACTTTACCGGCAATCATTACATCTGTAGCGCGCTTAATAGCATCTACTAATGATTCACGGCAACCATATAAATTATCAAACTTACTCTTGGTTACTGAGTCGTTGACGTTAATTGCGGGGAATTTGAGATCGCCTTTAGCAAACATTTGATATAAGCGATGTACGCCTGTTGTTGTCTCTTCTGTGACACCCTTTACTTGTACTAGACGCACTGAATACCAAGTCGGATCAATCGCTAACTTCGCTTTAATCGATGCATACAAGATTGTTTCTTCTTCGCTCGTCGGATTATTTAAAACGGAGAGATCTTTTTCAGCTTTTGCTCCAAGGTGCAATAACAATGTTGCATCACCACCGTCATCCAAAATCATGTTTGAGTATGAACCATCAGTCCATTCAAAAATACGGTGGGTAAAGTCCCAGTATTGTTCTAGTGTTTCACCTTTGATGGCAAATACAGGTGTTCCGTTTGCCGCTATAGCAGCCGCCGCATGATCTTGCGTTGAGTAAATGTTACATGATGCCCAGCGAATTTTAGCTCCAAGTGCCTCTAGGGTTTCAATTAACACTGCAGTTTGAATCGTCATGTGTAAAGAGCCAGTGATAAATGCACCCTTTAACGGCTGAGCAGCTTCATACTCTTTACGAATTGCCATGAGTCCTGGCATTTCAGTTTCAGCAATCGCGATTTCTTTACGTCCAAAATCCGCTAATGTGATGTCAGCAATCACGTAATCATTTTTAATATCGGCAACAGAATTCATATACTCTCCAAAAATACAGAAATCATGGGGAGGGTATGTTTGAAGCCCACCAACCAAGAATTTCATAGGTTAGTGAGCGCCGTTCCCTAGACTCTAGTAGAGCCCCTCCAAGCCTGGGGATCAGTAAGATTACTCTTAATGATCCTCGCAACGCCCCTTGGTGAATTATTTCTATATTATAAACCTGCAGCAGATCTTAATGCTTGCACACGATCTCGAGCTTCCCAAGTAAACTCGGGCTCCTCTCTACCAAAATGGCCATAGGCAGCCGTCTTTTGATAAATAGGTCTTAATAAATTCAGCATTTTAACGATACCTTTTGGCCTTAAATCAAAGTGTTCACTTACCAACTTTGATATCGCTTCATCTGATATTTTTCCAGTTCCGTAAGTACTTACCATCACAGAAGTTGGTTTAGCCACACCAATTGCATAAGAAACCTGAACTAAGCATTTTGTGGCAAGACCGGCTGCCACAACATTTTTAGCAACATAGCGGGCAGCATAGGCTGCTGATCTGTCTACCTTAGATGGATCTTTTCCAGAAAAAGCACCGCCACCGTGAGGTGCGGCACCACCATAAGTATCAACAATAATCTTGCGGCCAGTCAAGCCACAATCCCCTTGAGGACCGCCAATTACAAATCGTCCTGTTGGGTTGACTAAATAATTAATTGACCCTTTAATTAATTCTTTGGGTAATACTGGCTTAATAATTTCTTCAATAACAGCTTCACGCAAAGCCTTGAGTTCGATATCAGGATGATGCTGCGTTGACAAAACGATGGTGTCAATTGAGTCAGGTCGGCCGTTTACATAACGCAAAGTCACCTGTGATTTCGCATCAGGACGTAACCAATTTAGCCGACCATCACGGCGTAATTGAGACTGACGCTCAACTAATCGATGTGACAGATAAATCGGCATTGGCATGAGTTCTGGAGTTTCATCAACCGCATATCCAAACATTAAGCCCTGATCACCAGCGCCTTGATCAAGCGGATCATCTTCAGCCTTATTAACACCTTGAGCGATATCAGGACTTTGCTTGTCATAAGCCACTAAAACCGCGCAACCGCGATAGTCGATACCAAAGTCTGTATTGTCGTAGCCGATTTCACGAAGCGTTTCTCTAGCAACTTTAATGTAATCAACGTTTGCTGAAGTGGTAATTTCACCAGCGAGCACAACTAAACCTGTATTACACAGCGTTTCTGCTGCAACTCTTGCTGTTGGGTCCTGGGCCAAAATGGCGTCAAGAATAGAATCTGAAATTTGATCTGCAACTTTGTCAGGATGACCTTCTGATACAGATTCAGAGGTAAATAGATAATCATTTGCCATATAAGTTCCTTAATAAAAAAAGTTCGACAACACGTGCCGAACTTCCTATACGGCGACGATTTAGCAGAATTTATAATCGCCCTGCAAGTTGTCTTAACTCGGCGAGTATCGAAAGTATAACAATACTTTTAATTTTTATCAAAATTTACCTTTTTTTGCATATCATAGAGGTAATGCAAGGTTTAATTCATCTTATTAGTCGTCTGCCTCTTCGGTATCTACAATCAGTAGGTGCTTTTTTAGGTCTTTTATCTTACTTGTTCTCGCCAAAAGACAAAGCACTGATTCAGGAAAATTTAAGACTAGCTCAGCAAATGTATGATTTCCAAGCTAGCCCTAAAGAGGTTGCAAAATCTGCTGGAAAAATGCTGACCGATAGCCTTTGGATTTGGCAACATCCGCAAGAAGCCATAAAAATAACTGAATTAATTCACTGGGATGAGGTTGAAAAAGCAATGGCAGAAGGAAAGGGGCTATTAATGTTAACCCCCCACTTAGGTGCCTTTGAAATGATCCCGCGTGTTTTAGCAGAGCATTTTCCAGCTACGATCATTTACAAGCCAGCAAAACAAACTTGGCTGAATGAACTGATAGAAAAAGGGAGAGCTCATCCCCGCATGAACTTCGTACCAGCTAATATGCAGGGTGTACGCCAAATTGCCCGCGCTCTTGTTCGCGGCGAAGCAGTAGGTATTCTCCCCGACCAAGTCCCCGGTAATGGTGAAGGGGTGTGGGCACCATTTTTTGGTAAGCCCGCCTACACAGCTGTGTTACCCGCCAAGATAGCTCTTAAAAATAATATTCCAACGATTGTTTTTTCTGCCATCCGAAAACCTCATGGCAAAGGCTGGAAAATGATTGCGCAGCGCATGACTGAACCCTTCAATTCAGACCCTTTGATTGCCGCCACCCAACTCAACCAATTTTTGGAACAAGTTATTATTCAAAATCCGGAACAATATCTTTGGATGTACAAAAGATATAAACATCCGTCTGGTGCACCACTCCCCCCATCATCATGAAGCCGGTTAAATTTTTATTAAATTATTTCGGACTTGGCATACTATATTTTCTCCATGCTTTGCCTATTTCATGGAATCATGCAATCGGTGACGCTCTTGGTTGGATTGCCTATCATCTACCTATAGAGCGCAAAAAAGTTGTCGATATTAATCTGCGTCTTTGCTTTGGCCATTTATCAGATACTGCGCTCAAAAAGTTAGCCCTACAGCATTGGCAATTGTTCGGCCGCTCGATTACTGAGCGTGGCTATTTATGGCTAGGCTCTGAGGCCACCATTGAAAAACTAGTCCACATTAAATCAGATATCGATTTGCATGATGGCACCCCGCGGCTTTTTTTTAGTATGCATTTGTTAGGGATAGAAGCAGGATTAATTGGTGTGTCGCTCTACTTCAAAAAAAATAATATCAAAAATCCTATTACCTTGTATGTCAAAATGAAAAATGAATTTTTTGATCAACGGATTAAATCTTGGCGTGAACGTTTTGGTGCCAAAATGCTACTGCGCCAACATAATGTGCGTGAACTTTTACGTGCGGTCCGCGCACATCAAGTTGTAGTGATTTCTCCAGATATGGATCTCGGTAAACAAGACTCCGTCTTTGTGCCTTTTTTTGGCGTTCCCACTTGTACGGTGACCTCAATCTCCCGTTTATCAAAATTAGGCCGTGCCGAGGTTTGCCCCATCATCACGACTTTGAATACTGATGGTATTTCTTATACTGTTCACATTGGCAAGCCTCTCGAGAATTTTCCCTCTGAGGAAGAAGTGGCTGACACGCTGCGTCTGAATCAATTCTTTGAGGATCAAATTACACCTCGTCTACCAGAGTATTATTGGGTACATAAACGTTTTAAAAATCGCCCCGAAGGACAAAACAGGTTTTATTCATGAAACTTCAATTTACGAAAATGCATGGTGCAGGTAATGACTTTATTGTTATTGATGCAATTTCCCAAGACGTTAGCCATCTCACCAAAGAGGATTGGGTATTCCTAGCACATCGTCAATTTGGTATTGGTGCAGATCAAATTTTACTGGTTGAATCCCCAACTACTTCACACGCTGATTTTCGTTATCGCATCATTAATCATGATGGCTCAGAAGTTGAGCAGTGCGGGAATGGCTCGAGATGTTTTGTGACCTTTGTGATCGAAAAAGGCTTGACACAAAAGTCAGAAATCAAAGTTGAAGTGGCACACACCATCATTACTTTATCAGCGCTTGAAGACCATCGTGTCAGAATCAATATGGGCTCTCCTGTCTTTGATCACACCTTAATTCCATTTCAGGCTGGCTCATTAACGCATCGCCAATCAGGGCCTATTTCTGAGTTTTTATTACCCCTACCTGACTCTAGTATTTGGATTACCCCACTATCCATGGGTAATCCCCATGCTGTTCAGTTCGTTGACAACATTGATACTGCAACTGTCTGCGAGACTGGTCCAAGTATTGAAAACCATCCTACATTTCCAAAACGTGTCAATGCGGGATTTGTTGAGGTAATCAATCGTCACGAACTTAAAGTCCGAGTTTTTGAGCGGGGCTCTGGTGAAACACTTTCTTGTGGCACCGGTGCTTGCGCTGCTGTTGTAAGTTCAATTTTAAAAAATGATGTCGACTCTCCTGTGATCGTCCAAACAACAGGTGGTGTTCTAGAAATAGCGTGGGACTTTATCCATGATGGGCTAGGTGCCGAGGTCATGATGACTGGGCCAGCAATGAAAGTTTTTGATGGCTCAATAGACTTATAAGTCTATTTTTCTGAGAGATCTACGTTGTTACACAACTTTTAATACGATAATCTAACCGTTTATTCAAAGTATAAGTTGATTGATGCTTGTCAATAAATGCCCACCTGACTAAACGCCATATTGATCACGGTAATCCCTCACCTTGGGGAGATACTCTTTCAATAAGTTGTTGTCTGTCTTTTCTAAATAACGGAGTAAGTCATTTAAGTTGGCAATTCCTATGACCGGAATTCCGAAATCTTTTTGTACTGCTTGGACTGCAGAATACTGCCCAATCTCTTGCGAATTACCAGACTTTTCCATACGATCTAAGGCAATTAAAACCGCACAGGGCTTTGCCCCAGATTTTTGAATAAGCTCTACAGATTCCCGAACAGATGTTCCAGCAGAAATAACATCATCGATAATCACCACGTTTCCTGTGAGCTTTGCACCTACTAATACGCCACCCTCACCATGATCTTTGACTTCTTTACGGTTATAGGCAAAAGATACGTTTTTCCCAAGATTTGATAAGGCAATTGAAGTACTGGCCGCCAAAGTAATCCCTTTATAAGCCGGTCCGAATAACATATCAAAGGAGATACCACTTTCCAATAAAGCTCTCGCGTAAAATTGGCCCAGTGCACCAAGTTTTGAACCATCATTAAAATCACCAGCATTAAAAAAATAAGGTGATAAACGACCCGCTTTAGTTTTAAACTCTCCAAAAGATAAAACTTTCGAGTTCAATGCAAATTCAATAAATTCAGAAGAATAGGATGTCATAGTGAGAATCATAACTGCAAATGTCAATGGAATTAGGTCAGCTGCAAAAAAAGGCTTTATTGAGTGGCTTGCTAACACTCAGGCAGACTTTATATGCTTACAAGAAATTAAAGCACAGTTGGATGATCTGTCCCAAGATTTAATCGCTCCCAAACATTATGCGTCTTATTTTCATTGTGCTCAAAAAAAAGGCTATAGCGGTACCGGTATTTATTCTAAACATCAGCCGGATCAAGTTGTCAGCGGCTTTGGTGTTGCAGAATTTGATGATGAAGGCAGATATACTGCTCTAAGGTTCGGGAAGTTATGGGTTATCTCCGTTTATTTCCCATCCGGCTCGAGTTCAGATGATCGTCAAGTAGCAAAGTTTCGCTTCTTAGATGTCTTTCTGCCTCATCTTCAAAATCTTCGCCAACAAGGTTTTGAAATCGCCTTATGTGGCGACATTAATATCGCTCATCAACAAATTGATTTAAAAAATTGGAAAGGTAATATCAACAATTCTGGATTTCTGCCCGAGGAAAGAGCATGGATGACTCATTTATTGGATGTTGAAGGCTTTGTCGATGTGTATCGACAAATTGATCCTATCGCTACCGATACTTGCTATACCTGGTGGAGCCAACGCGGTCAAGCTTATAACAATAATGTCGGTTGGCGTATTGATTACCAGATCACCACACCCGGTTTAGCAAAATTTGCTAAACGTCAACAGATTTATAAAGAGCAGCGGTTTTCAGATCACGCACCCCTCATCATTGATTATGATTGTGAGCTAGCCGCATTTTCTGCTTGAGGGTCTTTCGGTGGCGGATTTTCAGTAATCAAATTTTGCTGCCCTACGAACCATACTAGAATTAAAACCGGTAAACCAATTACTGCTGTAGATGTAAAGAATGAAAAATATCCGAAGTTATCCACAAATACGCCAGAGAATCCAGCTAACCATTTCGGAATTAAAAGCATCATCGAACTAAAAAGTGCATACTGTGTTGCGCTATAAGACACATTGGTCAGAGATGATAAATAGGCAATGAAAGCGGCAGAGGCAATTCCTGAACTTAAATTATCTGCCGATATCACAAAAATTAATCCCGTTAAATCATGACCTCTCGTGGCAAGCCAAGCAAAGAGTAAATTGCTCGCAGCAGATAAGATGGCGCCTAACATTAAGATTCGATATATACCAAAGCGTATGGTGAGTGCTCCACCTATAAACGCGCCAACTAAAGTCATAATGACTCCATAGATTTTGGAAACGCTAGCGACTTCGCTTTTGGTATAACCCATATCTACATAAAATGGATTAGCCATTATGCCCATCACTACATCACTAATTCGATAAACGGCTATTAAAGATAAAATCAAAACAGCATGCCATTTATAGCGCTTTAAAAAATCTGCAAAGGGGTCCAAAAAAGCCTGTTTTATCCATGACTGTATTGAGTGTGCGACTTCTTTAGCGACGAAGGTCTGCTCTTTAGAAAACAAAACCGTCATTACCCCGATCAACATAGATGCCGCCATACATAAATAGGCAATTTGCCAACCATGATGGTCGTAAATATTAGCAGGGGTATTTTGTGCTCTAGCTGCAATCCACAAAACACCGGCTCCTGCCCATATCATGGCAAACCGATATCCCGTTTGATAGGCCGCAGCTAATACACCTTGCATTTTTGTATCGGCAGATTCAATACGAAAAGCATCCAGTGCAATATCCTGAGTTGCAGAGCCAAAAGCCACCAAAATTGCAAACCATGCCACAGCATGCACTTGTTTCGAGGGATCTGATAAGGACATTCCAACCAAACCAATAATGACTAAAATTTGTGCCATTAATAGCCAAGCTTTTCTGCGCCCTAAAAGCTTAGACAGTACCGGTAATGTTAAGCGATCAACTAAAGGGGCCCAAATCCACTTGAGGCCGTAGATTAAGCCAATCCAAGATAAATAACCGATAGTACTTCGATCAATACCGGCCTCTCTTAACCAAAAACCTAACGTGCCAAGTATTAAAAGTAAGGGCAGTCCTGCAGAAAACCCAAGAAAGAACATCCGTAATGTGATGATCTGGGTATAGGCGGTCAATATTTCAGAGAAAGATTGTTTCGTCTTAGCAGGGTTACTCGTCATACATCAGGCGCTTTGAACGCGATAAATCGCCAAACTTCCAAATAAATTACTGCCCCATGTGACTTCTTTGCCCTCATGTAAAACCACACGATCTAATATCTTGATCCCAATCTGACTTGCCAAAGCCTCAAAATCTGCAATGGTTAAAACGCGTACATTCGGGGTGTTGTACCAATCAAATGGCAATGATTTGGAAACCGGCATTCTGCCTAACAAAATATCAATCCGGTGCGACCAATGCGCAAAGTTAGGAAATGAAATGACACACTCTTTTCCAACGCGCACAATTTCTTTTAAGATCGATTCTGTTTCATGAATAGTTTGCAGGGTTTGTGACAGAACCACCATGTCAAAACTTTGATTTTCAAATAAAGCTAGGCCTGCTTCTAAATCCAGCTGAATCACATCTAAGCCTTTTTCAACACACGCTAAAACGCTGAAGTCTGAAATCTCAACGCCATATGTCTGGACCAATTTTTGCGAATGCATGTACTCTAAAAAATCGCCGTCACCACATCCAAGATCCAATAAAGTAGAACCAGGTTTAATCCATTTAGCTATAGCAGAAAAATCGGCACGAATGACTGAGGGATTCATAATACTTCTTTTTGCATTCTTAAAAAATAGGCTTTAATGATAGCGTGATACCTTTCATCATCTAATAAAAAAGCATCATGGCCATGAGGTGCATCGATTTCAGCATAAGTTACCGATTTTTTATTATCAAGTAATGCCTTAACTATTTCGCGACTTCGCTCTGGGGCAAAACGCCAGTCTGTCGTAAAGCTAATCACTAATGATTTAGATTGCATCACCTGAAAAGCTTTGGAGAGATTTCCCTCAAAGTTTTTTGCAGGGTCAAAATAGTCAAGCGCACGCGTGATTAGAAGATATGTATTTGCATCAAAATAATCAGCAAATTTATCACCCTGATAACGCAAGTAACTTTCTACCTCAAACTCAGTGTCAAAGCTAAACTTGTAATCCTGTGGAGCCCCTTGAATACGTTTTAAATCACGTCCAAATTTTTCAGCCATATCATCGTTAGATAAATACGTAATATGACCAATCATCCTAGCAACCCGCAACCCCCTTCTCGGCGTTGCTTTGTGAGCATAATAGTTGCCCTCATAAAACTCCGGGTCACTCATGATGGCACTTCTTGCGATTTCATTAAAAGCAATATTTTGGGCTGACAAACTTGCGGCAGATGCAATGATCAAACAGTGTCTTACACGTTCAGGAAACTGAATGCCCCAAGAAAGCGCCTGCATACCACCTAAACTACCGCCCATCACAGCAGCAAACTGCGCAATTCCAAAATAATCTGCAACTCGAGATTGTGCAAGCACCCAATCTTCGACTGTCATTAAAGGAAAGGAGCTGCCGTAAGGTACATTTGTGGCAGGGTTAATGCTCATTGGTCCAGTCGAACCAAAACATGATCCTAAATTATTTACCCCAATGACAAAATAATGATCTGTATCAAGCGGTTTGCCAGGGCCAATCATATTGTCCCACCAACCCGTTTTTCCAGACTTTGGATCTATACCTGCGACATGGTGTGAGGCATTAAGAGCATGGCAAATTAATACAGCATTACTTTTTTGCGCATTGAGTATGCCGTAGGTTTGTACCTCAACTGAGTATGCGCTTAGCTGAGCACCACTTTTTAGTGATAGGGGCTCTTGAAATTCAATAGTATGTGACTGAGTATTTAGACCAGTCATACAAATAGCAGAACACCCATCGATGCTGACGCATTATCTAGCGGAGATTTAGTAAAACCACTCCTGGCGAAGCGGTGCCAGCGACCAACGACATAAGACATGATAAGTCCTGATCGGTGACTGATATCTTCTGGCGCCCATGGAATATTTTGTTGTGTTTGCATAATGCGAAAGGACTGCTTCATTGATGCCTCTACTCGCTCCAAGACTTGATTGATGCGCTCTTGCAGTCGTGCATCCTCTTGAAAAAGTGAATCTCCTAGCAAGACCCTTGTCATGCCAGGATTTTTTTCAGAAAACGCGAGTAACATTATTCCAATGTCTTGTATCTGCTGACGGCCATTTTCTTCTTTGGCAATGATTTGATTGATGAGTCCAAAGATAGTTTGCTCAATAAATGCAATCAAGCCATCAAACATTTGTGCCTTACTGGCAAAATGTCGATACAGAGCAGCTTCTGAGACCTGAATCTTTGCGGCTAGCGCGGCAGTAGTGACTCTTTCACCCTGTGGGTTTTCTAGCATTTCTGCTAAGGCCTGCAAAATTTGGACACGGCGCTCCCCAGGCTTGGGGCGCTTTCTACCCGGTACATCCTCTTGAACAGAAGAACTACCGGTATCCAAATTAACTATTTCGTTGCTTGCCATTATTGCGATCTAATCATTGTTCCAAAAGCTTGTTCTGTCAAAATCTCTAATAAAAGAGAATGTTCAATCCTACCATCAATTATATGCACAGAATTTACGCCACTTCTTGCCGCATCGAGTGCTGAAGAGATTTTAGGTAGCATTCCACCTGATATCGTACCATCAGCAAATAATGCATCAATTTCTTTTGCGCTTAAATCGGTCAATAACTCACCCTTACTATTCATTACGCCAGGTATATTCGTCATCATCACTAATTTTTCTGCATGCAGAATTTCTGCCATTTTTCCAGCAACTAAGTCTGCATTGATATTGTATGCCCTACCATCCTCGCCAAAGCCAATTGGTGAAATAACTGGAATAAATGCATCATCTTGTAATGCTTTTACTACTGCGGGATTAATCGAACTGATCTCCCCAACAAAGCCAATATCAATTTGCTTCGATGGGTCATCCTTATCCGCTATCATCAATTTTTTTGCCTTGATTAAACCGCCATCTTTACCGGTTAAGCCAACTGCTTGACCACCAAACTGGTTAATCATCATGACAATATCTTGCTGCACTTCGCCCCCGAGGACCCACTCCACCACTTCCATGGTTTCATCATCGGTAACGCGCATACCTTGAATAAAGGTACCCGCCTTGCCAATCTTTCTGAGCGCATCATCAATTTGTGGGCCACCGCCATGAACTACTACTGGATTCATGCCAACTAACTTGAGTAAAATAACGTCTCTAGCAAAGCCCTCCTTCAAACGCTCTTCCGTCATAGCGTTACCGCCGTACTTAATCACGATAGTTTTGCCATGATATTGACGAATATACGGTAATGCCTCTGCAAGAATTTCCGCCTTTAAGATTGGTGCAATATCGCTCAGGGCAAGGTTTTTATGTTCCATGATTATTTAAAAGTTTGAATTACATTAAAGAAAAGTTAGGCTTATATTTTTTAGAATATTTCCATAAATATACTCTCCTAATTCAACATTTTAATTTCTATTTTGCAACATCTATCTAGTAAGGCCTTTTAAGCTTGTATTTAAATGATTTTTCATCTTCATGTTACATTTACCCTATGAAGAGTTACGGAAATTCGAATATCGCCTTTAAGTGGCTCGTGCTATTCTTTTTTTGCTGGGTAGTTACTCAGTTCTTGGGCTACCAACATAGAGTTACCCATTCTGTTTCACAACAGAACCATGTCTGGGAGAGTTCCCCATATAACTCCCCCACCCAAACACAACTGCAAAATACTATTGGAGAGTCTCCCGAGGTAGAGCACCATTGCAGTGCTTGGGATCATGGCGCTCTTGGTTTTGGTTTAGCTCTTGGCATACTCGCTTTTGATGTACTCTTTGCACTTTTCGTTTTCAAGCCCACCCTTTGTTTTAAAGGGCGTTTTTCCCTCTTTTTCTCTTCCTATCGCTCAAGAGCACCTCCTGCAACCTACTAAATCAATAGTTATTTTTTATTCATTGAATTAGATTGAGGTCCTCTTATGAAAAAGCCATGCCATGGTGCTCGTCACCTTTGCTGTTTCCATGTTTTCTTTTTTTGTAGTTTAAGTATTGCACAAAAAAAATCTACACAAGTTCCAGATATTCCCAGTTTAACCGTAGAGGGTAATTCCTCTTTAAGTAATACCAATGAGCCTTTTGTTTTACAACAAGATATTCTCTATAAATCCTCGAAAAATGTAGCCGAGGCTTTAAGTGAAGAATTAGGCATAAGCAATACCTCCTTTGGACAAAATGCCAATCGTCCTGTCATTCGTGGCTTGTCTGGAGCACGTGCGCCAATGATGCAAAATGGCATGAATCCCGGAGACGTATCAAACGTTTCTGATGATCACGCGGTTGCTGGCGATGTCCTTTTTAACCAATCTATCGAAGTATTACGAGGTGGAGAAGCGTTACGTTATAGCTCTGGCGCTATTCAAGGACTTGTCAATATTGTTGATAGTCGTATTCCAACTTCTATTTTGTCTGCTTCTACCGCGAGTTTAGTCACTCAATATAATTTCAATCAACAAGGTCTGACAGGTGGTATCTTCGCTGAAGATACTATTGGTAAATGGACATTACATCTAGATAATACTTCTCGGAAAATGAATGACTATCAAAGGCCTGATGGACAATCACAAGCTTACTCATTTTCAAGACAAAATGATTTTGGTTTAGGTGCAAGTTATTTTAGAGAATCTGGATATACGGGAATTTCCTTTAGTCAATTTCAAAACTTCTATGGGGTACCCTCTCAAGAGGGAGCACAAATCGATTTATTACAAAAACGCCTTGCATTACGTGACGAACTTTATCGCCCCTGGGGAGGTATTACTAAATTAGTTACCCAACTGGCCTATACCAATTACTATCATCAAGAGATATCTATTGCACAAACTCCTGAGGCTGAGTTTAAAAATAAATTATTTGATTTACGCCTCGAATTTTTTCATGAGCCTATTTTTGGTTGGCAAGGATCCTTTGGTATTCAAGCAAACAATAGTTCTATTTCTGCTACAGATTTAACAAACCCAATTACTAATGCAGCCATTATTCCCGCCACAAAATCAGATCAACTAGCAGTTTTCTCTGTACAAAATAAATCCTTTGGCTCTGTTGATTTGCAAAATGCGCTTCGCTTCGAAGGCGTTAGACGCAACCCGAATACTTCGGTTCCCTATACTGATAATCCAAATTTCAGCATTCCTAGTGGTGCTTATCTTCCAATGAGCATTGCACCAGTGTCAACGCAGTTTTCTTTGATGTCACTATCGACTCAAGCAGCTTGGAATTTCACCTTTGATCAAGCTTTTTTAGTGCGATACACTTTTTCACAACGAGCGCCAAATGTGGAAGAACTCTACTCATATGGCAATCATGAGGCTACAGCTACTTTTAATGTGGGTAATCCTACTTTAAATAAAGAAGGTTCGAATCATTTTGAATTAGGCTATAGAAAGAATAAAGGCTTAATACAAGGCAAACTAAATCTCTACCAAAGTTATGTAAATCATTATATTTATTCACAATATACCGGCGCCGTTGATCTTGATAGCAATTTTCCTGTACGTCAATATTTACAGTCCAATGCCATCTTAAAAGGTGTGGAGTCTAAAATCACTTATAACTTGAATGGTGATGGCTTTTCTAGTTGGATATATGGTGATTATTCTGAGGGCAATCTGAATCAAGGGGGATATTTGCCTCTGCAACCAGCTACCCGAATTGGTGGTTCTTTAAACTTCAGTCGTTTTGGCTGGAAATCTCAGCTATCTGTCATTCATGCACTTGGACACAATAAAACTGCTTCATCTGCTTTTTATAATGAACCAAGAACTGATGGGTATAACAAAGTCGATTTTAGGTTATCTAAATCCCAAGCTTTTAATAAGCTTCTTTTAACTTATTATTTACAGGCCAATAATTTACTCAACGATACTATCCGTTTTTCAACAACAGTGGAAACGATTAGGGCTAATGCTCCTCAGCCAGGCAGGTCTTTGATGATTGGACTAAAACTTGATTACTAAATAATCGCGTTAATCGCCAAAAAGTTTCTGACGTAACTCACGGCGCTCTTGCGCTTCTAGAGAAAGGTTTGCGGTTGGTCTTGCAAGTAGTCTTGAGATTCCAATCGCTTCCCCAGTTTCTTCGCACCAACCATATTCTCCAGATTCAATACGGCTTAATGCTTGCTCTACTTTTTTCAATAATTTTCTTTCCCGATCACGAGTTCTTAACTCAAGAGCATGCTCTTCTTCAATCGTAGCTCTATCTGCTGGATCTGGTACAAGAATATTTTCACGTAAATTTTCGGTTGTTGCATCAGCATTTTTCAAAATATCATCGCGTAATTTTTGCAATCTATCTTTAAAAAACTCTAATTGCTGCAAACTCATATAGTCTTTTTCAGACATTTTTTGAAGTTGCGCTTCTGAAATTAACACATGGGTTTTAACCACTTCAGCTGTTTTGTTTTTAGTTGTCATTTCTTTTTTAGCCAAATCCTGAGCTTCAGCTTTATTTCCTTTTGTCTTTTTCTCTGTATCGATTACCGCAGTCTTACTAACTGATTTTTTGGTTGTCGCCATGTTTTCTTCCCTATGTGCTTTTCTGTTATTGTGCTTAAGATTAAACCAAACAGCCCTCTAAACCCATCAGCAAAGTATCTTTCGGTAAATCTTGACCTATAAATACAATTTTGGTTTGTTTTACTTCATTTCCCCATGGCCCAGCCATGTCACTGCCCATCATTTCATGAACGCCTTGTAAAACCACTTTTCGATTTGAACCCTTAATATACAGAATTCCTTTATAGCGCAGTAGTTTTTGTCCAAATACCGATAATATGCCCCCCAAAAAGTCTTCTAATTTTTTATGGTCAAAGGGTTTATCACTTCTAAAGACAAAGGACTGAATCTTATCAGTGTGGCCATGATGATCATGATGGTGGTGGTGCTCGTGTCCATGATCGTGATCATGATGGTCAAGCGAGTGATCATGGCCACAATCATCGTGATTGTCTTGCTCTAAAAAATGTGGGTCTATATCTAATTTTGCATTTAAATTAAAGCCGTGCAAATCGAAGACCTCATCTAAATTAACCACGCCATGCGTGATTTCTTTGATCGGCGCTTTTGGGTTCATATGAACAATACGATTTCTGAGGGCCTGTCTAATTTTTTCGTCAACCACATCACATTTGGTAATAAAAATCTGATCAGCAAAACCCACCTGATTTTGGGCTTCCACATGCTGATTTAACTGCTGATCGCCATGCTTTGCATCCACTAAAGTCACCACTGCGTCTAAGACGAAATGTTCGGCGACGTCATCGTCCATAAAAAAAGTCTGCGCAACCGGCCCAGGATTGGCTATACCTGTAGTTTCAATCACCACACGATCAAAATTGATTTTCTTGGCTTTTTTCTGCTCCCACAGCTGATTCAAAGCTTCTACCAAATCTCCACGTATCGTGCAACAAACACAACCATTACTCATTTGGACTATTTGTTCATTACTGTTCTGAATTAGGATTTCGTTATCAATGTTCTCTTCTCCAAACTCATTTTCTATGACCGCAATTTTTTTCCCATGTTCTGCCGTCAATATATGTTTTAAAAGAGTTGTTTTGCCACTGCCTAAAAAGCCAGTCAAAATCGTTACGGGTATGAGTGCCATTTTTTCCTAATTCTTTGATTTAAGTAAAAGATCACTTAAATTCGTTCCAATAATAAACCCTTCAGGTAATCGCCTTCAGGGAAACATGTTAATTTAGGGTGGTCTAGCCCCGATGTCAAGCGCTTTAATACCCGAAATTTCAATTCCCCAGATTTTTGATGGCTAGCCGCCTCTTTACTCGCCATAAAAATGGTTTTTTCAAAGGTCTCCATATCCATAGCGCCAGAACAAGAGAAAGTGAGTATTAACCCACTTTTTGAGACCATCTGCATCGCTGTGCGATTAATTTCTTTGTAAGCTCTGATTGCCTTTGATAAATGAACTGCTGATGGAGCAAATTTAGGGGGATCGAGAACGACTAAATCAAAATACTCCTTTTGAACCCGTAAATTTTTTAATGTTTCGAAAGCGTCCTGATCTCTCCAAATAGCCTTACTTGAATCAAAATTATTCAGTTGGGTCTGTTTTTTTGCCATTTCTAAAGCATCACCAGACGAGTCTACCGATATCACTTGCGTAGCCCCACCTTTTAGCGCTGATAAAGAAAATCCACCTGTGTAACAAAACATATTGAGCACCCGGCGATTGTCTGACAATTCTTGAACTATATGTCTGTTATCTCTTTGATCAATATAAAATCCAGTTTTATGGCCATGGATTGGGTCTACTAAATAGGCAATGCCATTTTCGTGAACCAATATTTCCGCCTCAGGTTGTTTTCCAAATAACAATCCCACTTTAGATTCAAGCCCTTCACGTTGCCGAACAGCCGCATCGGATCGCTCGAAAATTGACTCACAGCCTGTCTGTTGCGCAAGTACCTCAACAATGACATCTTTCCAATGGTCAGCGCCAGCACTTAAAAATTGACAGACTAATAATTGATCATATTGGTCAACGACCAATCCAGGCAAACCATCAGCTTCACCAAATATCAAGCGTATTGCATTTGTATTTTTTACCCATTTTTTTCGATGTTCGATAGCCGCTGCAATTTTTCTTTTAAAAAAAGCATGGTCGATTGACTCTTCGGGATCCCAGCTCCACATTCTGGCTCTAATTTGCGAGTGCGGACTATATGCCGCTCTACCGATCATATTTTTGGCATCATTGAAAACGGTGACCGTCGTACCAATGCCTACCTTACCTTCATAACGTGCTACTGCACTGGCAAAAATCCACGGATGTTGATGCAGAACTGAATGATCTTTACCTGCCTCTAAATAGATACTTCCCTGCATAATTATTTATTTACCTTTGCTCTTGGATGGGCTAAATCATACACTTGTGCTAATTGCTGAAAATCTAAAGCCGTATATATTTGCGTACTACCGATACTGGCATGACCCAACATTTCTTGTACGGCGCGTAAATCATGTGATGACTGCAAGACATGACTAGCAAAACTATGTCTTAACATGTGCGGATGTACATGAACGGGAAGCCCGGCTCTCATTGCTAACCCTTTCAATCTTTCTTGCACTGTTCGAGGCGATAACCTTTGCAGTTTTGCGTTAATAAATAATGGGGCGTCACTGATCTTTTGTTGATCCAACATAGTTTGCCAGATGGAAAACCACTGCTGCAACGCACCCATTGCAGCTGAACCAATGGGAACTATACGAGGTTTATTACCTTTGCCTAAAACATGTACTTCTTGACTTTCCCAAGCGATCCAGCCAGATGACTCTTTTGTATATCCCCGATTAGTAGAACAATCAATCCCAAGAATCTCAGAAATTCTTAGCCCAGAGGAATATAACAATTCGACCAAAGCATGATCTCTTTGGAGAATCCACAAGAGAGATTCCGGCAATTGCTGCTTTGTCTCCGCATGCGCTTTTTCCATGAGGGCAATTACAAATTCAACACTTAAAGCCTTCGGTAAATTTTTTGCTTTTCTTGGAGCTCTAAGGTCTTGTACTGGGTTCAGTGTAATTTCCTCAATTAGGAGCTGGGTTTTACTCATGACTAACCAATCAAAAAATGTACGCCACGCCGAAAGTAATCTAGCGATCGATCGCGGCGAATTACCCATACCATGTAACTTAGATACCCATCCCCTCGTATGAGAACTGTTGATCTGATGTAAGTCTAGTTGATATTCTGTTGAAAAATTACACAGGGTTTTTAAGTCTTGCCGATATGCTTTTAAGGTATGCGGAGATAACTTGCGAACTACTCGTAACTCTTCAATAAATTGTTCAACCGCAAGGAAAGCCCTAGTGGTTGTATTTTGCATTACTCGTCCCGAAAACGGTATAAAGCGGCAGCGGCAATTTGTGCTAGTTGGTGAACATAGCTCAATCCCATTTGTGGTGTAAATTTATTGAGATTTGGACTAGCCATTAACAAAACACCTAACGCCGTATCTTGATAGTTAAGCTGAGTAAGAACAATACTTCCGGATTCCAACAATGAGTCAGCTTGTACTAAATCCTTAGCTAAGCTGATATCACCGCAAATAGTGGCTTTTTGAAGTTGTGTATTGAGATTTTCGGATACTTGCGCAAGTGGAATAATTTCTACTTTGCCAATCTCAAATAGTTGATTTAATCCCGACGTAATGCTTTCTATTGCTTGGGTGCGTTGATTGGTTACTAACAATCCCTCAATCCAATCAATCATTAAGCTTTGCGTGCGATCATTTTCCGTTCCAAAACGTAACATCTCAGATAAACGCTGATTTAAATCGCGATTTTGGTTTCTCAATAAAGCCATTTGCTTTTCTTGTAATGAAATTGCTTTACCGTTGTGTGTATGTGCAAGCTCAATTTGAGCTAATAATTCTGGATGTCTATCAAAAAATCCTGGTGTCGATAAGAGCCATTGAGCGACTAAATGTTCTTGATCTTTTTGTGCTTGATTTAATTCAGTATCCATAAGTTTTTCCAGCTTATTGAGTTAATTTGTCTTTTAAAATTTGATTGACTTGGCTTGGGTTAGCCTTACCTTTGGAAGCCTTCATAATTTGACCCACTAAAGAATTAAAGGCTTTTTCCTTACCGCTTTTAAACTCCTCTACAGATTTTGGATTATCAAGCAATACCTGATCAATCATTTTTTCTATTGCGCCTTCATCACTGATTTGCTTTAAACCTTTTTCTTCAATCAAAGCATCAATCACTTCTTTGTTTCCTAAAGGTACTGCGAGTCCTCTTTCCCATAAAATAGAAAAAACATCTTTCGCAATCTTATTGGAGATAGTCCCATCCTGAATCCTATGAAGAATTTTTGCAAGATGTATTGGACGCAATGGCGACGTAGAAGCATCAATAGCCTCGCGGTTAAGCGCTGAAGCAAAATCTCCTGCCATCATGTTTGCGGCCGGCTTAACTAAATCATCTGGAATTAATGTTAACAACTCAATAAAAAAATCTGCCGTTGATTTATTTTGCGTTAATAATGCGGCGTCATAATCATTTAAGCTATACGCAATTTGCCATTGCTCACGTAAAGTGCCTGGCAATGCTGGCATCGTTGCTTTTATTGTGGCAATCATCTGCTCAGATATATGCACAGGTAATAAGTCTGGATCTGGGAAATAGCGATAATCCTGAGCATCCTCTTTACTCCTCATGCTTCTTGTTTCTTGTCGATCAGGATCATACAAGCGGGTTTCTTGTTTGACCTTTCCACCATCCTCGATTAACTCAATCTGTCTTGTCACTTCATACAGGATCGCTTCCTCTAAAAACTTAAATGAGTTGAGATTTTTTATTTCGCAACGCGTACCAAACTCTTCTTGCCCAAAAGGTCTAACAGAGACATTAGCGTCACACCGAAAAGAACCCTCTTGCATATTGCCGTCACAAATACCGATCCACATGACCAATGCATGTAATTTTTTTGCATATGCGACAGCCTCTGCGGCGCTTCGCATGACAGGCTCAGTCACAATCTCTAATAAAGGCGTCCCAGCACGATTTAAATCAATACCACTCGATTTTTCACCATGTAAGCCCATAAAATCATCATGCAAAGACTTCCCAGCATCTTCTTCTAAGTGGGCTCTAGTAAGCTGAATAGCCTTTATTTGTCCATCAACTTCAATCTGTATAGATCCACCCACAACTACAGGCAAATCCATTTGGCTGATTTGATAGCCTTTTGGTAAATCCGGATAAAAATAGTTTTTTCTTGCAAAAATGCTGACCGGTGAAATATGTGCACCAATTGATAAACCAAAGCGAATGGCATGCTGAACTGCTTCAATATTTAAAACTGGTAATGTGCCTGGTAAAGCTAAATCAACAGGACAGGCCTGAACGTTGGGCTCAGCACCAAAAGCGATACTTGCGCCACTAAATATTTTTGAGTGTGTTCTCAGTTGGGCATGCGTTTCAAGACCAATGACAACCTCCCAATTTGACCGTGTCATACTTTTGCTCCAGCGAGATTATTTAATGCGGGTTGAAGTTGATGCCAGGTTGTATTGCGCTGAAAGTGATCTGCAATCTGTAACATTTTTGGCTCAGAAAAATAATTGCCAATGATTTGCAGACCGATAGGTAAATGATCTTGACTCATGCCACAAGGAATACTCATGGCAGGTAGACCCGCCAAGTTAGGGCTTAGGGTGTAAATATCCTCTAAATACATCTCTGTTGGATCTTTGGATTTTTCACCTACTTTCCAAGCCACATGAGGTGCTACTGGGCCCATCAGGACATCGCATGTTACAAAAGCTGTTTGAAAATCCTGAGCAATAATTCTTCTAATTTTTTGCGCTTGTAAATAATAGGCGTCATAATAACCTTGAGATAGTACATAGGTACCAATCAAGATTCTGCGCTTAACTTCTGCACCAAAACCTTCAGATCTTGATCGTTCATACATTTGCGAGAGATCTTTGTATTCTTTCGCCCTGTATCCATAACGCACGCCATCATAACGACTTAAATTACTCGAGGCCTCAGCAGGTGCCAAAACATAATAGACCGGTATAGATAATTTTGTTTTAGGTAAAGACACTGGAATACAAATAGCTCCCAAATCTTCAAATTTTTTCAAAGCCTCTTGCACAGCTTGCCTTACATCCTCTTGCAATCCTTGAGAAAAATACTCCTGCGGCACGCCTATCTTTAATCCTGTTAATGGAAAATCTTGATCAGGTAACCAATTTTTTCCGATTAAACCTTGATAATTAATCGATTCTCTCGCCAATGATGTTGAATCTCTAGGGTCATAGCCCGAAATACTATTTAATAACATGGCGCAATCCTGCGCCGACTTTCCCATAGGTCCAGCCTGATCAAGCGAAGAGGCATAGGCAATCATTCCATACCTCGAAACCGAACCATAAGTAGGTTTTATGCCCGTAATGCCACAAAAAGCCGCTGGCTGACGAATTGAGCCCCCGGTATCAGTGCCCGTAGCAATCGGCGCCAATCCAGCGGCAACCGCTACAGCAGAACCTCCGGAGGAGCCTCCTGAGACATAATGATCGTTCCATGGATTCAGAGCCGGTCCATACGCAGAGTTTTCGTTGGAAGAACCCATGGCAAATTCATCCATGTTTGTTTTTCCTAAACACACCATTCCAGCGCCATTAACTCCAAGTAGCTCCACCACATGAGCATCAAATGGGCTTAAATAATTCTCTAACATTTTCGAGCCGGCAGTTGATTTCCAGTTTTTCGTGACAAAAACATCTTTATGTGCCACAGGTATACCAGTTAAGGGCCCACCTAAACCTTTAGCAATCAATGCATCGGCATTGCTGGCACTTTTTAAAGACAAATCTTCCTGAACATCTAAATAAGCGTTTAGGCCCTTAAACTGTGCCATCCTATTCAAGAAATATTGGGTGAGCTCAACACTCGAAACCTCTTTATGGGTAATAGCTTTTGATAGTTCTACTAAAGATTTTTTGTGCCAACTCATTCAATCACCTTTGGCACCAAAAATAGTCCCTCATGACTCACCGGTGCAGACAACATATTATTTGCACGATCATTGCCCTCTGAGACGATATCAGCCCTTAGCGACTGGCTCAGCGAGTCAATCATTGCAATTGGATGGAACAGTGGTTCATAGCCCGCAGTATCCACAGATTGGAGTTCATCTACCAAACTGAGGATATTTTCCAACTCCTTAGAAATTTGCTGGGCTTGTTCAATGCTCAGCTCTAGACTGGAGAGTTTGGCTAAATGATTAATTTCTTCAATATTCATAACGTGCTTGCAGTATTATATGTACTATCATCAAATAACTAGTTTATATTGTAAATTTTAATACTCTTCTAAAAATCATATGTTCGGACTCTTCCGTAGTTACTTCTCAAACGATTTGGCAATCGATCTTGGCACGGCCAACACTCTTATTTATATGCGTGATCGAGGCATCGTGCTCGACGAACCCTCCGTTGTGGCTATTCGCCAAGATGGTACAAATGGTAAGAAAACCATACTAGCCGTAGGGCATGAAGCAAAAGCAATGCTTGGTCGTGTTCCTGGCAACATCCAAGCAATTCGCCCTATGAAGGACGGTGTGATTGCTGATTTCACAATTACAGAGCAAATGCTCAAGCAATTTATCAAAATGGTTCATGAGTCTAAATTTTTAAAACCAAGCCCGCGCATTATTATTTGCGTTCCATGTGGTTCAACTCAGGTAGAAAGAAGAGCCATTCGAGAATCCGCTCTTGGTGCTGGAGCTTCTCAGGTATTTCTGATTGAAGAACCTATGGCTGCAGCTATTGGAGCTGGTTTACCCGTTACCGAAGCTTCAGGTTCAATGGTGATTGATATTGGTGGTGGTACCACTGAGGTTGGCGTGATGTCCCTAGGTGGTATGGTCTATAAATGGTCTGTTCGTGTTGGCGGTGACAAATTCGATGAAGCCATCACAAACTATATCCGCCGTAATTATGGGATGTTGATTGGTGAACAAACTGCTGAATTAATTAAGAAGACTATCGGATCCGCTTTTCCAGGGAGTGAAGTGCGTGAAATGGAAGTCAAGGGCAGAAATCTTTCTGAAGGGATCCCTAGAAGTTTTACTGTCACTAGTAACGAAATCTTGGAAGCTTTATCTGACCCGCTCAATCAAATTGTAATTGCTGTTAAATCAGCTCTTGAACAAACTCCTCCAGAATTGGCATCAGACATCGCCGAACGAGGCATGATGCTGACTGGTGGTGGTGCTCTACTTCGTGATTTAGACAGACTCTTATTGGAAGAAACTGGTTTGCCCGTCCACGTTGCAGATGATCCTCTGACTTGCGTAGCCCGCGGTTCTGGAATGGCTCTCGAGCGAATGGATAAATTAAGTAGTATCTTTTCCCAAGAGTAAATCAAATTTAACAACTGGGGTGTACATTGTTTCGCAGCTCACCGGCTTTATTTAATCAAGGTGCACCTTTCTTAAAGTTGTTTTTCTATTTATTGCTGAGTATTGCAATTTTGTTCGCCGATTTTAAGTTGCAAGCGACTGAGCAAATTAGAACTATTGGTAATAATCTACTGTTCCCCATTCAAAAAATTTTATCTGAACCGGCAAAGTTTTTAGATTTATCTTCTGACTATTTTCAGACGCGTGCTTCGATGAAAAAAAAGCTGGAGGAGCAATCACTCCAGATGGATAACCTAAAACTCTTAGCTAACCAAGCTGAGGTTTTAGAATCTGAAAACTCACATTTACGAAAACTTTTATCACTCCAACAAAAGACTTCACCAAAGTCTATCGTTGCAGAAGTCATTTTTAACCCCATTAACCCTAGCTCTCAAAAGCTAATTATTAATCGTGGACTTGCAGATGGACTTAAGACAGGCATGCCAATAAGCTCTGAGGCCGGCATTATGGGACAAGTCGTCAGGGTATTTGAGAATTCCGCTGAAGTTGTTCTGTTAGAAGATCGTGATTTTGCTATACCCGTACTGATTGAAAGGAATGGTTTGCGTGCCGCTCTATTTGGAGTGGGTCGTGCTGAACCCTTGAAGTTGCGTTATGTCAATAATCTAGCTGATATTGATGTTGGGGACTATTTAGTGACATCAGGGATCGATGGAACCTATCCAGCAGGGATTCCTGTTGCCATCATCAGTAAGATTGATCGTTCTTCCGAAAATTCTGGAGCTATTATTTCTTGTAAACCCTTAGCTAAATTACACCACTATCGATATGTGAATGTCTTGCTCTATCAACCTATTTCTTCGGCACCAACTCCAACTGAATCTGAAATTGTAAAAAACAGATTGCGTCAAAAAAAAGGGGGTAATTGATGGCCTTTAATTCATTAAAGTTTTCACTTTTTTCAAGCCCCTATTTTTCTTTGATTATTGCTTTCATTGTAAATATGTTGCCTTGGGGGAACTCTTCTTGGGCGCCAGATTTTTTATTGGTAGTTCTATGTTTTTGGGTACTCCAAGCTCCAGAGAAACTTAATTTATTGGTCGCACTCTTACTCGGTTTATTGATGGATATTCAAACTTCACAATTTTTAGGCGTGCATGCCATCGTTTACGTTTCAACCAGTTTCTTAATTATTTACAATCAGCGCCGACTTTTGAATACTACCTCTTTAGGTCAGATTTTTATTATGTTACAAATTTTTCTTTTTGCAAATTTTGTTTTATTGTTAATCTTATGGATCATGGGGAAAAGCCAAGAAGCACAACTTTCTTATTTATTGATTCCTAGCCTCTTAGAAGTTTGTTTATGGCCCATTTTTAAAAGATTTTTTTCCTCTCGTCTTTCTTTTCTAAATCAAAACTCTTCTTGATGGCTTAGACCCTATGGCTACTAGTCAAGACTCATATTCCTCATTAGAAAATTTTCAAAGCCGTATTCAGGCCGCTTTATGGTTTGTTATGATTTGTCTTTTGCTGTTGTTATGCCGTTTTTTTTGGCTGCAAGTAGTAAAGCACACTAAATATTCCACTGCATCAGAAAGTAACCGGATCGCAATAATTACCACGCAGTCACAGCGTGGTCTTATTATTGATCGCAATGGTATTGTGATTGCCAGAAACTTTCCGTCATATTCATTAGAAATCACTCCTGCAGGTGTCAATCAACCGATGGAACGATTGGTTGATTCCTTAAATACCGTACTAAAAATTCCTCAGAAGGATCGACAAAACTTTTTCCGAACACTTCAAGGTGCCAAGAAAACAGAAAGTATTCCAATACGAAACTTTTTAAATGATGAAGAAGTTGCTCGATTTCTTGCAAGAAGATTTGCCTATCCAGGGGTAGAGGTTCAAGTAAGGTATTTCCGTGAATATCCTTATCAACAATTAGGCTCTCACTTGTTAGGGTATACAGGTAAGGTTTCACAAAAAGATCGTGAAAAATTATTGTCTGAGCTTGAGGAATCACAAGACGATTTATCTACTGATGAATTGCGGCCAATGAAAATTAAAGGCATTCAACACGTTGGTAAAATTGGCATCGAGCAAAGTTATGAAAAAGAATTGCGTGGCACTGTAGGTTACAGCCAGGTTGAAATTACTGCAGGTGGTCGCGTTGTGCGTAATTTATCTTCAACACCGCCTATTGCGGGCTCTAATTTATCTTTAGCAGTTGATATTAAATTGCAGTATTTAATGGAACAACTTTACGGGAAGCGCAGGGGCGCCGCTGTTGTCATTGAAGTCAGTACCGGCGATATTTTAGCTTTTGTCTCTATGCCAACATTTAATCCCAATGCTTTTGTTGATGGCATCGATGCCGATTTATGGAAAATACTCAATGAGTCGCTTGAAAAGCCCCTTTATAATCGGCCTTTAAAAGGAATTTATCCGCCAGCTTCCACCTTTAAGCCCTTTATGGCTCTGGCCGCTTTAGAAGGAAAATTCAGAACACCAGATCAAGGTATTAGCGATCCCGGGTTTTTTAAATTTGGAAATACAATTTTCCGGGATGATGCTGTTAATGGTCATGGTTTTGTTACTATGCGTCAATCCATTGCCGTGTCTTGCGATACTTACTATTATGTTTTAGCAAGAGATATGGGTATTGACGCTATCAGCTCATTTATGAAAGAACTTGGATTTGGTCAATTATCTGGTATCGATATCAATGGTGAATCAAAAGGAATCTTGCCCTCTAAAGAATGGAAAAAAACGTTCTTTTCTGATCCAGCAAAACAAAAGTGGAATGATGGCGATACGATTTCTATCGGTATTGGACAAGGCTACAACACATATACGATTTTGCAACTTGCTCAAGCGACTTCCATTATTGCCAATCGAGGCGTGATCATGAAGCCTCATTTAGTCAAAATGATTGAAGACCCTATCACTCATCAAAAAACTCTGACCGTTCCCTCTGAAACAAGGCGTTTAAACTTCAAAAAAGAAAATTTGGATGTCGTCTATGATGGCATGGTAGGAGTTAATCGAACGGGTACGGGACGCGAGCCATTTGCTGGCGTTAAATACTCAGTTGCGGGTAAAACGGGGACCGCCCAAGTATTTAATTTATATGGTAAACAATATAATGCCGCCGCAATTTCTGAGTTTAAAAGAGATCATGCACTTTATATTGCTTTCGCACCCGTAGAAAAGCCAAAGTATGCTTTAGCTTTAGTAGTAGAGAACGGCGGTTTTGGTGCAACATCAGCCGCACCAATTGCCAGACAAACTCTTGATTATTTAATGATTAATAAATGGCCCGAAGGAGTTCCTGCATGGAAAACCGCTCCATAATTCGACGCCTCAGTTTTTTTTGGCAAGGCTTAGACCCAAGCCTGGCGATCATTCTTTTATGTCTTGTAGTCGTTGGTAATGTCACTTTTTTATCAGCCAGCTCAGGAACTGTCGTTAGTTGGGTGGAGCAGTCGAGGAATCTGCTGACTGCTCTACTCATTATGTGGGTGACATCCAGAATTCCGATTAAATGGCTAGAAAAAATCTCAGTTTGGGTATACCTTGCAGGTCTAGCCCTCCTGATTGCCGTTGCTGTTTTTGGCCTAATTAAAAAAGGCGCGCGTCGATGGTTAAATATTGGGATTGTCATCCAACCATCGGAGATTATGAAAATTGCTATGCCAATGATGTTGGCCTGGTACTTTCAAAAAAAGGATGGGGCGATTAAATTATTTGATTTTTTCGTTGCATTTAGCTTACTGGTTTTACCTACACTTTTAATTGCAAGGCAGCCTGATCTAGGTACAGCAATCTTGGTTTTTGCAGCTGGTTTTTATGTTTTATTACTCGCTGGCTTACCCTGGAAATTTATTTTACCCTTCGTAGTTTTAGGTGTGATTGGTGTCATATTTATTATTATTTTTGGGGATACGATTTGCGCTAAGGGTGTTTCTTGGCCAATTTTAAAAACCTACCAACAGCACCGCGTTTGTACCTTGCTCGATCCCAGCTCAGACCCACTAGGAAAGGGCTTCCATACCCTTCAGTCCATGATCGCTATCGGATCAGGCGGTTTTTTTGGTAAGGGTTGGATGAAAGGTACGCAAACGCATCTAGAATTTATTCCTGAAAAACATACCGACTTTATTTTTGCAGTTTACTCAGAAGAATTTGGGCTTTTTGGAAACATAGTCTTATTGATACTGTTTTTTCTTTTGATTCAAAGAGGTCTTCAAATTGCGGCATCTGCCCCGAATTTATTCTCTCGTCTTTTAGGTGGATCAGTCACACTCATTTTCTTTACCTATGCCTTTGTTAATATGGCGATGGTGAGTGGTTTATTACCAGTCGTTGGGGTACCTTTACCGTTTGTTAGCTATGGCGGCACTGCCTTGACAACGCTTGGCTTTGGGGTTGGTATCTTAATGAGTATTAATCGCGGTAAAAGACTCATTCAAACCTAAACATAGAGAATTAAACACTTTAGACAACAAAAAAGCCCAATCAATGTTGGGCTTTTTTGTTGTTAAATACAAAATTACTTCTTACGCTTATTTACGCTATCTTTAAATGCTTTACCAGCAGAGAACTTTACTGTTTTAGATGCAGCAATCTTGATTGCTTCACCAGTCTTAGGATTACGGCCAACACGAGCAGCGCGCTTTCCTGAGCTAAATGTACCAAATCCGATTAACTGTACGTTATCGCCTTTAGTAACCGCTTTTTTGATAGTATCTAATGCCGCATTTAATGCGTGCTCAGCTTTAGCTTTAGATAATTCTGATTCCCCAGCAATAGCTGCGACGAGTTCTGCTTTGTTCAAATTATGCTCCTTGAAATGAAATGACTAAAAAATAAAAACTTAATAATTACAAATTTAATACACTTTCATTTTAACTATACTTTATGGACTTGTGAAAGGTTTTATTTAAGGAAAACCCTTATTTTTAAATGCTCTGTGAGTTTAATCTCTAATTTAGGCTTGTTTTATCTACTTCAGGGGGTTAAATAAAAAAATATCGCCACTCGGGCGACATTTTTATACTGGGTTTAATCCTTTAATTATTCGGCGGTACTCTTTGTAGTAATTCACTTGGCACATCGGGTACTGCTTTGATATTTTTTACATAATATTCTGTTTCAGCAAAACAGTTGGTGGGCACACCGACGTGTTGATCATATTCGATTTCCACTCTTTTCCCAATATTTGATGCAATGATTTTTGCCAAACTCTCATCTCTTACGGAGAAATTAAATTTTTCTTGATTACCTAACATGCCTCCAGTGACTAACTCACCTTCCCAAGTTTTACATACCCAACCTCGTTTCGAGAATTTTTGTAAAAAACCAGCGCGACTACCCTCAGCATAAGAGTAAGATAACGTGATCCATGTGTATAGCGCAAATAGCAACGCTATGATCACTAAAAATAAGAATAATTTTCCTAAAATTCTTGACATCATTTTCTCCTCAGTTTCTATTACTATAACAAGCTTGTTTTAAAGTTTGACTTCCATGTAATCCATAAAATCACTTTATGATTGATATATGTCTAAAAAATTCTATTTAACTCTTTTCCTAATTTGCAGTTTCTTGCTTGCGTTCGCATTATGGATTCAACATCAAGGTTGGTTGGGAGTACTTTATCCCCCCTGTCCTCTTTGTATTTTTCAAAGAGTAGCTTTTTTGATGATAGCCCTTTTTTCTCTTTGTGCCCTATCATTTTATTCTTTTAAGCGCTTCTTTCATTATTCAGCCTTAAGTTTTGCTGTCATAGGGCTTGCTATTGCTCTCTGGCAACAATGGGTGATTGCGCACCCAGCCGTATCCTGCGGGCTAGATCCACTCGAGGTTTGGATTAATCAATTACCAATCGTTCATGCATTCCCCTCTTTTTTTAAAGCGGATGGTTTTTGTACTATGCCTCTTCCACCGATCCTTTTTTTATCAGTACCCATGTGGTCCCTACTTTTTTTTGGGGTATTCATAAGCCTCTTAAGTGCTGTATGGTTTTTAAGTCCTAGGAAAAGTCGTTCATGAATTTTGAGGCGATGATGGTCAGTACCGGTGTTGTAACACTTGCAGAGATGGGTGATAAAACACAACTACTTGCTTTTTTATTGGCTGCAAGATTTAAAAAACCAATCCCTATTATTCTTGGCATTCTGATTGCCACACTTCTTAACCATGGTCTTGCCGGTGCCCTTGGAACATGGATTACATCCATACTAAGCCCGGAGTTGTTGCGATGGTTACTGGGCCTATCCTTTTTAGGCATGGCTTTTTGGATTTTGATACCCGACAAGATAGACGATACAGATCAGCCCAATATCGCACGTTATGGTGTTTTTATCACTACATTAGTGACGTTTTTCTTGGCTGTAATTGGTGATAAAACACAAATTGCGACCGTAGCCTTAGCTGCTAACTATAGTGCTCCTATTACAGTGGTTTTTGGGACTACCTTAGGTATGATGCTTGCCGATGTATCTGCTGTTTTTTTAGGCAGCTCTTTTGCCAAGCGCCTCCCACTTAGGCTGATTCATCTGATTGCAGCTGGCATATTTGCAGTTTTAGGCTTACTGGTACTTTTCAAAGTAGATCAGTTCATTCAATAAATAATTCTCAATATCGATTATTGCTTGGCGTTGGGTTTTTAAACTCAGGTTTCATGCGTACCGAATGCGATGCAATGAAGACCTCACCAAGAAGACACACTAAGGCCATAATAAAACTGCTGATCCCACCAATAAATGTGTACAAAACATAATTCGAGATACTCATTTTGCCGGCAATTGTTTTAGCAAAAAATAATTCTAAAATTGTAAGCCCGATAAGAATAGCGCAAAGGACGAGTAAAGCCATAGATATATTTACAAGATGCGCTCTTTTAGAGAGGTAAGTTAATTCTTCTTCATGAAATCTTTTTAAGACGATTTGATGCTCAGCATCTTTTTCACTCACAATTTCAAACTGCAGAGCTCGTGAACGATCAATCACACGGGCGATTCTCTGTGTTAGGGCGCCAATCATTCCAGCAACGGCAGTCAATAAAAAAACTGGCGCTACAGAGAGTTGAATACTTTCACTTAGGAAGTTGGAATTAAATAACATTGCGTTGCCCCCTTAATCAGACTTATTCATCATACACCCAAAAACCCTGATTTTTCGGCAAAAAAATCCCTCACAGGCTTGCGAGGGATCATCTTTACTATCTCTTACTGCATTAAGTTTGCTGAAACCTTACCGCCATTTTCAGCTAACTTTGTCATTACTTGTTTGATTAACCAAACATTCATTGTCGCTGTATCGTTGGTGTCACCTGTATAGCCCAATTCTTTAGCTAATTCAACGCGGTGCGCTAAGCTACTATCTAAATCTAACAATGTCATTAAATCAACAATCGAAGTTTTCCAGTTACTAGGACGTCCAGACTTAGCGGCTAAACCAGCCAAAATTGCTTCTACATCCACTTGTGAAATTGCTGCTGCAGCTTTAGCGGCATCAGTAGCTTGACCACCTTGTCCAGCATCATCTTTTTTTCCAAAAATACTATCTTTAATTCTTCCAAATATACTCATATCTTCTCCAATCGTGGTTTAGGAAGATTCATTCTATAAAAGATATATTTCATTTGTAGTGCATTCGTTATTTATTTTTTCATGTACCTCATAAGCCTCTACATAAATTTGTCATGTGTGTTTCTTAAACTAAAATAATTACGTACTATATTGATTTCATGTTTAAAAAAATATTTTTTACTTTTCTTGCTTTGCTTGCAAATTACTCCTTTGCATACGAGCCTTTTTTAACAGATGATGCCTCAACCGTCCAAAAAAATAAAAATCAATTGGATTTTTATTTTTACGATATTTTTAATAGTCCCGGTTCAGAGCCTGCTAGATACAGTCGTTTAGATTCTTACGTCGATATTAATATCCCTGGTGAAGAGTTCGTAGGTAGGGATCGGGCGATTGCTTTTCCTTTCGGTTATACCTATGGATATTCTGATAATACTGAAATTAGTTTCGGTATGACTTATTACAGTTCTCCAAGAGGAGATTATTTACCATTGACTAACTATACGGTTGGTGCAAAATATCGGGTTTATGGCGACGCCAAAGATGGCTATAGTTTTGCTGTAAAGCCTAGTTTTTATTTCCCTGCAACACAAAATCAACAGGTTGCAGGGGTAGGAATGGCCTTGCCAGGCTTTGGCCTTAATTTGATAAGTGCATATGATCGCAATGATTATTCTTTACTATTTAATGTTTCCTATCAACATCAACCTTACAACACCAATCATTCTATTGCAGGTGAGTTCACACCTTTTAGAACCGATTTGCTTCAATTTTCTTTTGCACCGATTTGGAATGTCACCAGCCAATTTCATATCGGGCTAGATATAGGATTAGTTTCTGATGTCATGATGACAGATGACCATCGATATAACTATTTCTTAATGGGGGCAATCACATACTCTCCTTTGGAAAATATTGACATTGGTATTTCTTATCTACGCGTTGCCAAAAACTTTGAGAATCAACACTATACTGGCTATTCCTCTATTTTTAAGACAGGAATTTCTTACCGCTTTTGATTCAAGGGTGATAATTGCCCTGGAAACAGTGCCTTACTTCATGCCCTAATGTATGCATATTTAAGTTTAAAGAAGTAATTACTAAACAACGATTCCCAAATACATCAGTGTTCCAAAAAGAACACGCCGTTACAGCATAACCAAAGCCTCCAAAGCCACGTTTTTTGCTTTCTTTTTCGCATTCCGCCTGAATATCTTTTACGGGGCGCCATTCAATATTCGTATTTGTCATATGATTTTCTTTTGCTGAAAACATCGTATAAGGATTATCCTTAAACACCTTTTCAGCGTTTGTATTCAACGGTATATAAGCACTCACAAAAAAAGTAAGCCACATAATTCTTTTTTGCATGATGGGTTCTTCGAGATCAACTGCATGTAATGTAATGTTATTTATACATGAATTTTGTTAGGTATTTATATTTGAATTGCTAGAAAGACTATAATCTCTCTTTATTGTTTACAGACTAGATAAGCGTCTGTTTTGTTTGATTGATATGACATACTCTCCCCCCGTCGAAATAATCGCTCATGAGGTTTCTCGCAGAAGAAGTTTTGCGATCATCTCTCACCCAGATGCGGGAAAAACCACGCTTACTGAAAAATTACTCCTTTACGCAGGTGCTATTCAAATTGCAGGTAGTGTCAAGGCCAGAAAAGCATCGCGTCATGCAACTTCAGACTGGATGGAAATTGAAAAACAAAGAGGGATTTCTGTAGCAAGCTCTGTGATGCAAATGGAGTATCGCGATTGCATCATTAACCTTTTAGACACTCCAGGTCACCAAGATTTTTCTGAAGATACTTATCGTGTTTTAACAGCCGTAGACTCTGCGTTGATGGTTATTGATGCTGCTAATGGTGTTGAGTCTCAAACGCGAAGACTGATCGAAGTGTGCCGCGCTAGAAATACCCCTCTTATTACTTTTATTAATAAGTTAGATCGGGAAGTGAAACGTCCTTTAGATCTGATGGATGAAATCGAGGAGGCATTGGGAATGTCCGTTGTTCCAATGACTTGGCCCGTTGGGATGGGTAAGTCATTTGCTGGTGTAATCGATATTCAACAAGAAGCGATGCGCATGTTTAAAGCGGGTGAAGATCGCGTTGATATCAATATAGACCAACGCATCAACATTCATGATCCTGACTTAACAGCGCGCCTAGGAGAGTCCTTATCGACGGCTTTATCGGAGGTCGAGTTAGTTCAAGGGGCCATGCCCGGCTTTGACCTAGATGAGTTTTTAGCTGGAAGACAGTCACCTGTCTTTTTTGGCTCAGCAATTAATAACTTTGGTGTGCAAGAAATTCTGAATACTCTTGTCGAATTAGCTCCAGCCCCCAAATCTCGACCTACGGTTCAGAGAGAAGTCCTTCCCTCTGAAAAGAACTTTTCTGCAGTAGTCTTTAAAATACAAGCCAATATGGACCCTGCGCATCGTGACCGCGTTGCTTTTTTACGGATTTGTTCAGGTTATTTTGAAAGAGGGATGCGCCTGAAGATTTCCAGAAACAGTAAAGAAATTAGAACTAATAATGCCCTTTCGTTTCTTTCGCAAAGAAGAGATATCCTAGATGAAGCCTTTCCTGGAGATATTATTGGTATTCCAAATCATGGTCTTTTACAGCTTGGTGATACTCTGACTGAGGGTGAAAAATTACAATTTACAGGTTTACCATTCTTTGCCCCTGAAATTTTTAAATTAGTAGAAACTGCTGATCCACTGCGCACAAAACAGTTACGCGAGGGTTTAATGCAATTGGGCGAAGAGGGGGCTATTCAAGTATTTAAACCTCTGGTCGGCACCCAAATGTTACTAGGCGCCTTTGGGCAATTACAGTTTGAAGTTGTGGCTCATCGTCTAAAAAGTGAATATAACGCTGAGGTCAGATTACTGCCCGCTAGGTATTCCTTGTCACGTTGGATTAGCTGTAAAGATCCAATCATGATGAAAAAATTTATTCAGGAAAACTCCCACCGTATGAGTGAAGATGTTGTTGGGGCACCTGTGTTTTTGGCTACCCACAAATCAGAACTTGAGGTTGCCCAACAACTTTGGAAAGATGTCGAGTTTCATGCTCTAAGAGAGCATGCTGGACTGGTTTTTCAAAAAGACTTTGCTCAATAAGCTAGTGATTGCTGAGGCTCAATTTTTTTGTATTTAATCGACTGCCTCTTCGTTTACGGCATAAAGAATATTCTAAATGTGATTAGCTTGTTCTAATATTTGCTTTGTAATGAATCTTTTGAACAGAAACTACTCAAATTGATAAAATCATCTTTTTTAATCACCTGTTAATATTGTAATTATCGTAAATTAGTTCAACTTTTTAAGGATCTTTATTATGTCTTTATGGTACCGTAGTCGCACAGCAATTATTTTTTCATTCCTGCTAGGGCTTTCTTTCCTTACCGCACAGGCAGCTGAATATCCCAATAAAACTGTCACCATCATCGCACCTGTTGCTCCTGGTGGTGGTGTTGATTTGGTGGCTAGAACTGTCGCAGAACGCCTGACAAAATCTCTTGGTCAAAGCTTTGTTGTTGATAATCAAAGCGGCGCCGGAGGTTCTATTGCCGCACAAAAAGTAGCACGTTCAGCACCCGATGGCTACACCCTGATTTTGTCCTATGTCGGCACTCATGGCACCAACCCTGCCGTGAGAAAACTTCCCTATGATGCAATCAAAGACTTTACGTCTATTGCTATGGTTGGTGGAACCCCCAACGTATTTATAGTTTCGAATGGATTACCTATCAAAAATGTCAAAGAGTTTGTTCAATACGCAAAAGACAATGCTAGCAAAATGAACTATGGTTCAGCTGGTCAAGGGACTTTGACTCACTTATCAATGGAGCAATTTAAAATACAAGCAGGTTTCGAAAGCACCCATGTTCCCTATAGAGGGATTGGCCCAGCGTTTACTGATATTTTGGGTGGTCAAACCATCTCAATGATGCCTGGGTTAGCAGCTGCACTTCCACATATTAAAGCAGGTAAAGTACGTCCAATCGCAGTTACAGGGGCAAGAAGAAATGCTTTGATTCCAGACGTTCCAACCTTTAAAGAACTTGGTTATGATGGTTATGAAGGGCTTCAATGGTACGGAATTTCAGGCCCAGTAAATATGCCAGCAGCTATTGTGACGCAATTAAATGCTGAGATAAATAAAGCCATTCAAAGCCCTGACCTGAAAGAGCGTTTATCAGGTGAGGCTATTCAAACGATGCCAATGAGCCCCGAGCAATTAAGCCAATATATCAAAGATGATATTGCTCGTTGGAGCAAAATTGCAAAAGACCGTAACATTCAACTCGACTAATTCAATATGGCTATCAATACACAAGTAAACGCAGATCATCATGCTCCCCCTGTCACTCAACTTTTAGCGAAATTTATCAGTTCGCATCCGTCCAAAGGCTGGGATGCTTCTGTGGATCATGAGGCACATCGTACCTTTATGAATTGGGTGGGTTGTGCTGTTGGTGCTGCCAAGCATGAAAGTGTTGAGGCGACACTAGCTGCTATGCATGAGTTTCAGACTGCTGAGCAAGCCAGTATTTTGGGGCGCTCTGAAAAAGTAGACATGGCAAGCGCCGCTCTCATTAATGGTATTAGCTCACACACTTTCGATTTTGATGACACACATCTAAAAACAATCATCCATCCAGCAGGACCAATTGCTTCCGCCATTCTAGCTTTAGGGGAAAAAATCGGTGCTTCTGGGAGAGATCTGATTGATGCGCTGGTAATTGGAATTGATGTCTCTTGCAGAATCGGTAATGCGATGTATCCGAATCACTATGATCGTGGCTGGCATATTACTGGCTCAACCGGAACGGTTGGCGCTGCAGCAGCATGTGCCCGACTTTTAAAACTATCTGAACATCAAACCACGATGGCCCTAGGTATTGCCGCATCACAACCTATCGGTTTTCGGGAGCAGTTTGGCACCATGACCAAACCTTTTCATCCAGGTGGCGCTGCGAAAGCTGGCCTGACATCCGCACTGATGGCAAAGCATGGTTTTACTGCAAGCTTAAAAGCTCTTGAAGCTCCACGTGGCATGATTCAAACTGTTTCTACAAAGTATGATTGGTCTGAAATCACACAAGAACTCGGTGTGCGTTTTGAGATTTCTTTAAATACCTATAAGCCATTTGCATGCGGCATTGTGATTCATCCAAGTATTGATGCTTGTGTACAACTGCGCAATCAAGGTGTCACTGCAGATAACTTAGAGCGCCTTGAACTTAAAGCCCACTCTTTAGTTTTAGAGCTTACCGGTAAGAAAACGCCTAAAGATGGTCTTGAAGGTAAGTTTAGTGTTTATCACGGTTGTGCATGCGGCATCGTTTATGGGCAAGCGACAGAAGATCAATACCATGATGAGGTCGTTCAAAGCCCTGAAATGGTTGCCTTACGCGCAAAGGTAGTCGCGACTGTTGATAACTCTATTGATGAAGCTTCAGCTGATGTCACAGCGATTCTCAAAGACGGTAAAAAAATCCATGTCTTTGTTGAGCATGCCATTGGCTCAGTTAAAAATCCCATGACTGATCAGCATTTGAATGAAAAGTTTAGTAATTTAAGTATTCCTGTCATTGGTGTGTCGCAAACTAGCTCCCTGATTGCAAAGTGCTGGGATTTAAAAAATCTTCAGCATATCCCAGACTTATTGCGATTCGCAAAACCTGTTTAAGTGTATATGACTTAGTACGTCTACGTCCTAAGTCATCTCGCTCTTTACTGCAAGATGTTTAATGTGATCTTGTTGCCTTACTCAGTAAGAAATGCATGAGAGTTCTATCTTTCAATAGATACTTTTTTCCAACAGCCATGACGATATGTGCACCTACCATGCAATAGATTGCCCTACCCAAATAAATATGAATGTATTGAAAACTTGTATGTAGTACTCGGTTTTCTGTAATGAATGTATTGAGAAAAGTCCCAATCATTGGTATTGACGCTCCTGAAAGCCCTACCAATAATAATCCTGTGATCGGCAAACCCAGCATAAAAACATATATCAGCGCGTGAATGATTTTTTTAATTTTTCTACTCAGTGTTTTTTCCTGCTCAATCGGATTAATTACTCTCAATTTTGTAATCATTCTTAATACGACCACAAGCAAAATGATTTGGCCAATTATCATGTGGTAATCAATGAAAATGGTATGCCAAAGATTATCTTTAGATAGTAAGTTTTTAAACTCTATAAAGAAAAGGGCAAGTAACATCAGCCCAAATGTCAGCCAATGAAAAAAAATAATGAAGGGATGATGCGTTAATTTATTCATAAAAAATCCTCAAAGTAGGGGCAGTGAAAATGGCGAATCTACTTTGATGCCTTTATGAAACTATCTATAGTGATAGCGATGCATCTTTTTTTACATATTACACGACTTGAAAATATCCTTTTTTGGATTTCCGACAAAAAATAAGGTTGATAAAAATCAACCTTATTTTAAAAGTGAGTTTTTTCTTATCTAAGTTTTGCGGACTTACTAATTCGATAAGCAGAAACCATCTCATTTCTAATATACGTATCAAACGCCTCCGGAAACATGATCATTGGCTGTGCACCTAATTTGAGAAATCGCTCTTTAACTTCTTTACTTTGAACAGCTTTTGCAACCTCTTCATTCATCTTTTTAATAATTGGCGCAGGAACCCCTGATGGCGCAAGTAGGCCTACCCACAGGACAAAGTCAGAGTCTGGAATACCTGCCTCAAGAGTTGTAGGAACATTGGGCAGTAGTGGCGATCTTTGGGATGGGCTTACTGCTAAGGCTCTGAGTTTGCCACTTTCAATCAAAGAAATTGCCGCACCTAATGGCGAGAAAACCCAATCGGATCTACCTCCAATCACATCGGCGTTAGCCTCAGGAGTGCCTTTAAAAGGAATGTGTAATGCATCTATTTTGGCAGCTATATTAAATTTTTCAGCATTTAAATGCGTTCCACTACCAACACCTGCGGATGCGTAATTCAAAGTACCAGGCTTCGCTTTTGCAGCAGCTACCAAGTCCGCTACATTTTTCCATGGCTTATCAGCAGAGACTACTAAGACATTAGGTGTTGCTCCCATAACTGCTACACCCTTTAAATCCCTCAGTGTGTCATAGGGTAAATTATTATAAATAAATGGATTTAAAGCGTGGCCTGAAGAGTGCACTAAAAAAGTATAGCCGTCAGCCTCCCCTCTCACTACCTGAGCTGCACCGATTGTTCCCCCAGCTCCAGGTTTATTTTCAATCACAATAGTCTGTCCAATATTTTTACTGATGACATCTGCCATTGCACGGGCAATAATATCTGTCGCACTACCAGCCGTAAATGCAACAACAAATTGAATTTGTTTATTTGGATAGGTTTGTGAAAATGCTGTTGGGGCAACTGCAGCTAAAATCATGATTACGATTAACTGCATACATAAATACAATTTCTTAAGGCTTTGCTTCATCTCGTCTCTCCTTTAATTAAAGGCCTAGGGCCTGGGTAATTTTTATTGCTAACACATTTAATGCTTCTATTTGCGGCTTTAAATCAACATCTACCAATTGACCATTTTTCTTTTTCCATTCTCCTGCAACCATCACATTTTCAATATTAGCTAAACTCGTTTGCATAATTACGGCACTTACCGGATCATTCATCGGTTGCATATTTAAATCACCACAACGAATCATCACGAGATCCGCTTGCTTGCCTGCTCGTAAAGTGCCTAATCGATCTAACTGACCGATAACTCTTGCACCTTCTATCGTTATCCACCGAAGAGCTTCTCGTGTTGAAATCGTACTTGTTGATGGTATCGTGCCATGCTTGTGACGGTAATCGACATTATCTAAACTGCGTTGAATACCGAGAGCAATGCGCGCCTGAATAAACATTTCGCCACCACAGACACTTTCTAAATCGACACCCAAAGAAGGCGCTTTACCAAAATCTCGCAATCGTCCAGTTAATGGATGGCCGTGACCTTGCGTCATCTCACTTTCGGCAGTTGCAGAAAACGTCATGCCTAAATCACAAAATCTTTTTAATTGTGTATCACTGAGTGCATGACCATGGACAATATTAATGGCAGGACCGAGTAAACCTTTTGCCTCCAAGATCTCCCATCCTTCAGGCGTTCTAGCTGGGCCGCCCCCCTGATGCATTGAGGCTATTATGTTCAACTCTTTTGCCATCATAAAATCATGCAGGGCAACGTCTAAGGTTGAATAATGCGGGCCTAAGATTGCTGTACCAATCGTCATTAAATCGCGGCTACCATAAGTAGATATAAGTCGTTCAAGCTCTTTTCGCGGATGTGGCAACTCCCAAAAAGGTGTCTCTCCCTCTTTGGGTTCTGGCTTTGGGGTGCCATGAAAAAATACGGCACGTATACCAGACTCGAGAAGTCCTTTAATAGCAGCATCATTATGTTCAGGGGTTTTATTGTTATGACACCAGTCGACTAAAGTGGTTGTGCCACAATTAATTTGATTCAATGCCCCCATTTTCGTAGCAATATATAAATCTTCTGGGGTAAATACCTTTGCTAATCCCGAATGCATTTTTTGAAAGTATTCGAGTAAAGTCCAATTCGATGCAACAGATCTTAAGGCAGTTTGCCATGTATGCATATGGGCATTAATTAAACCGGGTATTACAACATATCCTGATCCTTGAATGATTTGATCTGCGGTGACATCAATGCGTGGGGCAATTTCTTGTATTTCTGAGCCTTTGATCAGAATATCAGCATCAAATAAATCGCCTTGCTGATCCATCGTAACAATGGTTGCTCCACGGATTAATGTTTTTTTCATTTTTACTGCGCCTCAAGGCCATCGCTGATGGTTTTATTTTCTGACTTAAGTTCTAATCCAGCATCTTTTGCCGTTTCAATTAACAGTGCAGAAAAATCAATATCGCCATAACCACGGCCAATCATACGTGCAACTGACTCACGCGTAGCTGCGGCAGATGGCATGGCTACTCCATGCGCTTTAGCTGCAGCCATTCCAAGATCCATATCTTTTAATAAAAGTTCTGGCGTAAACGTCACCTGTTCAAAATTTAGATTCGTGAGCACAGGAGTCTTATAACGCGTGTACATGGAACCTAAAACAGAATCATTAATACTTTCTAAGAAAAGATGACGCGGAATTCCTGCTTTTTCAGCAAGAACTGTAATTTCACAAAGATTTTGAATCACCACCCCAAACATCGTGTTGTGCGCGATCTTCCATACACGTGCTAACTCGCCTTCTCCAATCCACATACATTTTCTGGATATTGCCTTAAAGTATGGCTCTACCTTGTCATACAAATCTTTTGGGCCTGATGAGACCATCAGTAATTTACCTGCCTTAGCCACTTTGGCATTGCCTGAAACTGGAGCGCATAAATAAGCAATCCCTAATGACTCTAATTGTTTGCGTACTTCCGCAGAACCTTCTTGAGAGATTGAAGAGCTATCCACCACAACTTTAGGTTTAGTACCTGTTGTCACTAAACCGCCTTCACCAAATAAAACTTGTTTTAAATCTTTCGTGGTTGAAACCATTGTGATTACAGTTTCACATCCCGCTAAGTCGAGTATGTTGTCAACAACGGTGGCGCCGTATTCTGCTAAAGGATCTGCCTTACTTCGTGTTCTATTCCAAACATCTACCCCATAGCCGGCTTGCGTTAATCTCTTAACCATTGCCTCACCCATACGACCTAAGCCAATCCATCCAATTTTCTGCGCCATACTAAAATCTCCAAAGTTGATTCATGAAATTAACTACCTAGTCCTGCTTTTCTCTCTAATACGTGGATGATGGCAGCATAATCTAAATCTGCCTCGCCATCTTGCGTTGCTTCTTGCATCCAATCAAAAGTCATCTGCATTTGCGTCAGTGGTGCTCCATACTCTTTTCCTGCCTGCATAATGAGAGTTAAATCTTTCATCATTTGCGTCACAGTAAAGGTTGGCGAAAAATCACGCTCTCCAATGGGTTTACCTAATTGAGCCATCTTTGCTTTCATGATGGGGGAACCAACGGCACTATTGGTAATGACCTCCCACATATCCTCCCAATCAAGGTTGCCAAGACGTCCTAAAGTTAACCCCTCAGCCAACATTGCGCTAGTTTGCGCAATCATTAAATTCACAACCAACTTCATGAGTCTGGCTTGTTCTTGAAGGCCCAAGTAAATGATTTTCGGACCCCAACACCCTAAGATTGGTAGGGCTTGATCATAAAGATGGCGGTGCCCAGAACTTAAGATTGTGAGTTGAGCGGCTTGTGCCATATGATTATTTCCTGAAACAGCGACGCGCAGATATTGGATTTTTTTCTTTGCAAAAGATTTTTCCGCCTCGCTAGAAGCCGTTATTGAAATCGTACTAGTATCGATATACCGTGTGCCCGGTTTTAATATTTGACTAATATGTTTTGCTATTTCTAGAAATGCCGCATCATTTGGCATCGACGAAATAATCCAATCTGCCTCTAAATAATCGTTTTCTTGACCCTCTTTGAGTCCAGCATCTTTTGCAAGTTCAATTTGTTTTTCATTTAAATCGATCACTTTGACTGTATATCCGGATTTGAGCAAATGCGTCGCCATAGGCAAGCCCATTTTCCCAATTCCGATAAATAGTATTTTCATATTACTGTTTCTTGTAAAACAATTTTTATTATCTTTTATTCGCTCTAGAATACTCTATTTTTTGTTTATTCTAGTCAGATTTTATTTCTTTCTGATGTTGTCACCAGCATCTTTACTCATTGTTTGTTGTTGGTATAAACCCCATATTGGTAATATCAAAATGAGTAAAAAGGATAAGCGAAAATCGTTAATACTTGGGGCGTTAACGTCCCCTTGATTGATCATCGTTGACAAACTCAACGCTAGTGAGCCTACCGCAATTCCTAAAGCCATACTAAGCTGAGTACCAGTACTCGCCAAGGATGATGCTGACCCTAACTTATCTTGTGGTACATCTGCAAGTCCTAAAGTATTGACGGCAGTGAAATGCATCGACCTGACTAAGCCGTTAATGAATAAGAAGATCATGATGATCCAAATAGGTATGTTTGAAGTAATAAATGCACACGATAAAATCGTTAAGATAATCACAAAACCATTTACCATCATGACCTTTTTAAATCCGTAATGATTCAATATAGGTGTAGTAATCGCTTTCATTGCTAAATTACCCACAAAAATACTCATGACTATAAGACCTGCCTGAAAAGGATCTATTCCTAGACCAAGCTGTAAATAAAGTGGGATTAAAAATGGAATCGCATGTAACGCCATACGAAACAAATTTCCCTCTATTAACGTAGATTTAAAAGTTGGTATCTTCAACAAAGATAAATCGATCATCGGGTGCGCCGTTCGGTTGAAATGTCTCACGGCTAAGTATCCAATGCTTAGTCCAAACATTAAAAAGCCAATAATATATGGATAGTCCTCTTGAATATGTCTACATAATTCAATGGCGTAAATCAGGCTTGAAAGTGACATTCCACTCAAGATAAATCCCTTGACATCTAATGGCGACTTTATTTTTTCCTGTCCTCCTTCAATCCATAGCAAACTTAACACGATGCCTATGATCCCGATGGGTACATTAATAAAAAATATCCAATGCCAACTAGCGTAGGTGGTAAATAATCCTCCAACAGCTGGTCCCACGACCGGCCCTATTAAAGCGGGCCATGTGATTAGTCCTATTGCAGACATGATGTCTTCTTTTGGTGTGTTCTTTAATACGATAATTCTGCCGACTGGCACCATCAATGCACCACCAATACCTTGTAATACTCTTGCAAATATAAAGAAATTGAGGCTTTCGCTAATCCCGCACAATACCGAAGCTGCGGTAAAAATTATGATTGCTAATGTAAATATATTTCTCGCCCCAAACCGATCCGCTAACCATCCACTTATTGGGATCATGACAGCTAAGGTTAATAAATAGGCAGTAATTCCAATTCCTACATCCAACGCGTTTACATTAAAGTCCTGAGCCATCATAGGCAACGCCGTAGTAATTACCGTGCTATCAAGAGTTTCCATAAAAAAAGTCGTCGCTACTAAATAGGGGACGAAGTTTTTTTTAAAGGATGACATATATTATGCTTTTGAATTTTAATATTTATTTTTTACATTATTTAAAAAATTATTTTTATGGCTGTTCTTGCATTTTGATCTTAATTCTTGGTTTTGTTAAAACAGTGTTATTTTCTAAATCATCTTGGCTAATCATACTGCGGACTTCTTGATGGATAGTTTTAAGTAATTCATTATTGCAGGTATAAAACAAGCTAGTGCCTCTTCGCTCTACTCTTACTAGTTCTGAAATTAATAATTGCTTGAGATGGAAACTTAAAGTTGCCTGAGGTATTTTGACCATAGCCTTTATCTCGCTGGGACGGACTCCCTCGATCCCGGACTTTACAATTTGGCGAAATACCCGATAACGAAGCTCTTGTCCGAGACCTAAAAATGCCAATGAAATTTTCTTAATATCCATATTTCCAATTATATAGAAGTAGTTATGTTTCTTATTGTTTTACAGGTTTTAATAGTTTTTTTAAGCAATTAAAGGTATCATAAGTGTTGATCACGATCCTGTGCCCAATATTGGGTTCTTATTCGAGCTATGCTCCCGTAAAAAATCAAATTATTATTGGAGTATTTGATGGCAACTGGCCAAAATCAAAAAAATCGTAAAAATAACTCGATGTTAACTAAAACTGGTAAGACGAGATTAGGTCCTCTAAACCTTGATCAGTTAGGCACTTTATTACAAAAATCTACTAAGCCTAAAGAGCAAGCGAAAATCAAAAGAGCTATGGCACAACGCCCACCAGCTAAGATAGTCACTGAATCAGCTGCACCTACAGAAACTGCTGCAGAATAAACTTATGCTGCATAATCTATGCGTAAAGTAATAGACCTTTATAAAAAGTCTGCTAAAGATCATTTGGTTTGGACTTACGTGATTCATTTAGGGCAAGACGGTTCTCACCCCAGTCTTTTGGATTTTAAAGCTGAGGCTTTACGCTTAGCGTTACTAGACAAGCTGGGGAGTGAACAAAATCTCTTGATTAAAATCAGAGATCACACGTGATCACGCTTCACAAGCATTTGCTTACCCAGTAATACTGAAGATACGACAAACCCTGCAAATATAAAGTTAATGGCTTCTAGTTGTTCGCCTAAAAGTAGATTTGAGCATATCAAAATAATAAATGGTTGCGTCAATTGCACTTGGCTCACACGAGAGATGCCGCCCATTGCTAAACCTTCATACCAAAAGAAAAATCCGATATACATCGAGAATAATCCTAAGAAAAGAAAAGCTAGGAAGTATTTGATATCGACGTGAGAATATGATGGCTCTAAATGTAAAAAGGCGACTATTGCATTTAAAGGGAGTGCAATAGCAACAGCCCAAGAAATCACCAGTTTTGGACTCATGATGCGTGACAGCTCCGCACCTTCAGCGTATCCAACTGCAGAAAGCACAGCAGCGCCCACTAATAAAAAATCCATTTTAGAAAGACTACCAGATCCCTGTATTAAGGCATATGTCAAAACTAGACTGGTGCCCAACATGGAAGCAAACCAAAACCCCTTGGAAGGACGTTCTTTAAATTTTATGACTCCGACGATTGTGGTTAGCAAAGGCATAAATCCTAAAATAATACCGCCATGTGAAGAGCTACCATTTGCCATCGCCAAGGTCATTAAGTACGGAAATCCAATAACGACGCCAATGACAATCCAAAGAAGCCTTTTTATAGTTTGTAAAGAAGGTAAGGGGGCTTTTTGAAAGTAAATATAAATTAGTCCTGCAAGGCCAGCAAGAGTTGCCCTACCAAAAGAAACAAAGCCAGGACTAAATACTTCTACAGCTAGCTTAGTGATAGGCAAAGTCAGTGAAAAAATGACCACCCCAACGAGACCGATGAGCATACCCTGAGTTTCTTTTTTCATTTTTTCTTCCTATTAAGGTGTAAAAGCTTCTTAGGAAGCAAAACTAATATGCAGTTGAATAGATTGCCACTAGCTAATGATGTTAATTAACATAAAACGATGCACTTTATGTTCAATAAACTATTTTTACATAGTTTTGTAAACATTGGCTTATGATGGTCATGATTCTTTGACATTCGAGGCCACTTTGCTATTATTTAAACTCATCACTGTCCCGCTTTTTATTCTTATCATTACCCTTTCCGGCAAACGCTGGGGAACTGAGGTAGCAGGCACGATGGGAGCTTTCCCAGTCGTTGCAGGGCCAATTGTTTTTTTCCTCACGATGGATCAAGGCATTAATTTCGGATCTAATGCGGCTGTTTTTGCTATTTATGCAGTCGTTAGTCTGATGGTGTTTCTTGTTAGCTATTCTTGGATTTGTATCTATTTGCACTTTATACCCTGCTTAGTCCTATCCATGCTTGCTTGGCTTATTTCTGCATATGCGCTAACGCTACTACCGATTAATTTAACATGGGCTGTTTTGTTAAGTACTCTGTCCCTTTTTATTGCTCCGCGCCTATTTCCAAAGACGCAGATTACTCACAAGGTCGCTCAAAATTTAAATGACTTACCTTTTCGTATGTTAGTCGGTGCCACATTAACCTACCTCATCACATCCTTGGCTGGTGACCTTGGTCAAGTCTGGAGTGGAGTACTTTCAGTATTCCCTGTTATCACCCTTGTCTTAGCAGTTTTCACGCATCGTGGACTTGGTTTTACCCATGTCATTTATATTTTTCGGGGGATTACAAAAGGTCTTTATTCCTTTGTTGCTTACTTTTTTATTTATAGTTTATGCCTATCAATTTACGGTCTATGGCTAACGATTCCTCTTGCCATCTTGGGCGCAATTTTGGTGCAACTTTTTTTACAAAAGCTTATCTACAAAACTCCGAAAGATTCCAAACCCTAATGATTCTGGGCGATCTTATGTGTGTATTTTTATCTAGGGCTAAACACATCAAGCATTGCTTTAGAACAAGACAGCGGTTGTAAATCTACCTACAAATAAATTTCACTTTTTATTTAATTAACTGCGGTAGATTAATATCTCGACTCAATTGTCGCGCAGTTTCCTGATAGCCTTGAACTGTTAAATGGATTAAATCTTTTGCCATCAGTGGCGGAGATTGTTTAATCCATTGATATGCCCCACCTTGGCCACCCATAGCATCTTGCCAACTCCAACTTAAACAAGAAAATTCTTTGCCGACTTGGCTTTGAATTTGTGTGATTTCAGAATGAATTTTAGAATACAGTAAAAAATCAGGGACAGGTGCAGGCTTTGCTAATTTTTTCTTGCCCTTGAAGTAAGTTCTTTTATACCAAACACCACGATCTGTTGGGCCCATTAATAAGCAACTAGCTTGGGGGTAGATAGCCCTAAAATTTTTGAGGGAATCTCGCAGCATATTCGTATATGTTCTAGCATCAAAAGGAATTTGACTCCCCTCATTTGTGCCATATTCAAGAATCACTAAATCGTAGTCTCTCGGAATCATTGATGTATCTAAATAATCTTTTTGAATACTTGACCACCCTCTCATCGTAGCACTAGGAATACCAAAAGTATCTAAATAAACTTTCGGGGATAACCTATATGTGGGCTCAAAACCATCGATAGAAACAGCTCCTTCAATCAAACGAATCTTGACTACACCAAATAAGTGATCTCCTTCTATTTTTATATGACTGCCAGTTTCGTTTTTTATATCAATAATCTCTTCGGGTCTTGCGTCAATCTGAAGACCAATCTTAGCCCCAGATAGCGAGGTTTTTGAAAACAAAATATGTAGTTTGGCAAGATTATTAGTCATGTTATTTTTAGATCGGAAGTCAATCCACAAATAACTATTGGGTGTATTAGAGTTCAGTTTTAAAAGTGCTGGTCCATAAAACTCTTGATTAACTCCTGTATATGAATAATTAAATCTCCACTGTGGACTTTGACAAAACTTTCTAATAGGTAATCGCACCCCAGGTCTGCCCATTGATGGCGGTATAAATGAGGGTAAAACAAGGTCATTATCTAAACCCATAGAACGTATTAACTCTTCTGAGAAAAAATGTGCGGCCGTGTGACTGTCACCCCAAATCGCAATTTTGTATGGTTTACCATCCGCATGCAAAGGCGTATCCATACGCATTTGATTCTTCTTTAGATTTGAATTTCTTCGTATGATTTCTAGTAACTCATCTTCTGGTAATGAATATACTTCTTCATACTCCTCAGATGTTGGTGCCTTGGGTGGTGCATTCTTTTTTACTACGGGACAAACTAAATCTGAGCTTTGAGAAGGCCCTGGCAAATTAACTATAGTTTGGGCATATGAAGGATATGTTGTAGCTAATACTAATAAACTTAATAGAATTTTTATAAATTTCACTCTTGATCCAATTGTTGAACTGCTTGCACTACGCGTTGACTAACTAATCGTAACGCAGTTGGTGTGAAATGAATACCATCACTTGCACGCATGAGAAGATCTCCCTTAACTGGGTCTTTGATATAAGCCTTATAAGGCTGATCTAAACGCCCAACGATTTCTTCCGTTGAAACGTACTGATAATTATATTTTTGTGTTTCACTTTTAAAAACGCGATTCTGTATGACGGCACCGGTTCTTAATCTTTCCTCACCCATATTGGGTAAACCAACCCAAATAATTTGAGCACCATGCTCCTTTGCGAACCTTAAAAGATCTTCAACCCGCCCTCGATAGAGATCCTCCCACTCTTTAGAAGGAAACTTATATACTTTTTTATTTTCATATATATCCCAAGGATCATTAGGCCCTAAAAATAAAACAATGACTTTGTAATTTTCCTTGGTAATGCCTTCTTTGATTTTTGTCGGCCAATCAAAATATCTCTTTACCGTTAAACCAGTACTTTGCTTGCTTAAATCGACTGAAGTAGATTTTGGATAGAGCTTTTTTAAGGAACTCGCAGCAATCGGAGCAACGCCTTGCATCATCGAGTCGCCAGCGAACATTATTTTTATTGAGCCCGTTTTTAAAGGCATAGTCGCATACGGCAATTTAGCGCCAACCGGGTTGCTAGGATTGGAGTTGTCCGAAGGGCTTTTTACGGAGGCAAACTGAGTAGCGTCCCCCTCATTTTTATCTTCATTTTTGACGATTGCCGTGGTAATCGACTGTGATGCCTGTATCTCTAAAATGGCTGCTTCTTGATTAGGGGTTAGGGCTGGTATCCGATTAAATTCTGACTGATTGTTTTTTTCAATCCCTAGCTTTTTCTTAAGCATTTGTGAGGGGATTAATGCATCTTCTGGGATATATTGCGTTAAATACACATGAAATCGTGATGCCACATATTGGTCTAGGGAATCTAACCATAAAATTGAATTACAAACAGCAATCAACAGGAACCAAGGTATTATTTTTTTAGATGCCATTATTTAAAACCTATAGTAAATAAATGCTGGTACGCCAGTAGGTCCAGCAAATATAATCAAATAAACCATCATAGTAATCATCAAAAATAATCGCCATCCCCAATATTGCGTAATTTTTTTAACGCACCACTGTTCAATTAATTCGGCTCGAGAACTTAGTTTAAAAAATATAATCGTTAATACAAGTAGTTGCAGATGAATCGAAGTAAATGTTCCTGATACATTCAGGGATTTTTGTAAGACTAATAATGCTTGGTCAAGCGTTTCTGATCTAAAAAAGACCCAAGCAAAACAGATAAATATGATTGTGATGACTCGTGAGATAGTTTCTGAGAAATTTATTCTCATCAAGTTTTGATTGACGTTGATCAAAACCACTCCTAATGCGTGCAATACACCCCAAATTAGAAAAGTTAAATTAGCACCATGCCATATGCCACTTAAAGTCATTGCAATCACTATATTAATTTGGGTGCGCGCAAAGCTACCTTGATTTCCACCTAGGGGAATATAAATATAATCTCTGATAAAAGTGGATAAAGAAATATGCCATCTCTTCCAAAAATCTTGAAGATTTTTGGCAACATAAGGTTGCTTAAAATTGATAGGAATTTGAAAGCCCATTAATAAGCCTAATCCTGTCACAAATAATGAATACCCCGAAAAATCAAAGAATATCTGAAGTGCGTATGCCCAAGCGCCACTACTTACAGTTAATATATTTTGCTTTTCAGGGTCAGTAAATACGTCTTCCACAAATGTAATTGCAAGCCAATGCGATAAAACAACTTTTTGAAATAGTCCTAATAAAATAAAAAAAATGGCTTTTTCAGTGTTTAATGGTTTTCCTATACTGTCTGCGTAAAGTTGGGTAAAAAAGTCCCGGGCTCTGAAAATAGGTCCCGCAAATAATGTGGGCCAGAATGCTAGATATAACAAAAGATCCACAAAAGTTATTTTTTGTTTTAAATCCTCGTACTCCTCTGTATTTTTTTGCCAAACCAGATAAGTGATTGCTTGAAAGGTAAAGAAGGATATTCCTGCCGGAATGATGATATCTAATAAAGGTAATGGTTGTTGAATGCCCACATCAACTAGAGCTTCTAAAATTAACTCTCTGAAAAAAGCATAATATTTTGTAATAAAGAGTAAGCTAAGACTTAGAGAAATGATGATGCTTACTTTCATTCTGTAAATCGTTTTAGTTGAATCTTTGGCCCTAATCCATTTCCCTAATAACCATATCAATGCGCTATAAACTAATAAGATGCATGTAAATTTGATGGACCAACTCGCATAAAAGAGATAACTAGTAACAGTTAAAAAATATTTTTGAGTTGTTTTATGCGGCTTTAAATACCAGTAAATACTGAAGAAAATCAGCACTAGGTAACAAAATTCTGGACTAATAAAGCTCATAAAAAATGATTATTTCTGTGAATAAGCCAATAATATATTTGGCAATCTAATAGTTTTTAATATTGAGTATTTTTTTATTGTAACTCGCTATGTCACAATTCAGACATCATCTCGGCTGAGGATATTTTTAGATTTGAGATATTAAAAAACATGCTTAGACCCTATCTCTCCAAGTAGCCAAGTCAATTTTTCAAACACTTCATGGCCTTAACAGTCTACTAAGCTTTCTTGATCAATTGTAGAGGAAACTTCAGACTCATATTTTAAGAAGTTTTCACGGTGTCTTCTGTAATACAAAAGTCCCTCTGAAATAGTGGAGACTGTTGCTCCTGCTTCTTGCATTTTGTCCCATAAGTTCCAATCCTCTTGCGGATGTTTGCCGTTTTCAAATCTCTTGGCATACCCTAGCTTTTTGCCCATGGCGGCTCTGTAGAGCATCGAGCCATGATGTAATTGATTACGATCCCAATAGTGATCTCCCTGATAGGGGCGAGTCTGGCCTGGCACACGTTCTAAAATTTCATGTTTTAACTCACCAGTGACCACAATATCGTAAGTGACAATATCAGTCTTTGCACTTGATAACAGTTCTACAGCGTCTGCTCTTAACCAATTGTCAGCACCTATAAACATGACATACTCCGTATTTACACGGTTGAGCATATCTTGAAAATTAGCAACAGTACCAATATTTTGTGGTCTGAATATATATTCAATTTCAGGGTATAGACTTGGCAAATGATGACAATCTTTAGCACCGTCATCCACAAAAAATATTTTTTGTGGGCGATGCGTTTGTCCAAGAATAGACTCAATGCAATGAGCCGCTAAGTGACCATACTGGTAGGAGGCGATGACTATTGTTATCATATTTATAGCCTCCATTTGAACAGAGTTTTATGACAACGTTTTTTTTCTGTAATTTTTACCCAAATAACCAAGTAATGACTCCTAAAATATCAGCCATCATCATCACTAAAAACGAAATCTTAAATATTGAAGGCTGTTTAACTTCTTTGCTAGGTTTTGTTGATGAGGTCATCATTGTTGATAACCAGAGCTCCGACGGTACCATTGAATTAGCTGAAAAATTGGGTGCAATGGTCCACCACACTTCAGATTGGCCTGGTTTTGGTCCTCAAAAGAACCGCGCCCTCGATTTAGCGTCTTATGACTGGGTTCTCTCGATAGACGCCGATGAACGTCTAACTCCCGAACTCATCGCAGAGATGAAGGCGAAATTGTCGCACCCCGAAGATATCGTATGCTTCGCTCTACCTAGGCTGAGTCAATATTGCGGCCAATTTATTCGTCATAGCGGTTGGTATCCAGATTATGTAGATCGGTTATTTTTAAGGAATAAGGCACGCTTTTCGGGTGATTTAGTCCATGAACGCTTATTACCCAAGGGAAATACCGCTAAGTTGGTGAACCACCTCATCCATTACAGCTATCGTAACTTTGAACAAGTCATCGATAAAGTGAATACTTATTCAACCTTAGGTGCTCAACAAGCTTTTGAAAACGGAAAATCTAGTTCTTTATTTTCAGCTGTTATCCATGGTTTTTGGGCTTTTTTTAGAACTTATTTCTTGCGACTTGGTTTTTTAGATGGTCGTTTTGGTTTTATTCTAGCTATTTCAAATGCGCAAGCATCCTATTACAAGTACATCAAATTAATGTATCTCATCGAGCGTAAAAATCGCTCGTAAATACTTTTACTATTCCTATTTTATTTTTTGTAATATTTATTCTTTAAACTAGCGTTTATTTAGCTTAAATCCCTTCTATGCGCTTATTGTATATTTCTTGTTGGATGTGCTTCATTTGCACATCATTTGCCTTCGCACAGAGCGCAGAGGTGAGTCTTTCGCAAACTCAAGCTGAAAACCAAGAGGTAGAAAAGTTTAGTGTTCATGCACAAATGACTTATATCAATCAAATACATAACAGCTTTAATTCTCGTTACAACGGCGAAAATAGTTTGCTTAGTCGTTCCGAGGGAAGTACGGGGCGTAGCTATTCTTTAAGTGGTACGATTTTTCTTGGGGCTAGACTATTCGAAGATACTGAGGTGTATTACAACCCCGAAATGTTTTCTGGTTCTCCATTTTCAGGCGCATTGGTTGGTCTTGGTGGCTTTCAAAACGGCGAGTTACAAAAGGGCGCATACGCGCCGCCTATTTATTTTACAGGTCGTACCTTTGTCAGACATACATTTCAATTTGGAGGCGAAAGGGAGTACCTAGAATCTGATGCAAATCAGCTTGCAAGATATGTCGATTCCAACCGTCTAGTGATTAGTGTCGGCAAGTTTAATACCTTGGATTTCTTTGATGCAAATACTTATAGCCATGATCCAAGAACACAATTTCAAAACTTTGCTATTTTTTCTATGGGCGCCTATAACTACGCGGCTGATCCTAAGGGCTTTACTGTTGGTGTTGTTGCTGAATGGTATAAAGATAATTGGACTTTAAGAGCGGCTCGACTTGCTTTACCTAAAGAACCTAATACGCCTTATTTAGATTACTCGCTTTCGGAGCATTATGGCGATCAAATTGAAGTTACCCGCGATTACAATCTTTTTGATCAGCCTGGTGCAATTCGTTTGCTTTATTTCCGAGCTAATGCTTTTATGTCTCGTTATCAAAATGCCGTTCAACTCGGTATTGAAACAAATACCACTCCAGACATTACAAAAGCGCGCTCTGCAGATCAAAACCTTTGGGGCTATGGCCTCAATTTTGAACAGGCCATCACTAAAGATGTCGGCGTCTTCGGTCGTTGGAGCTGGTATACGGGACAAACTGAAACGCAAACTTTAGATATTAGCCAATCTTTATCTGGTGGTGTTTCTATCAAGGGCGCTTCTTGGCGACGCCCTGAAGATACATTAGGTATTGGATATGCCATTAGCGGTATCTCTGCCTCGGAAATTGATTATCTCCAACGTGGCGGTATGACAGCCTTTATCGGCGATGGTTCTTTGCAGTATAAAAGAGAGCAAGTGTTTGAAACTTACTATAGCCTTAAAGCATACAAGGGTGTATTTTTCACAGCGAATTTCCAGCGGATTCAAAACCCCGCCCATAACAATGCAAGAGGGCCTATCAATATCTTTGGTTTAAGAGCCCATATCGAACTGTAGTTCTAAGCATTCAACTTTAATCAATCGTAATTTTTGCTTGAACAACCACTTTTCCCCAGCGTGACTGTTCGGATTGGATGAAGCTAGCAAATTGCTCCGGTGTATTCCCCACTAAAACCGCTCCATCTTCCAGCATGCGATGTGAGTCTTCTTTGTTATTTAGAATCTTTACAATCTCTTTTTGTAACTTTTCAATGATTGGGCGTGGTGTGCCAGCGGGCGCCATAATGCCGTACCACTGTGAAGTCTCAAAACCTTTATAGCCTGACTCCGAAAGAGTTGGCACTTTTGGTAAGGTCTTTGACCTTTCTCCGGAACCGACCGCTAAGGGTCTCATTGTTCCACCTTTAATTTGACCGATTAATGATGGCAGGCCATTAAAGGTTGCCTGTATTTGGCCCCCAATTAAGTCGGTTAACATCGGGCCAGATCCTTTGTATGGGATGTGTACTAGATCAATGCCTGCTTCTGAAGAAAAATACTCCATCGCCAAATGGCCTGCACTACCATTTCCAGCAGAGCCATAATTAATTTTTCCAGGAGTTTTCTTTGCCTCAGCAACAAATTCAGCAATTGTCTTATAAGGACTTTTTTCGCTCACAGCAATTACATTAGGAACTTTGGCTACTAATGTAATGGGGGCAAAGTCTTTATTTGCATCATAGGGAAGTTTTTTTCCAAATAAGGCAGGATTAACAGCTAATGTTCCTACGTGTCCTAGAATAAGGGTATAACCATCTGGGTTTGCACGTTTAACCTCATCCATCGCTATATTTCCAGCACCGCCTGGTTTGTTCTCAACATAGACAGACTGTCCTAGCGCATTGGTTAGGCCATTAGCTACTGATCTTGCTATGATTTCGGAAGTGCCACCCGTTGCAAAAGGCACAACGAGTCGTATCGATTTTTCAGGATAAGCCGCATAAGCGCTATGTATAAAACTTATTAAACCTATACAAAGTACAAATTTTTTCATGCTTTTTCCTTTTCGTTTTCTGTTCTTTACTTTACTACACCGTTTCAGGCATGCTACTTTATTTTTTATATTGTTTAGCGACTATAAAGATCATTAATATCTTTTTCACTTAACCACTGCCACTGTCCTTCCTTTAAGTCTTGTGGCAATACATAATTTCCAATGGCTTGACGGTGTAATTGCTCCACATGATTTCCAACTGCTGCTAACATCCTCTTTACTTGATGATATCTGCCCTCGACAATCGTCATTTCTAATTTCTGCTCCTCTAACTGCACACAATGCGTCGCAAAGCAGGGTTTAGGGTCATCATCCAAAATCACGCCATTTAATAAGTGTTTTATTTGATCCTCTTTAATATTTTCGGCGGTTTTAATTCTATACACCTTACCTATATTTTTTTTAGGGGTTGTCATCTGATGAATAAATTGACCATCATCAGAGAGTAACAATAATCCCGTCGTATCCTGGTCTAGCCTACCGACACATTGAACGCCTCTTTCAATCAACGGGGTCGGCAGTAACGTGAACACACTGGGGTGATGTTTTGTCTTGTGCGAACATTCGTAATGCGGAGGTTTATGAAAAACGATATACGCTTTTTCATGAAAAGACCAAGTGACACCTTCAACTTCCAAGCTTAAGTTTTCAGTACTACACAAGGTATCCGGATCATCCACCGTATTGCCATTTACTTTGACAAGCTCGGCAAAAATCAGATTGCTACAATGCCGGCGCGTACCAAAGCCCTGACTAAATAGGATTTTTTCTAAGGGTGTGGGTTTGAATGATTTCATGCTTGATCATTATAAATAAATTATCAGCCCACAATACATGTAACTGATTTAAGTGGAGTTTGTTCTTAAATACTTATGTAGATAGTAAGCGCTTACATTATTTCTTATATGCGTTTAGTTTTAGCATTCCATTACTACCGTCATATGCACCCAATAAAATAAAATATTATTTTTAACATTAACTCTCTAATACTATGCAAAATAACTCACGTCGTAATGTCCTCAAGTTAATGGCTTCTGCTCCCATGTTTCCACTTGCAACTTCTGGAGCAATGGGCTTGTTTTCAAGTGTTGCTAATGCAGCAACAAAGGGGCTTACTGTTAATCGGGTATCTTTTACTTCTATGCCTGCTCCGACCTTAAGTAATCCTGCAGCGATGGCCAGAACAGAAATTGGCTCAGCATTAGAAGTTACTTATACCAATGGTGTAAAAAAATCATTTCAACTCGCATATGAGCCATTTTTCATTACTGGTAATTTAGTTCCGGATGGCAAAGGATCACAAACTTTAGCTGGAGCTTACTATGATATCAATAACCGACCTATTTTTGATAAGTCGGTTCCAGGAAAAGAACGCCATCTTTTTTCTGATGGTCCAGATGGCACATCACTTTTAAAGCTTCCTGCGGCAAAAATAAGTGGAATTAAGGGTAAGCCTGTTTTTGCTGTTGTTCAATTTGAATACACCACCGCAAATCTGAAGGGAGATAAAATTTATGGCACATTACCATCTCCTATTGCGGTTCTCACTTTAGATCAAGACCAAAAAACAGGCAAATTATCTCTAGTGAAATATTCCAATGTGGATACTTCTTCCGCTAAAGGCCTTTGGATTACTTGTGGCTCTAGCCTTTCTCCTTGGAATACCCATCTATCTAGCGAAGAGTTTGAACCAGACGCTGCATTTATTTCTGAGAATAAGCGTTTTAAAGAATTTAGTAAAAACTTATTTGGTGATGAGTCTGTGGCTAACCCCTACCATTATGGGCACCTTCCTGAAGTGACTGTTAAACCAGATGGCTCAGGTTCTATTGTTAAGCACTATTGTATGGGTAGGATTTCCCATGAGCTTGTCGAAGTCATGCCAGACAATCGTACTGTTTTAATGGGTGACGACTATACCAATAGTGGCTTATTTGTTTTTATCGCCGATAAAGAGAAAGACTTATCTTCAGGCACTCTTTATGTAGCCAAACTTGGGAATGGCTTTTCTATTAATCCAGGTGATGTGGGCGCCTCTTTAAGCTGGATTAAATTAGGACACGCCAGTAGTAATGAAATTAAAGCTCTTGCAGATCAGTTAAAACCGAGTGACATCATGACTGTTTTAAAAACAGATCCAAATGATTCAAGCTTTACAAAAATTTTCTATGATGGTCAAGCCAACTGGGTCAAACTTCAACCCGGTATGGAAAAAGCAGCTGCATTTTTAGAGACCCACCGTTATGCCTATTTAATGGGTGGCAGTATGGGCTTTAGCAAAATGGAAGGTACAACGATCAATATCAAGGATAAGATTGCCTATACAGCATTACAAAATGTGCAAGACTCCATGGTGAAAACAGGTAAGGGTTGGAATGCTCATAGTGGTATTGCACAAAATGAGGCTTTATTTGCAGGATGCGTCATGGCGAATCAATTATCTGGTGGTCTCAAAGACCAATTAGGTAATGCCATCCCGAGCGAATGGATGCCAAGACAAATGTATCCCCTCTTAAAAGGGGAAGATATTGCTCCAGATGCCTTAGGTAATCTAGCTAACCCAGATATGATTTCTAATCCAGATAATTTGAAATTTTCTGAAAAAATGCGTACTCTCTTTATTGGTGAAGATAGCTCGACACACGTGAATAATTTTATTTGGGCGTATAACGTTGACACGAAGCAACTCAGCCGCATCATGTCCATGCCCTCCGGTGCAGAAGCAACTGGCCTAGGGGTCGTAGATAATATGAATGGCTGGACTTACCTTACTTCTAATTTTCAGCATGCTGGAGACTGGTTACCCAAACTTCATGAAAAGGTCAAGCCAACGCTAGATCCGCTGATCAGAGAAAACTATAAAGATCGTTTTGGTTCAGCCGTTGGATACATTACGGCGAAGTCCGTAGGAATTAAACTTTCTTAAAAAGCTTTTGTTGGGCATTGAAGTTTGAATTAATTCACTTCAATGCCACTTAGCTTAAGATTAAAAAGTAATTTAATTCTTAAACATGGTTAGATTGACTTTATTTACGATACAAGTCAATCTTTAAGCTTAGTGCTTCTATTGCATTTGATAGGGCTAACAATTCTTTTTCTTTCATCAAATCAATTTTTTGATGCAATAACTCAATTTCGAGTTCCGCTTTAACATTCACCTCAAAATCATTGGTGGCTTGTAGTCGATCAATTTCTGATAATGGGTTTTGACTCATCATAATTGCAGGCGCTGTATAAGCTGCTTGAAAGGATAACATCAGATTTAAAAGAATAAATGGGTACGGATCCCATACGTGATTTGGACTCAAGGCGTTATAAATAATCCAAATCATGATGCAAACGCTCTGAATAATAATAAATTTCCAAGACCCTACAGTTTTTGCAACCCCGTCGGAAATTCTTTGGCCAAACGTATATAGGCTACTCTGAATTTCTATTGGCGCTTGGAGTTTCTTGGGCAAACTTTTACGATGTTCTTTACGATGCGCGCGTAAATCTTTTAATATTTGCAACTCTTCAAGGGTCGGGGCAATTGGCATCATAGTAGATTTTCCTTTAGGGTTAATCTACTCTATTCCTTTCCCATGTTGATTGATAGTCCTTTTTACAAGCTGAGCCAAGTTCTTTGCCGCTTAAAAATATTTAGTAACTTAAACAATCGTCTTCGAAAATCGAAAAAATCATTATTTCAATTCTCTCAGCCCAGCATTACAAGGTTGAAGTTGCCCTGAGATAATTTCTGGAGAAAACTGAATACTGGGATGAAATCCCTGCACATTACGTAAAGTATCAAAGCATGAATCACTATATGCTTTTGCCATCCCTGTTGAAGAATTAAGCTTCATCCAGGCTGTGCGCATTTTAGAAATTACATCATTTCGATCATTACAATTGACTGTCCTACCGCACTCAAGAATAGCGTTCTGTTTTGGTGCATTATTGGGAATATTATTTTGTTGGGCATTAAAGCATCTGAGTTGCTCAATTGGATTACTAATCGATGCACAATTAGAAGCCTCTGAAATGTTGCTCAAAAAGAATGCCATTGAAAAAAGTACTAATTTATACATTTTTATCTCCTTAGTTTGTGGGTTTCTCGGTCTATCCATTTACTTTATAAGCACTTATAAATGGGCTTTTTAACTATCTTAGTTCGCTCTAAAATAGATTTCGTGATTCAATAAGAAAACAACTGCACTTTTGGTGCAGTTGTTTATTCATGAAATCATTTAAAACTGATCACGCCAAATTACTTCGGTTCGTAACCTATCGCTTTAACGACAGCTCCAAAACGGTCATATTGTCTTTTGAAAACTTGCTCAAAATGCTCTGGAGGTTGTGTGATCGCAGTTAATCCTAAACCCGATAGTCTTTCCTGAACTTCTGGAGAAAGAACAGCCTCATTAATTGCTTTATTAATGATGCGAACATGCTCTGGTGACATTTTTGCTGGTCCAATATATCCAAATTCACCATTAGCAGCAAAGCCTGGGAGAGTTTCAGCAACCGTTGGAGTATTTGGAAACTGCGAAACACGTGACTCATTCGTCACAGCCATGAGTTTGATTTGATTGTTAGTAATAAATGGCAACATGGCAGAAACACCATCAGCAGCAACCATAATTTGTCCAGAAACTAAATCTGTCGCAACTTGAGTAGCACCTTTGTAAGGAATATAATTAAATTTAAATCCTGCTTGTTTTGCTAAGTCCTCAAACCACAGGTGTGGGAATCCACCTTCACCATTAGTGCCACAAGTTAATTTGCCTGGATTGGCTTTTGCCCATGCAATCATCTCAGCCACTGTGTTAAACGGCGTATTATTCGTTTTCACTAAAACGTTAAAGTTTCTGAAGGAAAGGGCGATGCGAACTAAGTCTTTTGAGGCATCAAATTGCGCATCCTTAGTCGTATGTGGCTGTACCCATAAAGTGCCTGATTGTCCTGCGCCAATGGTGTATCCATCGGGATTAGCGCGTGCTACAGCTGCAGTTCCAATTCGGCCGCCTGCTCCAGAGATATTTTCAACAATAATACTTTGACCAAGAATACTTGATAGCTTGGGCTGAATGAGCCTAGTCATAATATCAATTGAATTCCCAGGAGGGAATGGTACAAGAATCTTAATCGGTTTATTAGGATATCCTGCTTGCGCAAATACTGACAGTGGCCCAACCATTAAACTACTTACTCCGGCGCTAGCGCCAGCTTGAATCATTAAGCGTCGCTTTTGTGATACTTTTTGCATAGTGCACTCCAAGTTAGTCAATCAAATTAAAAATATGCTTCGCCACGTCCAACCGTGGGTTCCCACTCACAGTCTGACCAAGGACCATCACCATTTTCTTTAATATAAGCAATACGTCCTTTTGCAGTCAATTTGTTTTTATCAGCAAAAAAGCTTTCTAGCCAATCAAAAACATAATCATGACAATCCATGCCACCTAAATTTGGAATACTCCAAAGGGGGTGATATTGATTTTCCATAATCCAAAGCTCTTTAGGGACTTGTAAGTCCTCAAATGCTTCGATAGCCTCTTCTAAAGGGCAAAGAGGGTCAAACTCACCCGTGACCATTAAGGTTGGGCACTTAATCTTTTGCAAGTGGCCTTGCATCGTCATCGGCTTTACAACTTCTTCATCAAATTTATCCTCATCTTCATAGCCCGCCATATACATAAACATCTGTTTAAAGCGTGGTGACGATTGGGTAAAAATGGTGCTGTTTGGATTAAAACAAGCCACCGAAGAAACCACCACAGCAGCGCGGTGGTCATAACTTGATAAACGTAATGACCAATAACTACCCATACTTATTCCGTAAATGGCAATTTTGTCATGCTCTATTTCAGGGCGAGTCATCAGGTAACTAATCACCGCAGCTCCAGCGCGCTCATAGTTATCTCCAACTGCACGAATTTTTTGCATATTGGAATTGCCCTGACCCGGACCATCCATGGCTAAAACATGAAAGCCCCTAGCAATTCCAATGTTGTGATATGCCTTTGGAAACACCTCTTTTGTTTGGTCCATTCCTGGTACATAAATGACTATGGGGGCTTTTCGACGATCAGGCAATAAATGCAAAAGACATGAGATTGTTGTGCCATCATCAAAAGGTACCTCAACCCGCTCAATAGGATAGGCGGCCGTTTGGCTTCGCAAATCGACTAACTCTGATAACTTGGCATACAGTTGCTTCTTAACTGGATGATCATCAAAGTAAATCGGATGTTGTGCCATACGAAATGCCTCAATCGCATGATCATAGTGATAAGTTGCGCTTGCATTAGATCCCTGCTCTTGTGCAAGTTTTGCTAGTCGCTCATGACGTTCACCAGCCTCACGCCAAACTTTCGGAAGCATCCGATAGTTTCGCGCTCTTTTACCACTTGGGACTTCAATATCATCGCGCTCAAAGTTTTGTACTCGACCACGCATATTTAATGCAAGGTCGAGCATCCACTGTTGATTATCACGCTCAGTACGTAATTTATTTTTCACAACATGTCTCCAAAAAATCGTTTATTTTTTTATTTTTGGCAAAACTCTAGACGTCTTTTTTAAGCGTCTTTATATAAATCTAAATCAAGAACTCGATTTGCATTTCCCCCAAGAATCTGAAAACGCTCTTCATCTGTAAGCTCAGGAGTATTCATGATATGGCCAACAGGGTCAAGTTCCCAAGGAATCGGCCAATCTGTACCAATCATAATTTGACTTGCTCCAACCTGAGCTGCTAAGTGGCGCAGTGCCTCTCCAGTAAAGACGAGAGCATCAAAATAAATTTGGTTCAAATATTCAGTAGGCTTTTTCTTCAACTTAATATTAGGATTACAGTTGGAAGGAGAAATTCTACAACTGACATCCATCCTTGGAGCATAGGAGCCTAAGAATCCACCACCATGGGCAGCCAATACTTTCAGTTTCGGGAATTTATCAAAAATACCTTCAAAAATAAGCTTTTCTAATGCAATCGTTGTATCTAGAGGATTACCAATCGTGTTCGCCAACCAGCCATTGCCTTTAAAGCGCGCCGCAAGTTGCGGTGTACTTTGCGGATGAATAAATAATGTGGCACCTAACTCTTCAGCTTTTGCGAGCACTGGATGAAAACGTTCGCTAGCAAAGTCATCACCTAAAACGCTACCACCAATCGCGGCGCCTTTTAAGCCATACTTCGTCATCGCTTCTTCTAATTGTTTCACGGCTAAATCTGGAAATTGCAAGGCTAAAGCAGCAAAACCATTAAAGCGATCAGGGTGTTTTTGACTGATTGCATGCAAACATTGATTATTGATTTCGCAGATTTTTTCTGCACGTTCACGGTCTAGACCATACCAATAAGGGTTTACACTGAGAATCTCCATATCAATTCCCATTTCATCCATGCCGCGAAGACGTTCTTTCAAGCCATCTTCCGGCATGATGAAATGTTCTTGAGCGCCTAGGGTGGGAGGTATGATTGACAGGCCTTTGTCATCTAATAAATCCATCGCCTCTTGAAACAAGCAGTGGGAGTGGATATCTACTGTTTTAGCACGGCGACCATTAATGATAACTGGGCTTCTTTTCTTTGCAGAGGCGCTTCCGCCGCCACCACCAGGTACTACTGGGCAAAGTTCACACCCGCAGAAAAGCATGCCACCAATTTTGTTTGATTTTTTGTTAAATAAATTCCAATGCCCAGCCATCTTAAGTCTCCTAAATAATTTTTTATAATACTATCATGTAAACATCTTTTAAAAGTTTAACTGAAAGAGTTTACAAATGTCTTAAATAAATATTAATTAAACGGAGATCTTTCACACCATGACGACTAAATTTTTTTATCCTCAATTTTTAAAGCGCCTTGCCTTCACTGTGCTCGCAAGTACTGTAGTTTCAGTAGCTCATGCGCAATCGGTTGAGTCAGCTCAAAACTACCCTTCACGCCCAGTAAAAATACTGGTGCCTTTTGCTCCAGGCGGAGCAACCGATATTGTTGCTCGGTATTTGGCCATTAAATTGGGTGAATCGACTGGTCAAGCCTTTGTTGTTGAAAATAGAACCGGCGCTTCAGGCAATATTGCCTTAGATGCCGCAATTAAATCACCGGCTGACGGCTATACCTTATTTGTTGGTAACGTCACGACCAATGCGATTAATGAAAGTGGTGCTGGTAATGTGAAGCCCTCCAGAGATTTAGTCGGAATTACTGAGCTTGCTGAAATTCCACACATCATAGCGGCTAGCACTGCGTTTCCTGCAAATACTTTAGCTGAAACCATCGACTATTTGAAGAAAAATCCCGGCAAAGTGAATTACGCTTCAGCAGGAATCGGTTCATACCCGCATCTCGATATGCTGAAGTTTGCTAAGGTAACAAATACAAATATGGTTCATATTCCCTATAAAAATGGGGCTGCTGGTATGGTGCCTTCTTTAATGGCGAATGAAACACAACTCGCTTTCCTCAATTTAGCTTCCTCTATTGAGCAAATTAGAGCCGGAAAAATGAAAGCTATTGCGACTACTGCTCCAGCGCGTCTGCCAGAGCTTCCAAACGTTCCTACTCTGACTGAACTTGGTTATGAAGGCGTAGGTACCAATGCTTGGCAGGGTGTTTTTGCTCCTGTCGCAACCCCAAAACCTATTGTTGATAAACTGCACAGCTTAATTGTGAAGGTCATGTCAACTCCAGAAACAAAAGAAAGAATGAATAAGGGTATGCTTACTGTTGTCTTATCCAAGTCACCGCAAGCATGGACGGATCAAGTGAAATCTGATACTGCTAAATGGGCTGACTTTATTGTTGAAAATAAAATCAAATTCGAGTAATCAATCGATGTAGTGTCTTCCGTAGTCAAATAAAAAATGCGCTCACATGGGCGCATTTTTTTATCTTCATCAGACGGACATTGATAGATCAGTAAAACATTTTTGCTATAAAAATATAAAGCGGAATCCCTAGGATGATATTAAATGGGAATGTAATCCCCAATGACATCCCCATATATAAAGCGGGATTGACCTCAGGTAGCGCGTGTCTCAAAACCGCGGGAACCGCAATATAGGAAGCGCTAGCCGCAAGAACCATCAGCAAAACCGTATCGCCAAGCTGTAAACCTACCAGTTGAGATAATCCTAAAGCCAATGCAGCATGAACTAATGGCGCCCCGAGAGCGTAAATTAATGTAATGGGTGGCTTGCCTTTAAGGCCGCCGAAGTTTTTAGCTGCCATCAACCCCATATCCAGAAGGAAAAAAGCTAGCATCCCCTTAAACAAATCGATCGAAAATGGCGCCATGATTTTTTGACCGTCATCACCGCTAGCCATACCAACAATCATTGAGCCCAATAAAAGCAATTGTGCTCCATCAGTAAATGATTCATGTAATATCTTGGATAATCCAACGGGTTTGACTGACTTGTTTGAAGATGCTCTGGCTTTGTTAGCTAGCAAGATCGCCAAGATGATTGCCGGCGACTCCATTAAAGCCATCGCAGCGGCCATATGTCCGCCGAAAGTAATTCCATATTGATCGAGTATTTGTGTTGCTGTGATAAAAGTTACCGCACTAACAGACCCGTATGTGGCAGCTATTGCAGCAGCTTCGAAATGATTTAATTTGGTTTTTAAAAAGAGGTAACCCATTAAGGGGATTACACTTGCCAAAAAAATTGCCAATCCAAGTGCAAGTCCAATTTCTAAAGTGAATCCAGATTTTTGCAGAGCAAAACCACCCTTTAACCCCAAAGCCATTAATAGGTAAAGGGATAAAAACCTAGCAATCGGTTGGGGTATTTCTAAATTAGACTTGACTGCTCCAGCAAAAGCGCCAAAAATAAAAAAGAGGATTGCGGGGTCTAGAAAATTACTCATTTTTTAATTTTAAATGTTTTAAAAAAACCGCGCGAAGATTGATCAGGCTTATCAGTAGCAATCGTTTATTCTTTTTTTTGCGTACACCATTGACTCTTAATCTCTCACCGGAAAGCCTGCATCAAGAATGATCTGATTGAGCTCTTGTCGGTTTAAGGTGGAGTCTACAGTAATCATCTGCGTGCTTAAATCAACTTTAATGATTGCATCTGCATCTTGAGCCTGTATGGCGCGGTTCACGGCATTAATACAGCCTTGGCATGTCATCCCTGAGACTTTGAATTCCATCATGTAAGTTCCTAAAATTATAAAAACATTGTTCTTTAGACTATATAAGCCTATATTAAACTGATATGAGCAATCAAATAACTGTTATACCAGTTTTTTATACTTTAAATATTGAGGGGATGACCTGCGCCTCTTGCGTAACAAGAATAGAAAACGCCATTCGTAAAGTTGAGGGCGTGTCAGCGGTCAGCGTCAATTTGGCAACGGAACAAGCTTCTATTCGCTTAATCTCCGAGTCAAAGCTGCAAGCTGCCGATATCATTCAAAGTATTAAAAAAGCAGGCTACGAAGCTTATGAAACACCTGCCCCGAGTTCTGTAGACCATCAGAAAAAGAATTCATCTTTGGATATGCAAGGTTTAACAGTTGTTCTTATCAGTTGTGCTCTGACTTTACCTCTCCTATTGCCTATGGTTTTAATGCCATTTGGTATTCATTGGAGTTTGAATGCATGGTGGCAATTAGCCCTTGCAGCGCCCGTTCAATTTATTCTAGGTTGGCGATTTTACAAAGCAGGCTTTAAGTCTTTGCTTGCTGGTTCTGGGAATATGGATTTATTGATCGCTATTGGCACAACTGCTGCTTTCGCATTAAGTCTGCATCAAATGGCTATGCAAAACCATCTAGATCATAAGCTCTATTTTGAGAGTTCTGCCGTCATTATCAGTATGGTCTTACTTGGAAAATGGCTTGAAGCGCGTGCCAAAAAACAAACGACTGAAGCAATTCGGGCGCTGCACGCCTTATGGCCACAGATGGCCAAAGTTTTAGATCCATCGAATAATAATGAACCACTGAATTTGAATCAATATCATCTTTTGCCATTGGATCAGGTTCTGCCTGGCGATCGTATTATTGTGTTTCCTGGAGAGCAAATTCCAGTGGACGGACTCGTTATCAGTGGTGTAAGCCATGTCAATGAATCCCTTCTAACGGGGGAAAGTAATCCTGTTAAAAAAATTATTCAGACGAGTGTTATTGGTGGCTCAATGAATGGTGAAGGAGTCCTTGTAATAGAGGCACAGGCTGTAGGGCTTGATAGTGTTTTGTCTAAAATCATTAAACTGGTAGAACAGGCACAAACTCAAAAAGCGCCGATACAAAAAACAGTTGATCGAGTTAGCGCTATTTTCGTACCTAGTGTTGTCATCATTGCAATTTTTACTGGAATTGCTAATTGGTGGTTTTTAGACTCTGCTCAAATTGCCATATTACGTGCAGTATCCGTTTTAGTGATTGCCTGTCCATGCGCTTTAGGACTTGCTACCCCGGCAGCAATTATGGCCGGCACTGGTGTGGCGGCACGTTATGGAATTCTTGTTAAAGATCCACAAGTTTTAGAATTTGCTCATCGTATTAATATCGTTGCATTCGATAAAACTGGCACGCTCACAATGGGCCACCCACGTCTCTTAAAAGTCATTGATTTAAGCGGTAAGGCTCTTGATCGTAAGGATATTGTTGCTACTACTTCAGGTCTTCAGCTCGGTAGTGAGCACCCTCTGAGTAAAGCGCTTCTGAATGAAGCGAAAAAAATGGCTGTAGAACCTGTTGCCGTTTCCAATAGTAAGGCTTTGGTTGGCATAGGGATTGAAGGCGTGCCATCTCAAGGACCTTGGAATGGTCAGCAAATAATCCTTCAAAGTATTGCCTCTTTGAAAGACGATGCGCATTATGGAAATATTTCAAACCAACTGACAACGGAATTTTTCGCTGGATCGACCATATCTATCCTACGAAGTGGCAATCAAGATTCTCAATGGATTGCCGCATTTGTTTTTGGTGATGAAATTAAATCCAATGCAAAAGAAGCCATTGCGAGCTTGCATCAATTAAATATTAGAACTGCTATGATTTCCGGTGATCACATTGCTGCTGCAAATCGCGTCGGTAAAGAACTTCAGATCGATGAAGTTTATGCACAAATTATGCCTGGTGATAAGGCAAATATTATTCATCAACTCAAAAAATCGGATACTAATCTTGAACGTCACTGGGTTGCAATGATTGGGGATGGTGTTAATGATGCTCCTGCATTAGCAAGTGCAGATATTGGCATGGCCATGTCAACTGGAACCGATGTTGCTATTCAATCTGCGGGCATCACTTTGATGCGTGGCGATCTTAATTTGGTGCCACAGGCAATCGATATTTCAAAAAGAACTTGGAATAAAATTAAACAGAACCTTTTTTGGGCTTTTGTTTTTAATGGTGCTGGAATTCCACTGGCAGCAGTTGGATATCTCTCCCCCATGATTGCAGGAAGCGCAATGGCTCTTTCAAGCTTGTTTGTTCTTAGTAATGCTTTATTACTTAGCCGTTGGCATCCGCCTACAAGCAGTTCTTCTCAACACAATGAATGATCTTTGCAAGTTATGCTTTAACTCATATCAATTACTTAATTCATTTGTTGCTAATCATCAAGTTAAAGCCTAAACTGAATTGAGTATTCATCTTTTAATTGTTATCAACAAGGAGTACTTTGATGAAAATTCTTTTGCCGATCGATGGTTCCGTCGCTGCGCTTAATGCCACAAAATATGTAGTCGAACTAGCTGGTAATTCTGTTAGCCCTGTGCGGGTCACTCTCATTAGTGTGCATGATGATGCAGGACTAAACTATATCAAGCGTTTTGTAGCAAAAGATGAAGTTAATAATTATTTGCGTGAAATGAGCGAAAAAAATCTTAAGTCCGCGCAAAAGATTTTAGATGTAGCTGGCGTTAAACATAATATGGTAATCAAGCGGGGTCATATCGCTGAAGAAATAATCTCGCTAGCTAATTCAGGGAAATTTGAATTAATCGTCATGGGCTCTAAAGGTCGAAGTGGCTTATCTGACTTATTTATGGGTTCAGTTGCCCAAAGAGTAGCTTGCTCAGCCAAACAGCCAGTAGTCCTTGTAAAATAAATTTGAAAGCTAGTGAACCACTCTACCTAAAATTTACTTATGTAAATACTTTAGAAATTGAGACTTGATAAAAACCAAGAGCATATTGCTATGGTCGAAAAAATACCTGTAAAAATAAGTATGCCCCAGGTATAAAGTTTTTTAATTTTTTCGTTGCTTTGAACAGCTTTATTTTTTGTATTCATATTTATGGTGTTTCTAGGTTTTATCTTCTGCTGAAGAGTCGTTTAATGGGGTTTGAGTTTTTGATGTGTCATAGAGCGGCTTGAGTTGCGGTGCAACCATCTTATTGCCATCCCAGGTTTGTCCGCACCAGCATTGCCCCTGATCATTGATGATACAAACTCCGGTGCCACAACATCTTTTGTCTTGTTCAACCATTTCGTTTTGTTTCCTTATTTTCCAGAAGTCAGGAATTTCACTTTCGCCTGCAACTCTTCAAGTGTCATTGTAGGTGTTTCAAATTGCTGTATATCAAGACTCAGACATTTAACCACCACACCAACTCCCGCCACAGGAGCCAAAGAATTCAACTGAAAACGTCCAAGAGTTGTGCTATCTCTTAAAAAACAATTCTCATCAAAATAAAGTACATTACCATGATCGTCGACAGCATCAAGTTCGATCGTATCAAAACCTATGATCTTCTTTATTTCCTCTATGCCACCACTAAACTCCACTGCCTCGAGTTTGTGTTGCATAGGTCTGATCACATAAATTTGCATAATTTTTTCCGTTAAAGTACCTAATTATCGTTCAAAAATACAAAATTTGTTTAATAATCTAGCGCCATTACAGTGCACTTTCTGTTTTCTTATAAAGGTCCAAAGTTAGGTGGGCTAACACGGCGTTTTGAGGCCTTTTCATAGGCTGATGCAATCTCTAATAAAAGATCCTCTTTACCAGGCTCTGCTCTAAACACTAATGAGAAAGGAAGTCCCGGCGCTGGAATGTTTGTTGCCTGTTCTACCGCTTTACCGATATAAGATTTTTTATCAGGACTTAACTGATAAACGGCGTCATATGCTTGAGTCACATATCCGGCTGGAACAAGGACCTCTGTTAAGCCTGCATTGGGGCCAAATGTGATTTCATTTCTTAAGTGATTAATAATCCCAGGCTCGTCCGGCCAACCAATTTTTGCAGGTGGTAGAGCACTATGCAGTCTTACAAATACATCTAATTTATTTTCAAGAATCACCATCATATCCACCCGTCGCAATAGTTCACGGAGCATGATTCTTTCATCAACGCCCTGACGTCCACCAAGTGGGTTTCTCGGATCTGAAATTTCTTCCCAATTTTTAAATGCAGAACGTTGATCATCTCCCCAGTATTTAGACCGCGCATTTAAGCTAGGCCAATCGACTAAGCGCTCAATATATCCTTTAACTTTCCAATCTTCCGCACGCCGAGATAAATATTGTCGAATATGAAACCGAAAACTATTCGCTAAAATTTCATCTTGAACTGTTGCAATATCCAAGTTTTTAGGCGGGGCAATTCTCAAGTCTGCCAATTCAACCAAGTAATCAATAGGGTCCATTGAACCACTACCAAATATTTTTCCGGGCGCAAACTCAGTTGGTTTTACCATCGCAGCAAACTCAGGGAAAACAGGTAGGCCTTGTTTATTTAATCTAAATAGAATATCCGGCATAAATACTGGCACTAAACGGGCCAAAGCCTTTTTAAAATCAATAGTCATTTTTTCGCAATCAACATCTGGCTCCCAGAGTGGATCGGATGATTCAACAAGTGTCGCTCCGAGTTGTTGTCCTAATACTTGCTTAATTTCTGTATTTGCAGCGGCAATGATAGGCTCAACCGCTTTAGTACCAGGATTTAGCATTGATTCACGAATCACACCAATCCGTTTACCCTTTAGTGCACCTGAGATATTTTTTGGAGTGATATGTTTTGCGTATGAATCTAAAACGGAGGATCTTGGTACAGTTGTATATGGATCTCTTGGATCATAATAACCATTCTCAGGATCTTTGAGCGCATCCAATATAACTGCGCAGTCATCTAGGGATTTAGCAAGAATACCTGTTCGATCACAATATATATCTGCACCAATTGCACCACCGTCAAAGCCAAGCATTGCTTTATGGGGCAAGATTAAGGATACAGAATTATGGTTTGCAGGACCTCTTGTAGATTGTCGTGTTTCCTCACCTAGACTCGCCATGACTAAATTAGCACTTACAGAAACTCCGGATCCCGAACTTGAACCGAGGGACGCGGCTCTAGTTGTGTCATATGGATTAGAGGGGTTTCCTGCCCATGTAGATCGTTGATATCCGAGTACTGAAGGTAGTACTTTTTCTGGGTGGTGTTGACCGCCAGGATCACCAGCTCTTCCGTTGTATTCAGTCATCACAGCTTTTGCAAAAATAATAGCGCCTTTTTTTCTGAGCTGATCAATTAATATGTGATCTTGCGCCGGAAAGTCAATATCATAATTTGCGTCACCACCACCGGTAGATCTCATATCTTTTGTATCAAATGCATCTTTGAATGAAAAGACTACGCCATATAAAGGCAACTCTTTTAATGGGGGCTGACTGCCATATCTTGCATCTAACTCTGCTGCTTGTTCTAATGCATCTGGCAACTGTCTAAAGAATTCACATACTGGAGGTGCGCCAACCGGTAGAGGACCTTTTGATGGGTGAAGATCAAAATCACCTTTGCAAGTGACCGATCTTTCACCACGAATATTGAGAGTGCCAATAGCATTTAATTGGCCTGCATTGGGTTTGCCAACAATCATGCCAAATTGTTGCATCACACTTGGGTCTGAAGCTGTCGGCTCCATTCTGCCAAACTCAAGTGGCTTACCTTGATATTCCTCTAAATTTGGCAATAGGTCTTTCGCATCTACTACTTGCGTTGGAAACTCTAATGCCTTTTTAGCTCGCATCGTTCCATTTGCTGGCGCTATTGAGCCACCATCAGCAGTCACTAAAAGACTAGACGGGCTATTGTAAGCATTACATCTAGCGATGTATTGTTCTACAACTGCAACACAAGTTGTTTTTCCTTGGAGAATTGCCGTATGTAAATCTTGAATACTAGATTCGACAACATCAAAAGTGGCTCCTTGATTTTTTTCTGACATTTTTTTCTTTCAAAACAGGGTATTAATAAAAATTATTGAATGGCTAGCGACAATGATTAGTTTTACGAAGCAACTCACATAAAACTAACTATCGCGTTGTAGGTTAACTTCCGTCTCAGGTTTTTTAAAGATGATTGTGGGTAAATACATGGCGTCTCCTTCTTTAATCTATACGATATTTATTTTTATATCTTTTAATGAGTATACCTTGACCCAAATGATGAAGTTTCGTGAACTTTCTAATTAGCGTTTCATTCAGGTTTTAAGATGGTGCACGTCTACCAATGACACGTATATTAGAGTCATTATTGAGTATGCCTGTGATTTCAGATCCTGTGATTCGACCCCGAAACACATATTTTGATGTGGCATTGCCAAACTCGAATTCAAGAATATCCCCATTGATTCTGCCTACATCAAAAGTACTCTTTATCAGATTTTTCTCATAGATTGATCCTTCAAAAAATTGTTTTTTCTGAAGGATTTTTACTCTGACATTTTCCATATTTGGAATGCCACTAAATTCCCAGTTTCCATCAATTTGCGCAGGAACTATCCACAAATAAGCCATCTCTCCTGATGAAACTTTGATTTCTTGATCGGGTATCCAAGACTCCATTCGAAAAGTATTAGATAAGACCCGAGTCCCTACTTTCATCTTTAAGATTTGCGGCTTAAGCTTCATATTGAGACTATCGCCAAGGTAGAGAGTTAAAACTGTTGCCTGAGAAAAATCTTCTTTAAAGATATCGCCTTGTCTAAACGTCACCAAATTTGTAACTTTTGCGCGTTCTGCATTTCTATTGGAAAGGGCTACAAGATCAGCGTTATATTCTATGCCTACGGCTCGAACGCCATATTTTTTGGCTGCCTCAATCGGGATTACGCCATCACCTGAACCCAAATCATAGATAAGATCGCCTTGACGAATCTTTGCCATCTTAAACATCTCATCCGTCATCTCAACTTTCGTTGGAAACCACATGACGTCTTTTCCATGACTTGCGATTTGTAGCTTAAAATCCTCATCACCATAATTCTTGACAGCACACCCCGATATCAAAACCATCGTCAAGCAAACAGCAAAGATGTGCCTCATTGTTTAAAGATACAAGTGATGCTAGATAGCATATAACTGTCGTGACATCCAGTCTGCTGTTTGATCGCGATATTGATACCAAAGATTATTCACCACATGATTGCCACCAGGAATAATGGATAGTACGCATGGTCCTGACACTTCAGCCGCTAATAAGGTGGCTTGTTCTACCCCTGTTAATCGATCCTTGTCTCCTGCAACAATATAAATTGGACAAGTAATATTTTTGGCAATACCTTTTAAAGACATCCGTAGAGCAACCTTTCCCGCCTCTTCAAGATTTGCACTTTTTGTCCTCACACGAAAAGCCTCTACATTGATGATTGGCCTTCCTTCAAAACTTGCCGAGCGTTGATAAGCTCCTGATAGTGCCACACAGGCTTTGATTCTTTTTTCAAAACATGCTGCTCTTGGAGCTAAATGCCCCCCCAAGGAAACGCCCCAAATCCCTATTCGGTTTTGGTCAATATCTGACCTAGTTTCTAAATAATCACAGACTGCCCTTACTGGCTCTTCAAACTCTGGGCATAGGGGGAAGTCGTACTCACCCTCTCCTTGCCCTGGTCCATCAAATGCTAAAGTCGCTAAACCACGAACTAAGAAACGATTTTCATAATCGTCCATTTCTTCTTTTGCGGAGTCTAGTCCCATACACATCACTACAATGGGGGGCTTTGAAACACCGATGGGTTTTCTTAAATTACCATATAAGAACTTACCTTGATATGCAATAGCAACTCTTTCTCCAGGCGGTTTTAAGTGCGGCAATGCTAAATTACGGCACTCAACAGCTTTTATATTTGCTTGACGCATTTGCTCTAAATCGTTCACAAACAAAAATTTACCAAAGTGATAACAAACTGCTGCGCGTGTCCAATGTTGACTTGCAGAATATTCAAAGCCATCATTAAAGGCTTCATGCCCGAGCCCCTCATGGATAGATGCTCTTTGTGACCAAGCCCGGCACCAATCATCCCAATGTTGTAAGCTTGCAGTTACCTCTAAAAAATCTGTCATTGGCACGCCATTGGCAACAAAACGTGGTGCCCAATGGGAAATAGCAGATTCAATACGTGGGTCTTTTTTCTCTTCGTTTGAAGTTTGTGTCATATTAATCAGCCTGAATGTTTGCGTTTTTAATGATTGGGGTCCAACGTTTAATCTCTGCTTTCACAAAATCATCTAATGACTCTGGAGATGATGGGGTTGCTTGTATACCCTGCTTTAGAAAAAGCTCTTTCACTTCTGGGCGACGCAGAATTTCAGTAATATCTTGATTCAATTTTTGTATGACTGCTTTAGGAGTTTTTGCTGGAATAAAAAGTCCAAACCATAATTTAGCGTCCAAACCTGCCAGTCCAACTTCAGAGGCCCCTGGCACTTCTGGTAAGCCGGGAAAGCGATCACTTGTTGAGACGACTAGTGCTTTTAATTTTCCAGTTTTTAACTGCGCAGCTGCAGTCACTGGAGATAAAAATGACACCTGAGTTTCATTAGCCAGTAAAGCAGTTAATCCTGCTCCCGCACTTTTATAAGGGATATGCATCATATTGACGCCTGTGACTTGTTTAAATAACTCGCCAGTTAAATGGCTAATAGTGCCATTTCCTGCTGATGAAAAATTGAGGTCACTACGTTTTTTTGCATATTGGATAAACTCAGAAACCGTATTTGCTGGAATACTTGGATGCACCATCATCACCGTTACGCCAGTGGCAACCATTGACAGACCAGCTAAATCTTTGACCGGATCATAGGGTAGGCTCGGGTATAAAACAACAGAGCTGACCATGGGTCCTGCATGACCCATTAATAGGGTGTATCCATCTGCTGGTGATTTAGCAACAATATCAGCAGGCAAAGTGCCTCCAGCGCCTGCGCGATTATCAACGATTACAGGTTGATTCCATTTTTCAGATAACTTTTGTGCGACTAATCGGGATAAATAATCAGCCGTACTTCCCGGTCCATGACCAAAAATCCGGACTGGCTTATTGGGATACTCTTGAGCACCAACTTGTCCGCACCACATGATAAGAAAACATAAAAATAATTTTTGCCATTGTTTTATATAGTCGAGCAATAGCATCTTTTTCCCACAACTTGTATTCATGGTGTCTCCCTCGTTATTGATCAATTTCCGATGAGAAAAATATTGGAAAGTGATATTTTTTAAATATTTTTAATTACTTTAACATTATTTTTTGGATCTATTTAGATCTATGATTCCTTATCTCCTAAACTCAAAATGTCTCTTCGATATTAATTAAGAGTCCTATTGAAAATAGATCACTTGAAATCTGAACGTAATCTATTCACCAATTCGCGATCTTACCTGGCCAGTTTTAATCCATTCAATCACTGCTTTTGATGCAAGCTCTTCTCTGCCACCCATAGAATGTAAATGATTACCGCCGCAAACTGATCCTGTTCCTTCGCCACCTTTTACTGTGATTAAGTTATTTTTAGAATATTTAAACACCGTTGCATAGGGTGTAGCAGCGCACTGATCATCTTCATGATGGATGTTAAGTGAAGGCGCTTTGAGTGTACTCATATCAAACAACTCCACCGAATATCCATATGAACGATTTCTCAAATTCGCACGTGTCATCGCTGCCGAATGAATGCTCCCTTGTATTTCATTGCCGAGATTTTTTGCAAGCCATTTTGAAGAGATTGTTCCATAACTATGGCCCATAACATAAAACTTTGTGATCTCATAATTTTCTTTTAAGACGCCCATCATTTTTCGAACATCTTCTGCGTGCCTCATGGATGAACGATAGTCATCATTGCAAGCGAGAGGCATGTTTTCTGGTGCAACACTATTCTCATCACTTGGACAATCCATCACGACAAGAGCAATGCCGGCTGCCGCAAAATATTCTGTATTGTTTTGTAAATAATTTAAGTTTCTTTTCCAGTCATTTTCTGTCTTAATGTTGGCTATGCCTGACCATCCGCGATAAAAGAGCAATGCTGTATCAGCGGGAATCGCTGGCTTAAGCAATATTGCTCTTTGAATAACTGCTTGCTTTGAGAAAAACCCTGTATCCCTTCCCGTATTCGCCTCGAGAAGAATTGGTGTCATGTTTTGTGCACGAACCTCTTGTACACAAAACAATATCAAAATACTCATTAGCCATTTCATGAATGAAAGCCTTGATGAGTATTTGATTGACAAAATACTTATGAAACTACTAATCAACACTAAAGTTGTTTTCAGTAATTAGTCGTTTCCAACGCATACTATCATTGCGAATAAAGTTTTTTGCATCTTCTGGCGACTTACTGAGTACTATTGGTAAGTGAGCCTTAGCAAAAGATTCTTTTACTTTTGGATTTTGCATGGCTTTTGTTATTGCAGTAAACAAGTAATCAATCACAGGTTTAGGTGTTTTTGCTGAGGCGAATATAGCATTCCAGTTATCACTACCAATCCCCACATAACCACTTTCTATCATTGTGGGGACGTCAGGAAGGGCTGGCAAGCGCGTTGCTGAAGTTGTGGCAAAGGCTTTCATCCTGCCGCTTTTTACAATCTCTGTAACCGTTGCGGCATTTAAAATTGAAAAGTGGATTTCCCCCGAAATAATCGAGGTTTGTGAAGCCCCCGCTCCTTTGGAAGGTATATTAACCATTGAAATCCCTGCCTGACGATTAAAGTCCAACATATCAAGATGTGAATAACCGCCCATAGGCGCGGAATAATTCAGGTCGCCAGGACGTTGTTTTGTGTATGCTACTAATTCTTTTAAATTATTGGGTGGAAAGTTTGGCCCAGAGACTAACAAATTTGGAATTGAAGCAATCATCGAGATGGGAACTAAGTCCTGCGATGGGCTTACCTTAAGTTGTTTACTATAGATAAATTCGTTGATTGCGTTGATGGATACATTACCCATCAATAAGGTATACCCATCTGGTGCAGACTGCGCTACTGCAGTCATACCTATATTGCCTGCTGCTCCAGTTCTATTTTCTACAACAACATTCTCGCCAATTGCCTCAGACATGGCCGCCGCTAGAATTCGGGCAGCAATATCCGTTCCACCTCCTGGTGCAAGCGGTACTATTATTTTTATAGGTTTATTCGGAAATGGAGCTGATCCCTGAGCGTATGAAAACGCACTAATTCCAGAAATGGCTACAGCAAGTAAACAAACGATAATACGAGAAACATAATTCATGATTGCCTCCTAATATTTATTTAACCAACTTTATTTACTTTCTACTAAAATATAACAGTATTAATTGAATACCAATAAATAAGTGCCCGTGCAAATCATTTCTCTTTAGCAAGTTTTCATAAGCACTCAGGATGTCTTTGTTTTTAATATTATTTTTTGATTAAGTTTTGAACAAACTAAACCGTTCTTATTTTTTTTCTTAAGCAGGGATGGGTTTATTGGCGATAAATTTATCAAACAGACTGGACCTTTGAGGTTTGCATAAAACTGTTACATATTAGGTTCATACTCAAATTGTTTAAAAATTTATTAATTAATGCGTCATTACTAGTGGTTATGCACTTCCTCTTTCGAAAGTAAAAATGTCTATGAGAAACATGCTTAAAACTTCTTCAGTATTCATCTCCTGCATTACATTGCTATTTGTATTTGTGGGCTGTTCCTCTATTCCCAGATCAAATTCATCAGAAAAATTTCAGATTGGCCTGATGGGTGATCAACATTATGATGCAAAGTCAAGCGCTCAATTCCCAAACATCATGGCAGATATGAATCGTGCTGATCTTGCTTTTGTAGTTCATGTTGGTGATATTGGTTCGCCTAATTTCGGCTCCTGTAAAGATGAAACTTTTTTTAAACGACGCGACGAATTCAACCAATCGCGTCATCCATTAATTTTTACCCCGGGTGACAATGAATGGACTGACTGCCATGAGGCGGGCATTCCTGACTCATTAGAGAGACTTTCAAAGGTACGTGAGGTGTTTTTTCAGAATGATCAAACCCTCGGAAAAAGTACATTCGCTCTTAATCAACAAAGTAATGATTCTCGTTATGCAAAGTATCGCGAGAATGCGCGCTGGATTATTGGTAATGTAGTATTCGTTACTTTACACATTCCAGGTAGTAATAATAATTTCGGTCGTACTCCACAAATGGATGCAGAATACGCTGAACGTAATGCAGCTAATCTGGCGTGGATGAAACAAAGCTTTGATTACGCAAAGAAAAATAATCACTTGGGAATCATGATTCTGATTCAGGGTAATCCACAGTTTCAAGATACTTGGCCGCCACGTAGAAGCTCAGCACTTAGTCTAGCCCCGCCTTCCAAAAAGGCGAGTGGCTATGCTGAATTCTTAACATCTTTGCAAAATGAAGTCCTTGCTTACAATAAGCCCATTGCGCTTGTCCACGGTGATACACATTACTTTCGAGTAGATAAACCTCTCATTGTGAATGATAAAAGTGGCGCAGGGCGGGGCCGAGTAATTGAAAACTTTACACGCGTCGAACTATTTGGTTATCCTGAAGCCCACTGGGTGCGTGCCACGATTGACCCAAGTGATCCTAACTTATTTAGTTTTCGCCCTGAAATGGTTAAAGAGAATTTCGGTAATCTTGGGTCGAAATAATACTGATACTTATCGTGTCCACTGCCATTAGCTCTAGGAAAGATCTCTTTTAGATTTTTCCTAGAGTCGCAAGATTAAATTTAACTATCTTATTTGGATGCAGTGGGTCTTGTGTTACCAGATGTTTCAATGGCTGCGCGGACTGCCTTTCTCGCCATGGCAACAAATGACTCCACAGAGCCACCACCCGTTCTAAAGGACTCACCTTGAACAGTTACTAATGCCTCACCAATCACGTCTTTTGATTGGGAGTCTGTAATCTTACTTTCAACGAGAATAGCCGGAGTTTTAGAGTTAACACCGCCTGCATAGGCTGCTGCATTAATAGCTAAACCAACGGGGGTAAAATTCCATGGCTGCAAACTATCAGCAGAACTCTCCGCGCCAGTGATGCCGACAGAGATGCGAGCCACGCCAGGACCAGGCTCCGTGACGATCTTAATATTGCCTGTACTATTCACAGCCTCCACCATAGACGACTGTAAGGCAGATTTTGTTCTATTAATTGTTTCAGCAGACACTTCTTTGGTAGCGTTTTGATTGATGTAAATAGGATCCAAAATCACAGCTGTATATGTACCTCGGTCTATTCCCGGCTTACGATATCTCCAAGCCCGAGTGTCAGCCTCTCTCGTTGAAACGGGTACCATATATGTATAGTTTTGTAGGAATCCCGATCTTGGCATCGGCTGACTTGCCAACTTGGGAGTATTGCTACATGCTGAAATGAATACTGCCAATAGTGCAACTAGACCCAAAGTACGAAATTTATTCATGATTTCCTAGATAATTTATTAACGATTGTGAATTTAAAATTACTTTTATATTTAGATAGTATCAAGTTAGTGTGTAACTGATACCAATCAAATTTATGACTAGAATGCGCGTTTTGTGAGTAGTGGGAGTCTTGTGGGCATAAATTAATTATTTATCCCTAATTATTTCAAGCATATGACCTTGTAAAGATCTTCATACTATCAATCCCTCAAAACCTACTTAGTCTTTTTACGAGCGGCAGTCTCTTTAATAATTTCTTTATTAATTTTCTCGAGCATAGTTTTGTCAGGGGAACTCCAGTTACCACCTGATTTATTCACCATATAATTAACCGCTTCCGCAAATTGCTCAACAGATAAATCTTCCTTACCACCTTTTGGTGGCATGGCTCTTACTCCAACATAGCCATGTGCCGTAAGAACTACCTGACCCTCAGCAATTAAACTTTTCCAAGCTTTTTTATCGCCTAACTTAGGTGCTTTAACAGGGCCTGCGCCGTGACAAGCCGCACAAACTTGATTATAGGTATTTTCGCCAATGGTGTTTTTTTCATTAGCCAAAGCGGGAACAGTCACTACTAGTGCAAGGATTACATACAGGGTAGATTGAATCTTCATGGTACTTAGGTTCCAAAATGAATGCCACTTATTGTGTTGGCGCTGGTAAAAAGCCTGCTACTACTATGTAAAAACAATACGACCAGGCAATAGCCAGAGCTATTCCAACCAAATACATTTTATACCGTATTGCTTGCTCTGTGGTGCCCTGTTTGTTTCCAGTAAACATCGATTTGATTAAATTTTCTTTTTGAATAAAACTCATGATGAATGCAGCTGCTATGTGAATAGCAACAAAGACTAACGCCATATTAGAAATTACTTCATGTGCTCCACTCATCAAATCACCCATATATTCCTTAACGCTCCAATAGCCGGTTAAACCAATCAGTAAGATCAATATCATCAATGAAATCATCACTAGGGCGCCTACTGGATTGTGTCCAATTTCGTCCGGCTGCCGTTTGCCCGAAATAAGTGCCTTGATGTGTTGCATCGTTTCTGTAGGGCCCTTAATAAACTGGCTAAATCGTGCATACCGAGTACCAACTAATCCCCAAATAATCCTAAATAGAATCAGAGTACAAGCTGCATACCCAAAAGCATAACGAATCATTTGCTGCGCTTCACTTTCTGAAGTAAGCCAAGCGCCCGCAAAAGAGATTACTAAGAGCCAATGAAATACTCTGACGGGAAAATCCCAAACCAATACGGATTGTTTTTGTTCGGTCATTTTCATTTTGGGGGTATCCGTATGTTGTCTTCATTAAAACCACGTGTTGTTGCATCTTTATAGCATGCCAAGCAATTAGCCGGACTTTTAACGCCATCTCTTTGCCATACCTCCGCTTTTACTTCATCGTACTCATGAATAAACCAAGAACTCTTTGTAATGCGATTATCTGGTGCCAATGCTGAATATTTTTTCTGAGTGGCCGCATTATTAATTAGCCATTGAGTGATTTCAGTATGTGTCTTTTGGTCAAGGCTAGCATCTGAGCCAAAGTGTTTATCAAGCCCTGACATAATATTTTGCCAATTTTTCTGGCCCAATAAACTTGGGGGATAAGCCATGTGACAACTGGCACATTCAGCATCATATGACTTAGGGGCATCAGTGGGCATCGCTAATTTTGCCGCTGATACGGGCATTGCTAAGAGTAGGCTCAAATAAGTAAATAGATATTTTTTCATTGCGGTCTTATTTCACCGTCAATAGCCAAGAAAGTATATCTGCTTTTTCTTGAGCAACACATTCGCGACCCAGTACATCATTACAATTACGCTTAAACCATTTTTCCACTTTGGTCTGATCGGTAAATCTCTCAGGATTACTATTGGGTGATAGTGGCTTAATAAGCTTGCCAGTATCTATGTGCTTAGTATCGTGATTCGGAGGGTTTTCATGACAGGAGGCACAACTCCATTCTTTGCCATGTTTAGCGTTAAAGAGCCGCTCTCCTCGAGCTGATGAAGCTATGCCAGATTGAGACTCATAAGTTTTGAGCAACTCTTGAGGCGTAGCAGAGACTGCCACATTTACCAAACTTAACATCGCAAAAGCTATGAACACTTTTTTTACTATCATTCGATGACCTCGCTTACTATATTATTTAGTATGCTCTTTGTAAGTAGCGTGGTACTTGATTCAGATCAAATAATTTATTTTTGTTTGATAACAACTCTCATCTAAAGTCGCCCTACCCAGATCGGATGTAAATGCATCCGTATTAGCGAGGTAATATTTAAATCTTGGTGAATTGTCTTTGCTCCGAGTGCTAATGAGCAACAACGTTAATAATGCCCTTCATACCAGCCTCGTAATGACCAGGTTCGAAGCATGCCATAGCATATTCTCGTGGTTTTTTAAAAGTCCAGACTAATTCCGATTGTTGTCCTGGCTTTGCTGAAATTTCATTCGTATGATGATGAACTTTAGTGCCGGGACTTGCCATTTCTTTTGCATGCGCAATAATCTCTTTTTCACTTCCGATCACCAGTTCATGATCTACCTTGCCTTTATTGACTAAAATGATGCGAATAGGCTCACCTACTTTTGCCTCCCATTGTGATGGGGAAAAACGCATAGTATCGTCCACCTCTATGCGAATCTCTCTCATTGACGGAGCAATCGCTTGTGTTGGCAAGGAATGACTATGTCCACCATGATCATGACTATGGCCATCACTGCCATGCTCATTAAAGTAGGACAAGGCATATAGAGAACCAGCCACAACAAGGGCTAAACTAATCAGCCCATAAATGAAGACTGACTTTACTTTTACCTTGCCTTTGCCCTCCAGTAAATACATGGCTAATAAGGACATTGCAAATCCTACTGGCACGACCCATGAACTTCTAGCCGGTGAGTCTGGGAAATGCTGAAGTCCGCCAGTAAAGAAACCCAAACCAATAGAGGCAACAATACCAACGACCAGTACATCAGTCCAACTATGGTCTTTATCGCGATTGATAAACTTTTCTAAAGCGCCGCCAACTAGATAGATCACGATTCCGAATGCGGCAGTCCATATGGCTCGCTCACCGCTAAAAAATCCATGCGTAATTGCACCGGCAGTAAAGCTAATACCCGTGTACTTACAAAGAGATGCGATATGACTAAAAGAAAAATTCATTTATCAATCTTAAAGTAAATTTATGTGATTTGCTCAAAGCATAGTTTTTTTGTTATCTCGCCGTCCAGAGTCCATCACAACCACGCCGTCTTCCTTTGTAAAGTTTTCAACTTTAGGCACGGGCAGTATGTCGAAGACTTTTTCTGAGGGTCGGCAGAGTTTCACGCCTAACTCTGAAACAACTATCGGACGATTAATTAATATGGGGTGGTCCATCATGCAATTTAAAAGTTCGTCGTCGCTCCATTTAGGTAAATCCAAATGAAGCTCCTCATAAGGTGTATCTTTTTGTCGCAATAAATCCCTAACTGAGATATTCATTTCGGTAATCAATTCTTTTAATCGCTCTTTGCTTGGGGGTGTTTTTAAATACTCAATCACGATAGGATTAATTCCTGCTTGGATTAATATAGCAAGTGTATTTCTTGAAGTCCCGCAAGAGGGATTATGGTAAATGGTTACATCACTCATAAATTTCACTTTCTCAGTTAAAGCGTAATATGCGCTCTAATGAATCCTCTTTAAACATAGACCACATTTAAAGATTTTCATTTCAGTTAAGATTTATTGGTTTTTTTGCGTAGCACTAAAATTAACACGATCGCCGCGCCTAGCTCTGCTAAAACAAAACCTAAAACATCACTTGGCGCAATCCCTACAAATGTGTTTGTAAAGCTTCTCGCTATCGCAACGGCAGGATTAGCAAAGAATGTTGATGAAGTAAACCAATAGCCAGCTGTTACTGTCAGCGCGACTAACATAGGCACTTTATCATTTGCTTCTTTAACTCCAAGACGAATCACTGCGAGCAATACTAATGTGGAGATGAACTCACTCACCCAAATACCTGGCCCTGTTCTTACCTTGGTTGACTCTTGGATAATCGGCAAGCTAAACATGACATGTGTAATCCATATTCCCGTGATAGCGCCTGTCAATTGACATACCCAATACCCTAACATTTTCTTCAGATCAAGATCACCTAAGCGCCAAAACATGAGTGTCACTACAGGATTGAAATGCGCACCAGAGATTGGCCCTAATAAAACAATCAATACGTATAATCCAGCACCTGTAGCAATGCTATTTCCAAGCAAAGCTATAGCGGCATTACCAGCGCCAAGGGTCTCGCCCATCAATCCAGAGCCTGCGACAATAGCGAGTAGTAGCGCTGTGCCAATAAACTCGGTGATGTAAGACTTCATACTTTTGTATGAACCTCTTTCAAGCTCATCGCACTTAATGACTCTAAAGGCATTGCAGACAGGATTTCAATACGCTTTTTTAAACCAATCATGACATCCCTAAATGCTCTTCTTTTATCTTCATCTGAACCTTCTACAGCGGATGGGTCAGGAAAGCCCCAATGCGCTGTCACTGGTTGGCCTGGCCAATATGGGCACTGCTCACCAGCCGCTTGATCACATACGGTAATAATAAAATCCATCTTTGGAGCGTCTGGTAATCCAAACTCATCCCAACTTTTACTTCTAAGCAAGCTTTGGTCGTAACCCATTTCCTTGGTAAGCTCTGCCGCAAATGGCTTCACTGAAGTTCCTGGACTAGAGCCTGCTGAGTAACCTACAAATAATCCACTTGGATGCGTAGTGGCTAATGCCTCACCTAAGATTGAGCGAGCAGAGTTATGCGTACATAAAAAAAGAATATTGTACTTTTTCATTTGAGTTTGGCTTTCTTTGAAGGTTTCACGGGAATACAGGCTTTACCACCACAACAGTTATCTAATAAAAATTCACTTAATTTTTGAACATGTAATGCGTTAGGGCGATAGATCAAATTTCGACCTTGTCGCTCCACCAATAAGAGTTCGGCATCGACTAAATCCTTTAAATGAAAACTTAAGGTGGCATTGGGAATCCCTAGTGTTTCAATAATTTCGCTAGGCGTTAAGCCAGTGTCTCCGCGCTGAACAATCAGCCGAAATACATTGAGGCGAGTTTCTTGTCCGAGTGCAAGGAAAGCGGAAATGGCATTTATATTATTCACATTTCCAATTATATGGAAATATATGACACGTTAATGAATTTTGGTTTCTAATAGAGAGATATATTTTTAATCCACAATTAAACCGTTCTTTTAACATCACTATTTCCTTATGTCTGATCTTCCCAATATTGAATCCGCTTTTTTTAATAAGCCCGACCTTAATCAACTTAAAATCAATGAACTAATAAATCATCCACCAAAAATATTACTTGTTTATGGGTCTCTCAGAGACAGGTCATTTAGTCGCCTTCTGGCTGAAGAAGCGGAAAGAATACTAAAGGCGATGGGCTGTGAAACACGCTTTTTTAATCCCATAGGATTGCCCCAGGTCGATGATGCTCCGGAAACCCATCCCAAAGTTGTTGAACTTAGGGAGCTTGTTGAATGGTCAGAAGGTATGGTTTGGAGTAGTCCAGAGCGTCATGGGGCAATGACTGGGCTTATGAAGTCTCAAATCGATTGGATACCATTAAGCATTGGCGCTGTGAGGCCATCACAAGGCAAGACTCTAGCCCTATTACAAGTCAGCGGTGGTTCGCAATCTTTTAATGCTTTGAATCAAATGCGAGTCTTAGGCAGATGGATGAGGATGATCACCATTCCTAATCAATCCTCTGTTCCAAAAGCATTTTTGGAATTTGATGACAACAATAGAATGAAGCCCTCAGCGAATTATGATCGCGTGGTTGATGTCATGGAAGAGCTAGTTAAATTCACTTTATTGACGCGGTCAGTTTCAAGTTATCTCACTGATCGCTATAGTGAGCGTAAAGAAACTGCAGAAGAATTATCGAAACGCGTTAATCAAAGGTCAGTTTAATGAATTTTTTTATAAAGTACTTACAAAGTATTTTGATGCCTTAGATTTGAATGAATGACTTGGACTGAATATTTTCTTTAGCTAATTTTTCACGCCCCTTCAACTCAGAAATTTCCAATAAAACTAATGTGCCTTCAACATGGCCTCCCGATTTCCTGACCAAGTTGGCGGCCGCAACCAGGGTTACCCCTGTAGCTAAGACGTCGTCTATCAGCAGTACCTTTGCATCTTTTGGCAATATGCCCTGTTGAATCTGTAAAGAGTCCGCTCCGTACTCTAGTCCATAACTTTCTGAATATACTGCTTTTGGTAACTTATTAGGCTTACGAGCTAACACTAAGCCTTTTTTAGATACTTGAGCAAGTGCTGCTCCAAAAATAAAGCCCCTAGACTCTATTCCTGGAATGTAATCGAAGTCATAAGAATTGCTAAGATCATACAATTGATCTATTGCGTATGTAAACGCTCTATGATCTGCAAGTAGTGGAGAAATATCTTTAAACATAATTCCCGGTTTTGGAAAGTCGGGAACTGTCGGTAAATAATCTAATAAATTCATAACTTATGAAAAATTCTTTAGTTGTCATTGTGGCTCTTGAAGACGAGCTGGGTTCTGAGAGTATATCTTCTCATATCCCTATTGTTTATTCATGGATTGGCAAAGTGAATGCTTCTATTGCCACATTCAAAGCAATACAGGAATACAAGCCTACTTTAATTATTAATTTCGGCACTGTTGGAAAAATTACTCCCAATCTTTCTGGGTTAATCCAAATTGGTTCCGTCATACAAAGAGATATGATTGCTGAGCCCTTAGCGCCAAAAGGATCAGTTCCTTTTTCTCGTCGGCCAAATAAGTTTGTCTCCATTGCCCATGGGCATATTTGCGGAACCGGCGATAGCTTTGTGACCCAACAAGATGATTGGCTTTCTCAAAATGGGGTGGACGTAGTTGATATGGAACTCTTTGCCATCGCCTCCGTTGCTCATGAACATCAGATTGACTGGCTCTCTTACAAATTTATATCTGATGATGCTAATGAATCCTCTGGTCAAGAATGGTCTTTGCAAGTCAATCAAGGGCAACAGCTATTTATTGAACAATTACAAGCTCACCTAGTTCGCCGAAGCCTCTAATGTCCTTAAGGTAGGGCTTGTGAAAAACTTTATGTTTATACCAAGCACAAACTTTTTGATGTTAAGTAGGCGCCAGGTTAACTTAAGCCTACTTGACAGTGCGTAAATCAGCTGATCCGATGTACTCCTTGAACTGCTTACACCAAACCAGCATGCTGTTAATGTCTTCTGGATTTTGTGTTTTTAAAGGATAGTATGCGGCGCCATTAGGCTTTTTTAAGCGGCTAACTTCAATTTGTTGAACACTAAAATCTTCATTGTCTTTGATAGCAGACTTACTGCTGATATAGACGTGATAGTCCGGCCCTGGGCTAGATCTAAAATTCTCACTAGATTGCAAAAATAATTGATTACCCACCTTGATGACAGACCATTCACCCGAGGAGTTATGTAATACATCCTGTCCCTTGGCATTTTTGTCAATGTCCCCGCGTTTAATCACTTCACCTTCAATTTTTTGATGATCATCAAAACGAACCTTGAGATCTTGGATATGACCACGGATTGCATCTAGAAGCTGAGCGTTTGCGATAGCTGGAAATAGCAATGAGACGCTCAACAGGAGGGTGCTTAATTTGTTTTTCATTAAAAGCTTTATAAAGTGACTTCGTCATTCGTAATCCTACAAACTCTTGTAATATCTGCCTCTTCATACGACATTAATCAAAGCAAGAATATCTGATTTAGAGAATCATAAGAAATGCCTTATGAAACTAAAACCCCTTTCCAAAAGGCGATGTATCCCGCAATATTGCTTGCCGCAGATTTTGGAGTCGCGTAAAACCAAGCAGCATCTTTATTCGTTTGATTGTTGACTTCAACATCGTAATAATTGGCCGTACCTTTCCAAGAACACACAGATGTTTTTTCTGATTTTTTAAAATATTCCATTTTTAAGCTATTTGCTGGAAAGTAATGATTACCTTCAACAACTACCGTAGCATCAGAATCTGCAATCACTTCATTGTTCCATATTGCTTTCATATTTTCTCCCAAGATTCCTCTTAGAATAAAGCAAATTTAGACAATTTGTTGTATAACAAATACTCTCCAACACCTTTTGTCCATGAAAATTATTAATACAACTTCAGTGGCCTTTATAAAACATCCACTTACATCAGAAATTGAGGCAGGTTTATTAGATATCAACCCTCATATCTCGCCTAAATTTTTATATGATCCCCTTGGCTCCCATCTTTTTACAGCAATCACCTTATTGCCAGAATATTACCCAACAATTACTGAAAAAAGCATTTTTGCTGAATTCAAAAATGAAATTGCGCTTCACGTGGGTCAGGGTGGCACACTCATTGATTTAGGTGCTGGAAATTGTGAAAAAGCAAAGTCTCTTTTTCCATCACTGCAACCCAGTTGTTATGTCGCTATTGATTTTTCTCAGGAGTATTTAGAAGACTCTTTAAAAAAGCTTCAAGCAAAGCACCCTTTAATTCAAATGACCGCTATTGGAATGGATTTTTCGAATGAACTATCTATTCCTGAAACAGTTCCCGGTAATCGTACTTTCTTCTATCCTGGATCAAGCTTGGGTAATTTTCTCTATGACGAAGCGCTCAAGCTTCTTGGTCAAATCAAGTCTCAAGTTGGCGGTGGCGGTTTATTAATTGGCATCGACTTAATGAAGTCCGATGAAATACTGATTAATGCTTATGATGACTCACTCAAAGTAACGGCGGCCTTTAATTTAAATATCTTAAGATCACTTAACGCGATTATTGGATCTAACTTTGATGTAAAAAAGTTTCGTCACCTAGTCAAAGTAAATCATGAAGCAAATCGCGTTGAACTCTATTTAGAGGTACTTGAAGAGCTAACGGTTACTTGGCCTGGGCACGCACGAACTTTTAAAAAAGGCGACTTAATTCATACAGAAAACTCTCACAAGTACACTATAAGCTCGTTTCAAAAATTACTAGAACAATCTGGCTTTTCCTCATCAACCATTTGGACAGACCCAAAACAATATTTTGCTGTGATTTATGCCAAATAATTCATCTACTGAAACCATCTCCTCAGAAACATTACTAGAGCAGTTTCTTGAATCAAGAAGATATTCAACGCATCTGATTGAGGGGCTTAGCCCTGAAGATTGCCAATCGCAATCAATGGAGGATGCAAGCCCAGCAAAATGGCATTTAGCTCACGTGACCTGGTTTTATGAGGTTATGGTTCTTAAGCAATTTGAGCATAACTTTCGTTTTTGGAATCCAGCATTTGCGGTTTTATTTAATAGTTACTACAACGGTATTGGCGATAAACACCCGCGTCATCAACGCGGGTTACTGACTAGACCCTCACTTGTAGAAGTTTTGGATTGGCGTTCAAATATTGAACAACGCATTACAGCTCTGCTAAAAAATAATAATTCCCTGGATTTGTTTTGGCTTATTCAATTGGGGATTAATCACGAACAACAACACCAAGAGTTACTCTTAACCGATATTCAACATCTATTTTTTCAAAATGCTTTGTTTCCTAGCTATTCGATTGAAAAAGTTACTAAAACTTCTAACGTTGAACCAATGCTTTGGATTGCAGGAGTTTCGGGACTTGTTGAGGTTGGCTCTTTAGGTAATCAGTTTCATTTTGATAATGAAGGTCCAGTACACACCACCTATCTTCAACCGCATTTTATGAGTAATCAATTGATTAACAACTCTCAATGGATATCATTTATTGAAGATGGCGGGTATCAGGATTCAAAATGGTGGCTTAATGCCGGATGGGCATGGGTCATCAGTGAAAAAATTCAAGCGCCGCTGTATTGGAATCAAATAGATCATAATAATTACTATGCCTTTTCTCTAACAGGGAATCATCCCCTTGATCTGCAGGCCCCAGTTTCTAATATCAGCTATTTTGAAGCGGATGCTTTTGCCCGCTGGGCATCTGTAAATCTAGAGGGATATTCAAGAGCAAGATTGCCAACGGAATTTGAGTGGGAGTCTTTTGCAAAAAATACATCTTTAGAATCAACTGATTTATTTGGCAAAGTGTGGCAGTGGACAAGCAGTAACTACACTCCTTACCCAGGCTATCAACCGTGGTCCGGGGTTGCCGGGGAGTACAACGGTAAATTTATGGTGAACCAAATGGTCCTCCGAGGTAGCTCCGACCTCACGAGCAAGAGCCACTCACGATTAAGTTACCGTAACTTTTTTCCAACCCATGTGCGGTGGCAAAAAACTGGCTTAAGACTTGCGAAAGATCTTTAATTGCTTTGATAACCACTTTACCAATAGGTATAGCGCTTAAGAGCCGCTCAATAAATTGTGCGCTTCAGCGAGACTTAATAGTTATAAGATGATAGCCTAGCGCCTTAATAGTTAATTTTTGATATGGTAAATATCCACTTTATTTCAGGTTATTTTCCCATGAGTATTTACTGGATATCGCTCTTGTTAGCAGGAGCTTTTGAGATTGGTTGGCCACTTGGATTAAAGTTATCCAATATTCCGAACATGAAAACTTGGGGCATTGCTTTGGCTGGAACAAGCATGGCACTGAGTGGCTTTTTACTTTGGTATTCATTAAAAGGTATTCCTATTGGAACAGCCTATGCGGTATGGACATCCATTGGAGCAGTTGGTACTTTTGCCATTGGGGTTCTAGTTTTTGGCGACCCTAATATCCCAATTCGCTGGCTCGGAGCGGCTTTGATTCTGCTTGGTGTAATTTTGCTGAAGATGGGGTAACCTGCCAGGCCTTACAAAAAACCCCGCAAAAGCGGGGTTTGATTTGTTTATGTGCCTGTATTACTTGTAGAGCACACTTGGTAACCACATACCAATTGCTGGGAACGCGTACAAAATAATCAATGCAAAAATCTGAATACACATGAATGGGATCATTCCAGCGAAAATCTGGTTCAGTGTGACGTGTGGTGGCGCAACACCTTTGAGATAGAACGCCGCCATCGCTACTGGTGGTGATAAGAAAGCTGTTTGCAAGTTCAAAGCGACCAATAATCCGAAGAATAAAGGATCAACGTTGTAATGACTTAACAGCGGAATAAAGATTGGCATGAAGATCACAATGATCTCAGTCCACTCTAGTGGCCAGCCCAACAAGAAAATAATTACTTGAGACAACACCAAAAACTGGAATGTCGTTAAGCCAAGACCAAGCACCCAAGTTTCAATCAACTGCTGACCACCTAATAGAGCAAAGGCTGCTGAGAAGATCGATGAACCCACAAATAACCAGCAGACCATAGCGCTTGTCTTGGCCGTCAAAAAGACTGATTCGCGCACTACACCCATATTAAGTTGTTTATAAGCACAAGCGAGTATTAACCCCCCCAAAGAGCCTACTGCGGCAGCTTCAGTGGGAGTTGCTAAGCCGAACACAATTGTTCCCAATACAAACAAGATTAAAACTGCTAACGGGAAGAATGACCCCAATAACATCTTGAAAATTTCAAGGCGCTCCATGGTGAGCGTGTAGTAAAAGATTGCACCAATTGCCAAGCCAATACCCAACATGATCCAGAACCACATCGGTGTTGCCTGTCTTTCAGCTATCGCTTTATCTTGTTCAGCTGCCGCAGCTGGGGCATTTACAGCAACGCTCGGAGCTGGCGACTCTTCTGCGCCAGGAGGTAAAGCAACACCCATTTCTTTGGGTGCCTCATCAGCGCCAGGGGGTAGAGCTAATCCACCCTCTTGTGGTGTGCTTACTGCCTCAAGACTCATCATGCCACCATCACTCTCCATCGTAACGAGGGCATTCTGCTCAACTGGAGTTGTTGCTGAGCGATGAATCACTGTCATCATCACCACAAATAACAATAGTGGTCCAACAATGATAGCTAGTTGCTTGAGTAGCTCTTTGGAACTGATGCCTGCAGCAGCGCGACCTTTAGCTGCGGCTAGTACTGCTGGTAAAGCTAACTTGCCAAAGATTGCAAGCTTCTGAGTCGCTGGCTTTAAGTCAATGTGACGATCCTTCTCTGATAATGGCGGTGCCCAATCAGGCTTCAATTTTGCAACGATGATCACATAGCCGATATAGAGCGCTGCCAACATCAAACCAGGGAAAAATGCGCCTGCGTAAAGTTTTACTACGGATACACCCGCTGTGGCGCCGTAAACAATCAACATCACAGATGGCGGAATCAAAATACCTAAACAACCACCAGCAGTAATAACACCAGCTGATAACTTCACGTTATAACCAGCTTTTAACATAGCCGGCAATGCTAACAAACCCATTAATGTGACAACGGCACCAACAATCCCTGTTGCGGTAGCGAAGATGGCGCAGGTAACAAGTGTGGCAACGGCTAGGGCTCCAGGAACCCGAGCTAAAGATAGGTGTAAGCTTTTGAATAACTTCTCAATTAAGTTCGCGCGTTCAACTAAATAACCCATGAATACAAATAACGGAATAGATACCAATACGTCGTTAGTCATTACCGAAAACGCTCTTTGAACCATCAGGTCAAGGGTTCGTTTTATGGCTTGTGCATCACCCTCACCCTGATTATGGAAGGCCATGAATGCAAAGATCATGCCCATACCCATCAAAGTAAATGCGGTTGGGAAACCCAACATGATCGTTACAACTACTAAACTTAGCATCAACAAGCCTAAGTGGCCATTAGTCATGTCGGAGAATGATGGCATGTAGATAAGAGTGGCCAGGACAATCGCCGCCATAATGCTAAAACCAAAATAGAGTTCCTTGCGCATGATTAAGCTCCCTTCTTTTCAACATCATGGCTTACCATGGCTTTTAATTTATCAACATCCACTTCTTCAACGTCTTGCTCGCGTTTTGGCCACTCACCAGTTTTTAAACACATCACACAACGAATAATTTCTGCCACACCTTGCATTAATAGCAAAGATCCAGCAATTGGGATAATGAATTTAAATGGCCATATTGGTGGTCCATTAGCCGTTTGAGTTGTATGTTCGTTAATCGCGAAAGATACCGACGCAAAAGTCAGGCCGGCATAAATTAACGCAACAATACCAGGAATGAAGAATATGAAATAAAGTATTAAATCTAGACCGGCTTGTGTGCGAGGAGTAAAGAATCCATAAAGCACGTCGCCGCGTACGTGGCCATTTTTTGACAGGGTATAGGCACCTGCCATCATGAACAAGACTCCATAAAGCATGTACGTTGTATCAAAAACCCAATCATGCGGGCTATTGAAGAAGTAACGAGATGCAACTTCCCAGCAAATAATCACTGTCAAAATGGCAATTGACCACGCAGAAAACTGTCCGAGCATTGTCGAGATTTTGTCAATTTTTAAAAGAAATTTTTGCATGTATTTTCCAGACTTTTTTATATCTATAAATAATAACACCCGCCAGCATACCAAGGCGGGTGTTGGAACTACCTCAAACGAGATTAAGACTTCGCTGCTGGCGCTTTGCGTCCAAAGTAATGGTTATAAGCCATCTTGTAATCTACGTTCGTATCGTTCTGCCAGCGACATGCACGCTCGGCAAAAGAACGCATAGAGTCTAGAACACGCTTGAAGTCAGCATTTTCTGCTGATTTCGCAGCAATGATCTTGTCCCAAGCCGCCAATTGAGCACGTAAGATTGGATCTGGCGTCTTGTAGAACTTAACATTTTGCTTCGATTGCATTTCGGCGTAGTCTTTTGAGTAACGGTCAATAGCCTTCCAGCTCATTTCAGCTGAAGACGCTTTAACAGCTACTGTAATCATCGAACGTAGTTCAGCAGGCAATGCATCTAGTTTTTTCTTGTTGAAAAGAATCTCGAACTGCTCTGAAGACTGGTGAAATGATTGCAACATGCATACTTTTGATACGTCTGGGAAACCCAATAGACGATCTGAAGAAGCATTATTGAACTCAGCCGCATCCAATAGACCACGATCCATCGCAGGAACAATCTCGCCACCTGGAAGCGCGTTCACTGAAACACCCATGTCTTTGAAAATGTCAATGGAAAGACCAACAGTACGGTACTTGAGACCCTTCATGTCTTCTGTCTTAACTACTGGCTTCTTGAACCAACCCAAAGGCTGTGTAGGCATTGGACCGTACAAATAAGAGACCACGTCAATGTTCAGTGATTTGTAGATGCTCTCTAACATGGCTTTTCCGCCACCGTACTCATGCCATGCTAAAACCATATTGGCATCCATACCGAAAGCTGGACCTGATCCCCATAGTGCGAGCGCTGGGCTCTTGCCGTACCAGTATGCAACCACACCGTGACCACCATCTAATGTACCTGCGCTTACTGCATCTAGTAAGCCAAACGCTGGAACAACTGAACCAGCAGGCAGCAAATCAATCTTTAGGCGTCCCGAAGACATGCCGTTGAGCTTGTCGCAGAAATCTTGTGCGTACTCATGGAAAATATCTTTTGTAGGCCATGTGCTTTGGAAGCGCAAATTAACTGTTTGCGCTTTTGCAATCATTGGGAAGGCGAGCGTACCTGCACCAGCTGCAGCGGCTGTACTGGTCGCAATAAACTTACGACGTGATTGAACTTTGTTTTCTGACATTAAAGTCTCCTCTGTTAATTACAAAAAATTACAACCTCGGAAAATAGTTTCCATGAGTAGGAACCAATTTATCACTTTGTGAAAAAATATGCATCTATATAAACGCGTTTTTTACTAGGGGTTTTACCTAATATAGGTGTTAGTTTGAACGAGAAATATCAAAATCTGATGCGCTAAGGTAAATGGCTGTTTTTCCTCTTAAGTGGCGTCCCAATATGAATACTCATTTAAGAGTTCCATTATCAAAAGTTCATCCCTTTGTGAGCGTCACTAAAATTACGCTAAATCTCTTGTTGAACCGGGGTGGTATCGAATAGGGTCTGGGATGCCTGCTCCTACTGAGCTAAGATATAAAACTTAACTTTTGAAAAAATTGATGAAAGTACTTTTTTCCTTTTTGCTGGTACTTACGCCCTATATTACAAATGCAGGCGAATTCATTTCATTTGAAGCCAATAATCAAAGAGTTCGTGCGGTACTTTTCTTTCCCCAAGAGAAGAAAGATAAGTACCCTTTAATAATTACCCAACATGGGAGCAGTCCAACAATGCGCATAGGTAAATGCTCCTTCTTTGGGGGAGATAAATGCGCTGTTACAGATAGTTTTTCGAAAAAAGTAATTGAAGAGGGTACAAAATCTGGATTTGCCGTAGTTGCCATTGATGCTTTTACTGAACTAGGCGTCTCTAAAGCAGATAAGACTCAATTTCCCCCAGCGTGGCGATATGCAATCCGTCTAAAAAACTTACTTAGTAATGACCCGCGCATTCAATCAGGATCTATTTTTTATACTGGCTGGAGTTATGGTGGCGCCTCAGTGACTGGAGTACTGCAGTTGAATATGAAGCAACCTTGGAAAGCGGTTGCTCCAGTCGAATCAGGCTGTCAATTTCAGCAAATTCCCGTTAAACAGCCATATCCAATCCTATTTATTATGGGTGCAGATAGCCACTATTCGCCAATACCCTGTTTATACCTCAATGATCAGTTAAAGGAAATTGGAAACCAATCTGAGGCGATTGTTATACCTGGTGTTTCTCATAGTTTTAGTACAAGCGGAGACAGAGCGCCGGCAAATGGATTGGGGGCCATTAGTCTTTCAGGATGTCCCAATAATTTCTTCATCATTGATCGTCAAGGTGTTTGGAGGCGTCGTGATGGTAGCGTAGCTGATGCAAAAACTGCGTGGTCAGAATGCACTGCGCCCGGTATAGGCGGAGGAATAGAAGATAAGATGGATCTGGCTGTTTCTTATGTGATCAACTTCTTCACAGCTGTTAACGCTAAGCCTTAAATCTAGTCTGTAAGACAAATGAAAAACTACCCGAAGGTAGTTTTGATATTTCTTGTTGGCCCCGTGCGGACTCGACTAGGGCTTAAGTGATTCGATCCTATCTAATTAGTATTGCGGTGGTAATTCTTGAGCATTTATACTTTATTTCTCAGTTTCTTTCTCACTACTTACACGACTGATAATCCAACAAGCGCCTGCAATCAAGATAATGGCACCACTCTCATAGAGCAAGATTGCGGGGTTTCCATCTTTGCCCTGAAGGATGATTAATCGGCTCAATGCAGTCATTGCAATAAATAAAGGTATCGTTATTGGAATACGATGGCTGGAATAAAAGGCGGCTAGCATTCCAAGGACCTCTGCATAAATAAACATCAGTAATAGGTCTTGTAACTCAACACGACCTTTAGTGAATAATGAAATAATTTCTTGACCCATAGCTGCAATTGTAAAAATGGCAATAATTATTAGGAATAATTTTTCGATTGCGCCAATAATATTTTTTATGTTCATACGCCGACCTTTTTTAACTTGGATTGCAATTTTGCACTCGTATTCATGTGTCTAATTAAAGTATTGATTTGTTATCTTAACAAAATCTACATTAGTTGATAAAAGGAAATTTAAATTACGCTTATCAGACACTTTGGTCGAAATTAAGACTGTTTTCTTTTTGCTTATTAAATGGTCCATTTAATTTCACATTAGTCCAGTTTAAGAATATAGCAATTGTTACCCAAAATAGGTAAGGTGCAATCAGCCAACTGGAAATAGGCGAATACGATCGCGGTGCAAGCAGGATTGCTAATACCGATAACCATAAGCCAATGGCCTCGATGAGAGCCCAGTTGGGTCGGCGCATCCGAAAGTACAAAATACTCCAAAGGAGGTTAAACAAGCCGTTCACGATAAAAAGGATTACTAATATACGAATAGTTTCATCATCGGGTGCCCGGTTGTATGCCTTTACAAAAGAAATCCCCGCGCATATAAAGATTATTGTCCACATCGGGCCAAAGAGCCAATCGGGTGGCTTCCATCGAGGTTGTTGGAGTTTTTTGTACCATTCGCCAATATCAGTAGCCCAAGCACCTCCAATAGCTAAGACTACACCCCAAACTACAGCAAAAATAGTTGGTTGATTTTCTAACAGCCATCCTATCTGCATTTTTTCTTAAAACCCCTTATTAATTGAGTATTAATTATGCGCCTTAGAAATATTAAATACCATTATTAGATAACTACTTTATGGTCAACACTCCAAGTTCTGACATAAAGTTGTTAAATCTAAGGTGGACTTACTATTGATTAACTAGGAAACAAGTCGCTAGGTTAGAAATAAAAATTCCCCGCGAAGAGCAGGGCATTATTTAAGTTTGGTGGTTCGGGGCGCAATCGACCAGGATTAAAGGATCTTTAATCTTATTGGATGTTTCTAGCCTTCATCACTTCCTTAACAAAAAGAAACATATTGTTTGCCCATAATTGACACCCCGCAACGGTCATGTGTCCCGCCTGCCCAGGTTGATCATATTGTCGGTTAGTGGTGTTAATTGGAATATCCTTTATCCAATGGCCATAATAATATGCTCCGTATTTTTTAGCTATCTCACTTGCGTCTCCGCTGGATTGAATAGCTTGATGAGAAACATAAATCGTGGGTATATTTTGTTTTTGAAGATGAGCCAAAATCTCCTCTGAGGGGCCAAGGTTATATCTTATATTTCTTTCATTTGGACCTAGTTCAAAAATCACTATCTTGATATTGGGATTTGCTTTCAAGCCATGCTCTAATCTTGTCATCATAAAAGTGGGGCGATCGCCATCTACGCCAGCATTGATTACAGTAGCATCTATTTTATCTAGCGCAAATAACTCATTAAGTCTTGTTGTATATGCCTGACCTGCGCCTTTACAGTTTGTATTGCTTGTTCCAAGAGCAAATATCTCAAATGCAAATGAGTTAATTGAGAGCAAGCCTAGAGCCAAACAGATAATTAGTTTTTTCATAATCGGATTTTATCAAACCCTAAAGAAAATAGCCCAACAAGTGGGCTACTGAGACTCTTGGTGACTCAGGGTGGAATCGAACCCACCGACACAATAATTTAAATCCTTTTGACAGAGTGATACTTGTGGTCTTTAAGGGAATTTGGTAAAGTTTTCTCAGTTAGCTCTTTTATTCAAAAATTGATTCATTAAAGGAAAATATGAAAACATCACGTAGAGACTTTATAGCTTATGGTTCCGTATTTACATTGGTTAATAGCGTTCCATCATTTACGTTTGCGCAAAATAAACCTTTATTTGAATCAATCAATATGTTTATCCCCGCTGCTCCTGGTGGCGGTTGGGATAGCACCGGTAGAGCGATTGAGATGGCAGCGAAGGATGCGGGCTTAGTGGGCTCCTTTCAGTTTGAGAATGTTGGTGGTGCTGGTGGGATGGTTGGCTTACCCCGATTTGTAAACCAACGTAAAGGTCAAGCTAATGCCTTAATGGTCGGCGGATCAGTGATGGTGGGCGCGGCCATTACCAATAAAAGTCCAGTGACGATGTCTGATGTCACTCCTATCGCATCCCTGACTGAAGAAGCTGGAATCATCGTGGTTCCAACCGATGGAAAAATTAAAACTTGGAAAGAGTTTGAAGAGGCTATTAAAGCGAATCCAAAAGCAGTCTCCGTAGCTGGCGGCAGTGCTGGCGGAACCGATCATCAACTTTTAGGACTCATTATTAAAGCGCTTGGTAGAAACCCACGTGAGGGAGCGTATGTTGCTTTCGCTGGTGGAGGGCCAGCAAATGCTGCGATTCTGGGCGGCCAAGTGGTTGCTGGTATTGCTGGTTATTCTGAGGTTGCCGAGCAAATTAAGGCGGGTAAGATGCGAGCCCTTGCTATATCTGGTAATAAGCGTATTCCAGGAGTCGATATACCCACCTTAAAAGAGCTTGGTTTAAATGTGACCGCCGCCAATTGGCGTGGAGTGTTTGGTGCCCCAGGTATTAATGCTCCACAAAAAGCTGCATTAGTAGAATTTGTATCGAAGATGCACGATACCAAGGGGTGGTCAGAAACCCTGGACAAGAGAAAATGGACTGATGCCTTTCTTGCCGGAACAGCTTTTGATGCTCAATTAAAAAAATACATTACTGAAACAGAGACAGTACTTAAAGAAATAGGTCTTGCATGAGCACTCGCCTCATTGCCAGCTTTTTGCTGGTATTTTGTGCGCTAGCTGTTTGGCAAGTATCTATTATTCCGGAATCCATCATCCAATCTGAGGTAGGGCCTATCTTAACCCCCTCTATTTTGGTTGCTTTACTTTCTATATTGTGTGTTTTTTATTTATTTACTACTATTAACAATAAGGCCCCAGACTGCACTCATCAAGCGGAAGATCGTCCACTAAAAGGGGGATCAACGCGAGTTTTATATATGCTTGGCGGTGGCCTGGCGTTTATTGTGCTTGCCAAAGTAATTGGCTTTTTAATACCTGCTGCATTGTGTGGCCTTGGAGTGTCCATGGCATTTGATGCCAAGTTCAATCTAAGAACACTGTTGATGGTATTTAGCATCGCAGCTACATTTTGGACATTATTTTCAGCGATTTTGGGGGTGGATTTAGGCCCAATTATTCAGTTTCCTATTTTTAAGTAAAGATCACCATGAGTTCTTTTGATTCCTTGATGCAAGGTTTTGCTGTTGCCTTGCAGCCTATGACATTGTTATATGGGTTTATAGGATGTTTGGTGGGTACCCTGGTTGGGGTGCTTCCTGGAATAGGTCCGGCGCTAACAATTGCTCTTTTGCTTCCATTAACTTTTAAGGTACCCGCAACCGCAATTTTTGTTTTATTCGCTGGCATTTATTACGGTGCCATGTATGGTGGCTCAACTACCTCTATATTGCTCAATACTCCTGGTGAGTCTGCAACGATTATGACTTCGCTCGAAGGCAATAAGATGGCACGACGGGGAAGAGCGGGGCCTGCTCTAGCTACAGCTGCAATTGGGAGCTTTGTTGCGGGAACGATTGGAACAATTGCTTTAACTTTCTTTGCGCCTTGGGTAGTTGATGCGGCTTTAGCATTTGGTCCTGCTGAGTACTTTAGTTTGATGTTCATGGCCCTAGTAACAGTGTCTGCAGTGCTAGGTAGCTCAGCGCTTCGCGGTCTCATTTCTTTAGTAGCGGGTATCTTATTTGGTTTGGTGGGTATTGATCTGCAGACAGGTCAACCTCGTTTTACATTTGGTCAACCAGAATTTTTAGATGGAATCGAAGTTACAATCGTGGCGGTAGGTTTATTTGCCATTGGTGAAGCTCTCTTTTTGGCATGGCAAGGTAAGGAAAATAAAAAGGCGGACGTTCTAGCGGTATCGGGGAGTTTATGGCTTTCAAGAGAGGATTTTGCGAGATCTTGGAAGGCTTGGATTAGAGGTAGTCTGTTTGGATTTCCTATTGGAGCAATGCCTG
>JBBAKF010000003.1:0-86369 GCA_040403635.1 Polynucleobacter sp.
ATATCAACTGCAATTTGATCAGATGTTTTAAAGTCGATACCCTTTGCGAGTCTATAAAAACTAGCATGAGCTTCTTTCAGTCCTTTAACTCGACCATGAGGGATTGCTACCCCAACGCCTAGTCCTGTGGAGCCCAAAGCTTCCCGATCTTGCAAACATTCATAGATAAGTTTTTCAGGTATTGCTGTTAGTGCAGAAAATTGTGAACTCGCTAAGGCAAATAAACCTTGGATATCATCGACCGAGACATCAAGATGTATTTGATCGGGTGGAAGTATTGTTGCGAGTTCACTCATAATCCTATTATAGATTCAACCCTGTACTATCTGCTGAAATATTCTCTAGCACATCGGAATGATGGTGATTTTTAACCTTTTCTTTGACTTTAATGATTTGCTTATCTAATTTCGCTACCGCAAGATCAATAGCTTGGTAAAGATCCTCGTGGTGAGCAACTGCAAAAAGATCCTTACCCATAAGATGGAGGCTAAGCTCCGCAGTTTGACGGAGTTCTTTTTCATGGGCTTTTTCGACACCGAGGCCCGCATTAATTTGAATTATTTGATCAAAATGCTTTTTAATCAAACGCAATTTTTCTTCTAAGTGTATTTTTATGCCAGGAGTAACTTCAAGGTGATGACTACGAATGATAAGTTTCATGCTATCCCCAATAAGCGTAACGGTTAATAAAATTGATAATTCCAATTCGACTACGACCCAATTACTTTTTACTACGCTTATAGGTTATCAGCACTCTGAGAAAAAGCCAAGATGTACGCAGAAAAAAATTACATACGGAAATTTTCGCCAAGATAGACACGGCGCACACTCTCATTTTCAATGATTTCACTTGGCAAACCTTGTGCGAGAACAGTGCCCTCACTAATAATGTAAGCGTGATCACAAATCCCCAAAGTCTCTCTAACATTATGATCTGTAATGAGAACTCCAATATTACGCTCTTTTAAGAAACGGATGATTCGTTGAATTTCTCCAACTGCAATTGGATCAACACCTGCAAATGGTTCATCTAAAAGGATAAATTTAGGGTTGGTAGCTAGAGCACGGGCAATTTCAACACGACGACGCTCCCCTCCAGATAAAGACAATGCAGAGTTATCTCTCAGGTGAGGGATTTGTAACTCATTAAGTAATTCATTGAGCTTAGCATTCATGGTACTTCGGGTTAAGCGTTTGCCATTGGCATTTGACTGCAGCTCCAACACAGCTTGAATATTTTCTGCAACAGTTAGTTTTCTAAAAATAGATACTTCTTGGGGTAAATAAGATAACCCACGTAATGATCTTTCGTGTATTGGTAAGCCGCTAATGATTTGACCATCTAGAGAAATCGTCCCTTTGTCTGCGGGAACAAGGCCAACAATCATGTAGAAAGAGGTTGTTTTTCCTGCCCCATTGGGACCTAAAAGACCAACAATTTCACCAGTTTTAACCTCTAAACCAACATTTCGCACTACAGTGCGTTTGCCGTAAGTCTTTTGTAAGCCCTTAGCAATCAGAGAGGATTGAAGTTGATTTTGAATACTCATTTTTTTGAATTCATTAGTTCAATTTTTATATTTTGCCTGGGGGCGAGGACGGAACGCGTTGGTTTTTGTACTTCTTTACTAACTGCATTATATTTTTCAATGAGTAAGTCATAGTTAATTTCGTCAGCCTCTAACTGATCTAATTGTCTTAGACCTTTTCGTCTAACAGTATAAGCCTGACCAGATAGGAGTAATTGATCATTTTTGGCCTCATAAAAAATGAGGTTACCACGACCATCAATAAATTCTGGCTCGGGCTTATCGAGTTGTTGCGTAAATGTTGCAGGTTGATTTGCACTGCCCTTCACGGTAATTTGTTGATAGCCCTCAGGATCTACGATGACCACTGCTTTAGCTCCTTTTACGAGAATACTCCCTTTTTTAATGGTGACATTACCAGTCAAAATATACTCTTGGGTCACATCATTAAAATCAGCTTGATCTGAGGCAAGATTGGTTACCTGATCTTTGTCAGTTTTAAGCGCAAATGCACAGGGTATATTCGCTAAAGTAAAAAGCAAAAGCATATATCGAAAATAAATTCTTTGGCCGATGATCTTCATGGAATCGTTTTTCTAGAATTATCACTAGGTACGATAGTCCCTTGAACATTGCCAAACATAGAAACTGCTTGATTTACATTATCGTATGTAGCACCTTGAGTTGCAGTCATGATTGAGTCACCACGCTGTATTTTTATCGGTAAATGCGTTTTCATTTTGTCATCATTAATGAAAAACTTTAAGTAATTGGACTGTAAATGTAAAAGCGGGTTGATGATATTGCCTGAAGCGTTAAGTTGCGCTGGGCGACTAATATCTGCATTTTTAAATAACTCAACAATATCTAAATCACCAGTGACATGTGCTGTGTTTGCTAAAACGGTCATTGGCGGTGTCTTCGGATTAAAAAGACGTAATCTAGGTTGCAAAATATCAATCGAAGCATCATCTTCGTAATGCTTAAATTCTTTACCCAATAACCTGTATTTCGTAGTGCCATCCGGGTTAAGAACGGTCAATTTGGCATTGGAAAAAATATAATCTGGCGCATGAGTTTTTTTTCTTGGGGGAGAAGGAACCTCATCCGTAGTACTTGTCTTTAAGAACCAAAAGGAGACAAGTGTGAGTAGTCCCATAATCAATAATGGAATAAGCCGTAAAAAAAATTCGTATAAAAAACTATTTAAGGCGGGGATTACTCGTTTAAACATTATTGCTCAGCATCAAGAAGGAGACGATGGTAATGATTTTGAGCAAATAAAATCAAATCGCAAATTTCTCGTACAGCACCACTACCGCCATTTTTTCGACACACATAGTGGGCAACTTTTTGCACTTCTACGTGGGCATTTGCAGGTGCAGCAATAAAGCGAACTTTTTTAAGAACAGCCAAATCCGGCCAGTCATCTCCAATTGCTGCACAATCAGTTGCTTGTAATTGTAGAACTTTTAACAGGTCAAAAAAAGCAGATTTTTTATCTTCTATACCCATATATACATATTCGATACCTAGAGCTTTTGCCCGCATTTGAACCATTGGCGAGTTTCGACCAGTAATAATAGCTACCTTAACACCTACAGAGATTAAGAGTTTTAAACCATGACCATCGAGACTGTCAAAAACTTTTAAATGCTCAGTACCATCGGGTCCTATGAACAAAGAACCATCAGTTAGGACGCCATCGACATCAAGAATCAATAATTGAACTTCTTGAGCCCTTTCAATTGCTTGGGGATAGGAACTGTAGGGATTGGTTTGTAGATTTGGATTCAAAATTTTTTCTTCAATTAAATAATTTTTGAAGCAAGGAGATCATGAAGATTCAATGCCCCTATTAAACGATTATTATCATCAACCACAATCAGGTGATTGACCCGAAAACGCTCCATCATTTCTATCGCTTGTGCAACGAGAATATCCTTAGAGATAGTTTTAGGATTTTTTGTAATAACATCTTTTAGTTGAATAGATTCTAAGTCTAAAGTTTTTTCTAAAAGTCGCCGTAAATCACCATCGGTAAAAATTCCTAAAGTCTCATTGGACTCATCCACAATAATAGTCATTCCTAAACGCTTCTTGGAGATTTCAATAATGGCATCTTTGAGAGGAGCATCAATTCGTGTAATAGGAATATCATCACCTGAGCGCATCACATCGCGCACATAAGTTAATAATCTTTTACCTAGACTACCGCCGGGATGAGATCTTGCAAAATCATCCGTACTAAAGTGATTGGCGTCCAGAAGAACAAGGGCAAGGGCATCGCCCATGACTAAGCTTACGGTTGTGCTAGTTGTCGGTGCGAGATTAAGAGGACATGCTTCTTTAGAAATTGAAACGTCCAGATGGACATCAGCCAGTTCGGCCAATTTAGAATTTGGATTACCGGTCATTGCGATGAGTTTTGCACCCATACGTTTGATCAGTGGGACTATTGTGAGGAGTTCTGCAGTCTCTCCAGAATAAGAAAGGGCTAAAAATACATCCTCCTTTTGGACCATGCCAAGATCTCCATGACTTGCCTCTGCAGGATGCACAAAAAACGCTGGTGACCCAGTTGAGGCAAATGTAGCGGCAATTTTACTGGCAATATGACCTGACTTGCCTATGCCAGAAACAACAATTCTGCCTTGGCACTTCAACAATAAATGGATTGCATGCGTGAATAAGTCTTGAAAAGCCACGTCGGAAAATTTTTCCAAAAGTTGATGAATACCCTGACTTTCAATATCTAGGGTATCTTTAGCTATTTGAATGTAATGTTCATTAACTTTATCTATCATAGTCAATAGTATATGCCTTCTATCTTGCAACTTACCCTAACTTTACTTGCCTGCGCATTAGGCGGGGTATTGCTCGCAAGAATATTTAAACTTCCTTCTATATTAGGCTATCTTTTAGTAGGATTAGCAATTGGTCCTCATGCACTAGGATTTGCCCCTGATTCTGAAACCGTCAAATATATTGCAGAGTTTGGCGTAGTGTTTCTGATGTTCTCTATTGGACTTGAATTCAATCTTACCAAACTGATGACGATGCGTAAAATGGTATTTGGTTTTGGGGTAAGTCAAGTATTTTTAACGATGTTGCTCACCATTCCTGCTGGTTATTTGTTGCGCTTTATATCACCTATTGTCTTGCCTTGGCATGTGTTATTTGCTCTCGGTGGAGCATTAGCGATGTCCTCAACCGCAATCGTTGTCAAAGCACTTGCGGAAAAATCAGAACTCGACACACAACATGGCAAAAATGTACTTGGAGTTCTTTTATTTCAAGATTTAGTGGTCATTCTGCTATTAATTTTGATTCCCTCATTAGGAAAAAATCCAGAAGATATTGCCCTAGCACTCTCTTTGGCAGGCATCAAAATTACTGTCGCACTGGTATTGATTTTTATTGTGGGCCAAAAAATATTTAGTTCGTGGTTTAGATTAGTTGCCAGTATGCGTTCACAAGAGTTATTTATGCTCAATGTGTTCTTGATCGCAATAGGCATGTCAGCAATTACCCACTTTTTTGGCTTGTCGATGGCACTTGGAGCATTTATGGCAGGTATGTTAATTTCTGAAACGCCTTATCGTTATCGCGTTGAAGAGGGTATTGCCTCCTTTAGAGATATTCTTTTGGGGCTATTTTTTATTACTGTTGGGATGATGGTGGATGTGCGCGTAGTCATCACAGAAATCTATTTAGTATTACTATTATTTTTTGGCGCACTAGCCTTTAAATTTATTATTATTGCTGGCTTAGCGCGTCGATTTGGGTCATCTTCAGGGGTAGCAATTAGAACAGGTATTTGCCTCACTCAAGCAGGTGAATTTGGTTTTGTATTGATCAATCAAATTGATCAATTAGATTGGATATCACCGATATTTTCTCAAGCGGTGCTCGCAGCGATGCTTCTTTCAATGATCATTGCACCCATACTCATTCAATATAGTCATGTCATAGCACTACGGTTTTCAAAAAATGAATGGTTTAGTCAGTCGATGGATTTGACCAAAATAGCCGCTCAAAGTATTCAAAATGATCAACATGTCATTATTTGTGGATTTGGTGAGAGTGGTCAGCATGTTGCTAACATGCTTGAAAGCGAGGGCGTTAATTACTTAGCGTTAGACTCGGACCTTGAACGGGTCCAGCAGGCTAGCGAAGCTGGAAAATCAGTTGTTTATGCGAGCTCACACAATGCAAATCATTTGACTGCAGCTGGGATCACTCGGGCTAAAGCGATTGTGATTACTTTTAAATCAGTTCAAGAAACGATCAAAGTGATTCAACATATTGAGGATTTAAACCCAAGTATTCCTATATTGGCTAGAGCTAAAGATGATGCTGAGATGGATAAACTCATTACTGCAGGTGCTACGCAAGTCATTCCTGAGAAAGCAGAAGGCAGCGTGATGTTAGGAGCGCAAGTTTTATCACTTGCAGGGGTTCCACTGCGTCGAGTGATGCGACAAGTTAGTCAAGCCCGAGAAAATCGATATGGAAAATTACGCGGATATTTTGCTAGTAATGAAGAAGAGGGTGCCGATGATGTAGATGCAATTCGGTTAAGTTCAGTGCACTTAAAAAGTGGCATGAATAGCATTGGTCAATCACTTGCTTGGGTAGAAAATACGGGAGTCGTTATACAAAGCCTCAGAAGAAGACTCGGAGCAAATAAGTCGTATTCAAAAATTGAAATTGCGCCAGAGTTACTTCTTGAACCAGAGGACATACTAGTTTTATCGGGTAATCAAGAAAATCTGAATAAATCGGAAAAAATCATTACCAAAGTTAAAAAAATTAAAGTAAAGGCTTGAGATACTTACCAGTAAAACTTGCTTTGACTTTGACAACCGCTTCTGGACTACCCTCAGCAATCACTTCACCGCCACCTGAGCCACCTTCCGGTCCCATATCAATAATCCAATCAGCAGTTTTGATCACATCTAGATTATGTTCAATGATTAAAATCGTATTACCTTGTTCGCGCAGTGAAAAAATCACTTCTAGTAAAAGTTGAATGTCCTGAAAATGAAGTCCCGTAGTAGGTTCATCCAGGATGTAGAGTGTCCTTCCAGTATCGCGCTTAGACAACTCAAGGGATAATTTAACGCGCTGTGCCTCACCACCAGATAATGTTGTAGCACTCTGACCAAGCTTGACATAGCCAAGACCAACATCCAGTAAAGTTTTTAATTTACGTTTTACGACTGGAACAGCCTCAAAAAATTCATGGGCTTGCTCAATCGTCATGGATAAAACCTCATGAATATTTTTGCCCTTGTAGCGAATATCTAGAGTTTCACGGTTATACCTTTTGCCATGACAAACGTCACAAGGAACATAGACATCTGGTAAAAAATGCATTTCTACTTTAATTACCCCGTCACCTTCGCAAGTCTCACACCTGCCGCCTTTGACATTGAACGAAAACCGCCCTGTTTCATATCCGCGCTCGCGCGCTGCCGGAACTCCAGAAAAAAGTTCACGAATAGGGGTAAATAAGCCAGTATAGGTCGCCGGATTAGATCGTGGAGTTCTCCCAATAGGGGATTGATCAACACTAATAATCTTATCAAAGTGTTCAAGGCCTTCAATCTCTTTAAATGGTGCTGGCTCTGCAACGGAACCGTATAAATGTTGCGCCACGACATGATGCAAAGTGTCATTAATCAAAGTTGATTTACCGGAGCCTGATACTCCGGTGACACAGGTAAGAAGACCAACAGGAATCTTAACGCTCACATTTTTTAGATTATTGCCGGTAGCACCATGTATTGCAATCCAACGATCACCAGGTTTTCTGCGTGCAGTGGGGATGTTAATCTTTTTCTGACCGCTTAAGTATTGACCTGTTAGAGATTCAGGATTTTTTTCGATCTCAGACGGAGTTCCGATGGCTACAACTTTTCCGCCATGAACGCCAGCACCTGGGCCGATATCAATCACATAATCCGATGACCGAATCATATCTTCGTCATGTTCAACGACCAATACCGAATTTCCTAGGTCACGGAGGTGCACTAGAGTTTTGATGAGCCGATCATTATCACGTTGATGAAGACCAATGGAAGGCTCATCGAGAACATACATGACACCGGTTAGCCCAGATCCAATTTGCGAAGCTAAACGAATACGTTGCGCCTCGCCGCCGGACAATGTATCAGCGCTGCGATCAAGCGATAAATAATTGAGACCCACATCGTTTAAGAATTTTAATCTTGCAGAAATTTCTTTAACGATACGATCGGCAATTTCTTTCTTAGAACCTTTTAAAGTAAGGTTAGAAAAATATTCATAAGCAGCTTTAAGAGGTAAATTACTGACTTCAAAAATTGCTCTACTTTGAGAGTCTTCTCCGATTTTTACAAATCGAGCTTCTTTGCGCAAGCGACTACCTTCGCAGTCAGGACATGTTCTGATATTTTGGTAGCGAGCCAGTTCTTCCTTGACTGCCATCGAATCAGTTTCACGATAACGTCTTTCGAAATTAGAAATAATTCCTTCAAAAGTATGCGGTTTCGAAACTGGTGTTCCTTTTTCATTGAGATACTCAAAAGGAATTTTTGTTTGACCAGAGCCAAATAAAATTAAATCTTGGGCTTTCTTGCTTAAGGTTTCGAATGGTTTTTCTAAATCAAATTTGGCATATTCTGCTAAATTTTGCAGCATTCGAAAATAAAATTGGTTGCGACGATCCCAGCCTTTAATAGCTCCAGAGGCCATAGATAATTCTGGGTGAGCAACAATCCTTTTTGGATCAAAGAAAGAAACATGTCCTAAACCATCACAAGAAGGACATGCTCCCATCGGATTATTAAATGAAAATAAGCGTGGCTCAAGTTCTTGAAGGGCAAAAGAACAAATAGGGCAAGCAAATTTATTAGAAAATAAAAATTCTTCGTTGGTGTCCATATTGACAGCCAACACTCGGCCTTCGGCCAATCGAAGAGCAGTTTCTAGGGATTCTGCAAGACGCTGTTTAATCTCTTGTTTAACGCGAATACGATCGACTACTACCTCGATAGAATGTTTATCTGTTTTTTTCAGCGTAGGAAGTTGATCCACCTCATAGACAACAGGTTTAGCAACGTGGGTTGTGCCCCCACCACTTCGAATCCTAAACCTTACAAAACCTTGCGCTTGTAAATCTTCAAAAAAATCAACAAACTCACCTTTACGATTACTGACAACAGGCGCCAAGATCATGAGTCGCGTATCTTCTGCCATGGCTAAAATATGATCAACCATTTGCGAGATACTTTGTGCTTCTAATGCTAGGTGATGTTCGGGACAGTGCGGAGTGCCTGCACGAGCAAATAATAAACGTAAATAATCATGAATTTCAGTCACCGTACCAACGGTTGACCTAGGATTATGGCTAGTAGCTTTTTGTTCGATAGAAATTGCGGGGGATAAGCCCTCAATAGAATCAACATCCGGCTTATCCATGAGCTGTAGAAATTGTCTAGCGTAGGCAGAAAGGGACTCCACATAACGGCGTTGTCCCTCAGCATACAAAGTATCAAATGCTAAGGAACTCTTTCCAGAACCCGACAAACCCGTAATAACTACTAATTGGTTTCTAGGAATATCTAGATTGATATTTTTTAAATTGTGGGTGCGGGCGCCGCGTATTTGTATAGTATCGTTCATAATTATCTGCTCAACCCATTAATATAGTCTTTTCTTATGAATCCGTCAGAACTTCGTTCATCTTTATCTTTATCAGGCATTTTTGCGCTGAGAATGCTGGGCCTATTTTTAATTCTGCCAATTTTTAGCTTGCATGCCCACAGCCTACCAAATGGCGATAATGCCATTTTAGTGGGCTTAACGATTGGTATTTATGGCATGGTTCAAGCTTTTTTTCATATCCCTTTAGGAATTCTCTCCGATCGCGTAGGACGCCGAGCTGTTGTCATTGGTGGGTTAAGTTTATTCGTGATTGGGGCTGTCATTGCAGCTTCTCATGACGACTTGTATTGGATCATGGCAGGACGAGCTATTCAGGGTGCAGGAGCGATTTCAGCAGCGATAACTGCTTGGGTAGCTGATTTGACGCGTGAGGAGATCAGAACGCGCGCGATGGCCCTGATTGGGGGTAGTATTGCTATCAGCTTTGGTATTTCTATTGTCATTGCCGCACCGCTTTACCAGTCTTTGGGTATGTCAGGTATTTTTTGGATGATGGCGTTTCTTGGATTGATTGCTATTCTGGTGGCATGGAAAGTAGTGCCAAATGCTCCGATTTCATTTGCTCCTCAACCGATAGGAACAACTTCGCATCTCAGTCGGTTTATGAAAGTCTTAAAAGACCCGGAGCTATTTCGTTTAAATATTGGTGTTTTGATCCTTCATGCATCTCAAGTAGCCCTATTTTTAGCGATTCCAAATATGCTTGTCAGTAACGATCTGGCAACAGAGTCGCATTGGATCATCTATTTATCAGTTTTAGTGGCATCGATTTTAGTGATGGCGCCGATGCTCATGCGAGCGGAAAAAAAGAACCGCTTGGCTTTTCTTTTAAAAATCTCAGTTGTTTTTATGTTGGTGGCACAAACATACTTTGGTGTCATCATTTTCGGAAATTATCAGAATATTTGGACAATCAGTTTTGGGTTATTTTTGTTTTTTATAGGATTCAATCTCTTAGAGTCTTTGCAACCCTCTTTAGTATCAAGATTTGCTGGAGACAATCGTGGTGCAGGTCTTGGGGTTTATAACACCACCATGTCCATTGGTTTATTTATGGGGGGAATCCTAGGTGGTGCCGTCTATGGATATTTTGGCTCGCTTGCCATCTTTGAATTAGACGCAGTTTTATTACTCGTGTGGCTTATAATTGTTGCAAGAATGTCAGAGCTTCCTCCCATAGAAAAAAAGGTATAAATATTTGGGTTAAAGGGTCTTTGAGCTAAGATAAGTTAATAGATACAATGTGTTGATACGTAAATTCGATATCAATTAAATTCGGGAGAAGTCAATGGCATCAGTCAATAAAGTAATTATCGTTGGAAACATAGGAAGAGATCCTGAGACACGTGTTTTGCCCAGCGGAGATGCTTTAACTAATATTTCTGTAGCAACATCTGACCGCTACAAGGACAAAGCTACCGGTGAAATGAAAGAGACGACTGAGTGGCACCGTATTACATTTTTTGGAAAACTCGCTGAAATTGCTGGCCAATACTTAAAAAAAGGATCACAAGTTTACGTAGAAGGAAAATTACGTACACGTAAATACACTGATCAAGCTGGCGTTGAAAAATATTCGACAGAAATTGTGGCTGATAGTATGCAAATGTTGGGCGGTAAGATGTCTGATGCTAGCGGATCCTCTGCGCCTAGTTATGCTAAAGAAAGACCTGAAATCTCATCTTCAGCAAGCTCAAGCTTGGGCCAAATGGATGACGATATTCCGTTTTAATTAGCGAAAAAAATCTTAGGCTAACAGCTATTATTGCCGTGCAAGCCTCTCATTTTTAGGCCAAGAAGTGTTGTGATCGGTTCGGAAGGGGTTGATATCTAAGCCTCCCCGTCTGGTATATCTTGCGTACACAGATAGTTTGGTGGGTTTGCACATTGCCTTGATATCACAAAATATTTTTTCTACACAGTGTTCATGAAATTCTTGATGTTGGCGATAGGACACGATGTACCTTAAAAGATTTTCTTGATTGATAGCCGGGCCAGAGTAAGTAATTACGATACTTGCCCAGTCTGGCTGACCAGTTACCGGACAATTACTTTTTAATAAATTAGAGTAAAGCTTCTCCTCAATAGGTGCAGAATGAAAGTCAGCTGTTAACCATTTGGCATTAGGTGGATCTTGGGGATTAATCTCAATATCAAGCCTGTCTAAAGAAGTGCCTGTGGGCTGATCAAATTTAAGTGTTGACCATTCGTCAGAGGCAAAGAGCGTAACGCCAACATTACTTCTTAAACACGCTGATAAGTCTTGCGTAATACGCTCTTTCACAGTTTGAGTATTAGGGAATGTTGCGTCATTAAGGCTATTCAAATAAAGTTTGAGTGATTTTGATTCAACGATCATAGGTGAATCAAAAGGAATCTCAATTTGCGCTATAGCCACTTCAGGTTTGCCTCTTGGGCCTAGCCAAGAGAGTTCATAAGCATTCCAAATATCAACGCCCATAAAGGGTAAAGTTTTTGCTTGAGTGAGAAGATCACGATGGGCACTTCGCGGAATTGGAAACAAAATCTCTGGACTATAAGTTTGTGGGTTGGCACTTATTTTTCCAAGTGGCGCATCGGCAATATTGCCTGAATTTGGAATTGATGGGGTGTTCATTTATTTCCTAGTTTCGTTGGTAATACCTGAAATGACTTGACCAGTTGGTGCAACTTCTGCGGCAGATTCACAATGACCTGTCTGATCATCAAAGAAAAAATCTGGAGCAAACTCTCGAAGGAAATCACTTTTATTAAGACCACCTAAAAACATGGCTTCATCAATATCAATTCCCCAGCTCATGAGAGTACGGATAGCTCTCTCATGTGTAGGGGCAGAGCGTGCGGTAACAAGTGCTGTACGAATACGCATGGGCGATTGGGGATTAGAGTTTTGTAATTGATGTAAGGCTTCAAGTAGAGGTTTAAAGGGTCCTGGTGGTAGAGGTGTTTTAGCAAGATGAGTTTCATGTTTGACAAAAGCATCTAGACCTTTAGATTGGAAGATTTTCTCAGATTCATCAGAAAATAAAACGGCATCACCATCAAAGGCAATGCGAATTTCATGGGGATTGGACTGAGCAATTTTGACAGACTGGGGATAAACAAGAGCTGCTGGAAATCCAGCTAGTATGGTTTCACGAACATCTTGCTCATTGGCTGATAAAAATAAATTCGCGTGTAATGACCTTAAATAATGGTGCGGTGGACGACCGCGTGTAAAAACCCCCCGCTCTAATTTAAGGCCAGCATGTTCAGCCGAACGGAAAACCCTTAGACCACTTACGGGGTCATTACGCGATAGGATAACTACTTCGACGCGAGCGTTGTTATCAGTATTAAATTGGAGTAACTTTTGGACAAGTGGAAATGCGACGCCAGCTTTTGCAGGAATGGCCAAGCGCTCCTGTTGGATTCGCATATAAGCGCTGTCGTTGGTAGCTTCAAAAAGCCTATTTTCTTCTTCAAAATCAAATAAGGCCCGCGAAGATATAGCGACGACGAGCTTACCGGAGAGAGAAAACCCCATATTATTTTAAAAACAGTTGATAGGCGGGGTGATCACTCTCATCCCAATAACGATAGCCAGTTCCTTTTAGAAAATCTCTAAACTCTTTTTTACTATTTTGCGGCACTTGTAAACCAACCAAGATTTTTCCATAATCGGCGCCATGATTACGATAGTGAAATAGGCTGATATTCCAATGTGGAGACATGGCATTTAGAAAATTCATGAGCGCACCAGGTCGTTCTGGGAATTCAAAGCGGTAAAGTAACTCGTTATCAGCTAAGGTCGAACGACCACCAACCATATGACGTAAATGGGATTTAGCCAACTCATCCGTAGTTAAATCTATGGTATCGAAGCCTGATTTGATAAATTCTTTAGCGATATGTTCGCTATCCCCTGGTTTTTGCGTAGAAATACCTATAAAGATGTAAGCATTTTTTGAGTCAGAGATGCGATAGTTGAATTCGGTAACACTTCTTTTGCCAATCAGTGAGCAAAAGCGCTTAAATGAACCGCGTTCCTCAGGAATTGTGATTGCAAAGACAGCTTCTTTAGATTCTCCGACATCTGCGCGTTCTGCCACAAAACGAAGTCGACTAAAGTTCATATTAGCGCCACAAGCAATACTAATGAAAGTTTTATTTGTACATTTATTTTTTGCAATATAAGCTTTAAGACCTGCAACAGAAAGCGCTCCTGCGGGCTCTAAAATACTTCTCGTATCAGTAAAAACATCATTGATAGCCGCACATATTGCATCTGTATCGACGGTAATTATTTCGTCAACAACTTCTTGGCAGATCTTAAAAGTTTCTTTACCCACCAATTTCACTGCAGTACCATCCGAAAAAAGCCCCACTTCTTTGAGTTCAACTCGTTTACCAGCCTCTAGGGATCGTTTCATGGCATCAGAATCAATCGTTTGTACCCCGATGATTTTGATTTCAGGACGAATGGCTTTGATGTAGGAGCCGATACCAGCAATCAGACCACCGCCACCAATAGCGACGAAAATGGCTTCAATTGGGCCTTGATACTGTCTTAGAATTTCCATTGCAATGGTACCTTGACCAGCAATGACCTCTGGATCATCAAATGGATGAACAAAGGTAAGTTGATTTTTTTCTTTAAGTTTTAAAGCGTGATCGTAGGCGTCGTTATAAGAATCACCAAATAAAACTACCTTGACCCATTTGCCGCCACGATCTTTGACAGCATCGATTTTCACTTGCGGGGTGGTGATAGGCATAACAATAGTTGCCAAACATTCCAATTTAGACGCACCCAAGGCAACACCTTGAGCATGATTTCCAGCAGAGGCTGCGATGACCCCTTTTGAGAGTTGCGCCTTGCTCAGATGAGCCATTTTATTGTATGCTCCACGCAACTTAAATGAGAAAACAGGTTGGTTATCTTCGCGTTTTAGTAAGATATTATTGTTAAGGCGTGCAGATAAATGTTGAGCTTGCTCAAGTTCAGTCTCTCGGGCTACATCATAGACTTTGGCATTGAGGATTTTTCGTAAATAGTCGTTTTGCATAGACAGAAGATTATCATAGAGCGACTAGAATACCTTATGGAATCATCAATTCAAGCCTTTTTAGCGTCAATATCTATCCCCGAGGTGGGTTTAATGGCAGTTGGATTGATGGCCTTTGCTGCGGCTACGATTCTACCTTTTAGCTCGGAGATCAGTTTTTTTACGTATTTAGTTCATTATCCTGAGAATCTATGGCTTCTGATTCTCGTTGCAAGCATCGGCAATACTTTGGGTGGTGTGGTCAATTGGCAGATAGGCTTTTGGGCTAAAGAAGCTAAAAATACATTTAGTGAGTCTAAAATTAGTAAAATGGGCTCAATAAGTGCTTATCTTCATCAATTTGGAGCGAAAAGCCTACTTTTTTCTTGGGTGCCTATCATTGGCGATCCATTAGTGATGTTTGCGGGCTGGTCCAAATTGCCATTTATCCCCTGCTGTATTTACATGGCTATTGGAAAAACGCTAAGGTATTTAGTCATCGTTTATTTTTACACCATTGCAAATTAGGCTTTGCAGTTTAAAGAGAAAATAGGATGATAAAAGTAATCAAATGATAAACAAATGCTAAATGTTAGCAAAGAATTGAACCCTCAATTAGAATAGTCTTTTGGCTGAAAATACAATGAACGCACCTATATATTTTGAACCTCCCCAAAATTTAGCGAGTCAACCTACAAGACTTCGCGAAATTCCCTACAACTACACATCATTTTCTGATCGTGAGATTGTCCTTCGTATACTCGGACCAAAAGCTTGGGACGCCCTTGACAATTTGCGAAGCGAACGTAAAACCGGTCGCTCAGCAAGAATGTTGTATGAGGTCTTGGGTGATATTTGGGTAGTTAACCGCAACCCCTATTTACAGGATGATCTTTTAGATAATCCCAAAAGGTTAAAGTCCCTAATCGACGCTCTTTACCATCGACTTAATGAAGTTGAAAAACGTATTACGCAGGCACTAGAAGATCAAGTATCTTTTTTAGTGAAGGCCGCGCGTCAAGCTGTTCAAAACTTTGCAAGCGATTTTGAAAAGGCAAAAATCTTACGCGTGCAAGTCAAACGTGTACTAGGAAAAGTTACAGCTCAAGACAATATTGGATTTGATGGGTTTGTGCGGGTATCACACGTAACAGATGCGACAGATTGGCGTGTTGAATATCCCTTTGTTGTCATTACGCCGGATACGGAATTAGAGATACCCGGCATTGTAAAAGGATGTATTGAGTTAGGATTGACCATTATTCCTCGTGGGGGTGGTACGGGATATACCGGGGGTGCAATCCCTTTGACGCCCATGTCGGCAGTGATCAATACAGAAAAATTAGAAAAGTTAGATGCGGTAGAGTTCGTCAAAATACCTGGTAGCGATAAAGAAGTTGGCACTATTTTTAGCGAAGCGGGTGTTGTTACGAAAAGGGTTTCAGATGCTGCTGATCGTAGTGGTTTAGTTTTTGCAGTTGATCCAACATCACTGGAAGCAAGTTGCATTGGTGGCAACATTGCCATGAATGCTGGTGGGAAAAAAGCTGTTTTATGGGGTACAGCACTCGATAATTTACTTTGGTGGAGGATGGTAGATACTGAGGGTGACTGGTTAGAAATTCTGCGCCTTGACCACAACTTAAGCAAAATACATGATGCTCCAGTAGCTAGTTTTGAGCTGACTTGGTCTGACGGATCTTACGCTCCTGGCACTAAAATTTTGAAAAAAGAAACTTTAGTCATTGAGGGTAAACGCTTTCGTAAAGTAGGCCTTGGTAAAGACGTTACAGATAAATTTTTATCTGGGTTACCTGGGGTTCAAAAAGAAGGCTGTGATGGATTAATTACAAGTGCTAAGTGGGTACTACATCGCATGCCAAAAGAGATCCGGACTGTATGTTTAGAGTTCTTTGGGCAAGCACGTGAAGCTATACCTAGTATTGTAGAAGTTAAGAATTATCTCGATGAGCAAACAAAAAATGGCGGCGCAATATTAGCGGGTCTTGAGCATTTAGATGAAAAGTATCTTAAAGCGGTGGATTACACTACAAAATCTAAGCGAAATGTTTTGCCCAAGATGGTACTCATTGGAGACATTGTTGGTGATGATGCTAACGTTGTTGCAGCAGCAGCAAGTGAAGTAATCCGCATCGCAAATAACCGTGTAGGCGAAGGCTTTGTCGCCATTAGTCCTGAAGCGCGGAAGAAGTTTTGGCTTGATCGTTCGCGAACTGCAGCAATATCACGTCATACAAACGCTTTTAAAATCAATGAAGATGTCGTGATTCCACTCCCACGAATGGGCGAGTATACCGATGGTATTGAAAAAATCAATATTGAGTTATCGATTAAAAACAAACTGTTATTACTTGATGCACTAGAAGAGTATTTTGTTAAAGGCAACCTTGTTTTAGGGAAGTCAGATGATGCCTCGGAGATACCCTCAGCGGAAATTTTAGAAGATCGCGCTACACAAGCAATCCAAGTGTTGCAAGAAGTCAGAGCAAAATGGGCTGATTATGGTCAGCAACTTGACCATTATTTTGAGCAGCTACAAGACCGAACGATTCGTGTTTCTTGGAAAATTGAAGTACGAGAAAGACTAAAACAAATCTTTATGGGAGCTGCATTTGCGCCGATTCTTACAGAGTGCAATGCGATCCATAAAAGAATACTGAGAAAACGGGTATTTGTTGCCTTGCATATGCATGCAGGTGACGGTAATGTGCATACGAATTTGCCAGTGAACTCTGATGACTATGAAATGATGCAAGAAGCCCACGCGGTTGTTGGCAGAATCATGGTCTTAGCACGGTCTTTAGATGGTGTAATTTCTGGAGAGCACGGTATTGGGATTACTAAATTAGAGTACCTCACTGATGAGGAACTCAAAGAGTTTCGTGCATATAAACTCAAAATAGATCCACATGGCAGGTTCAATAAAGGTAAATTGATGCCTGGTGGAGACTTACATCAAGCCTATACACCAAGCTTTGGTTTGATGGGACATGAGTCGTTGATCATGCAACAAAGTGATATCGGTGCAATTTCAGAAAGTATTAAAGATTGTCTGCGTTGCGGCAAATGTAAGCCTGTCTGTGCTACACATGTGCCACGAGCTAACTTACATTACAGTCCGCGTAATAAGATTCTTGCGACGTCTTTGTTGATTGAAGCCTTTTTATATGAAGAACAAACACGCAGAGGTATTTCGATCAAGCATTGGGAAGAATTTGATGATGTGGCGGCGCACTGTACTGTTTGTCATAAATGTTTAACTCCATGCCCAGTAAAAATTGATTTTGGTGATGTGACGATGAACATGCGTAATTTATTACGCAAAATGGGGCAAAAGAAATTTAATATAGGTGCTAGTGCGTCTATGTTCTTCTTAAATGCATCCAATCCAGAAACAATCAAACTGGCCAGAACAGTCATGATTGAATGGGGTTATAAAGCACAGCGTATTGCGCACGATCTACTTAAGTCTTTTGCCAAAAAACAAACGAAAGCACCTGCTTTAACACTGGGTAAAGCTCCAATTCAGGAGCAGGTGATTCATTTCATCAATAAAAAGATGCCTGGTAATTTACCGAAGAAGACGGCGCGTGCGCTTTTAGATATTGAAGACTCAGAAATCGTACCAATCATACGAAACCCCAAAACTACTTCAGTAGATTCTGAAGCGGTGTTTTACTTTCCAGGATGTGGATCTGAACGACTATTTTCACAAGTTGGATTAGCTACCCAAGCGATGCTATGGGAGATTGGTGTACAGACTGTATTGCCACCGGGTTATTTATGTTGCGGTTATCCACAGCGTGGATCTGGCGATTTTGACAAAGCAGAAAAGATGATTACTGATAATCGGGTTTTATTTCATCGGGTAGCCAACACATTAAATTATTTGGATATCAAAACGGTCGTTGTTTCATGCGGGACTTGCTACGATCAATTGGCGGGATATGAATTTGATAAGATTTTCCCGGGTTGCAGAATTATCGATATTCATGAGTACTTATTAGAGAAAAATGTCATTCTTTCTGGAGTTCAAGGGGTGCGATATATGTACCATGACCCATGTCATTCCCCTATGAAATTACAAGACCCATTGAAAACGGTCAATCAAATTATTCAAACAGAAGATCAAACAGCAATCACAAAGAATGATCGTTGTTGTGGTGAGTCTGGAACATTAGCTTTGACGAGACCTGATATTTCAACGCAAATACGTTTTCGTAAAGAAGAAGAGATGGTCAAAGGAGCTCAAGCATTGCAACAAGATGGCTTTACAGGACAAGTCAAAGTACTCACCAGTTGTCCTTCCTGCTTACAAGGTTTGTCACGTTTCAACGACGACTCTGGAACTACCGCAGACTATATTGTTGTTGAAATGGCACGTCACCTATTAGGTGAGAACTGGATGGCTGATTTCGTTAAAAATGCAAACTCAGGTGGTATAGAAAGAGTGCTTGTCTAGTGAAGCCACTTATTCCTCAAACGCTGGTAGTTCATCAGCAATCTAAGGTTCTAGAACTTGGTTACACAGATGGTAGTAATTATCGCTTACCATTTGAGTATTTAAGGGTATCCTCACCATCTGCTGAGGTCAGGGGGCATGGACCTGGTCAAGAGATATTGCAGACCGGCAAGCGTAATGTGAGTATTCTAAATCTTGAACCAGTAGGACATTACGCTATTAAACCGACGTTTACAGATGGACATGATTCAGGTCTTTTCTCTTGGGAGTATTTGCATGAATTATGTGTCAATCAAGAGCAAAATTGGCAAGAGCATTTAGAGAAGTTGGCACAAGCGGGTAAAGACCGTGATGCGCCTATGAAGTAATTCTTTAAGGAGCTTAGATGACACAAACGCATTTCGGGTACGAAAAAGTTGATGAAGCACAAAAAGCAGAAAAAGTAGCTGGTGTATTTCATTCTGTCGCCAATAAATACGACATCATGAATGATTTCATGTCGATGGGATTACATCGTATTTGGAAACAGTTTACGATAGCTCATGCCAATGTATTACCTGGTCAAAAAGTACTAGATATTGCTGGAGGTACCGGTGATTTAGCAATAGCATTTGCCAAGAAAGTCGGCAAAACAGGTGAAGTATGGCTGAGCGATATTAATTCTTCGATGTTGCAAGTGGGTCGTGACCGCTTGGTAGATCTCGGCCTGATTGTGCCTTGTGTGCAAATCGATGCTGAGCAAATACCTTTTGCAAAAAACTATTTTGATTTAGTGACAGTCTCATTTGGTCTTAGAAATATGACCCATAAAGAAATTGCTTTACAAGAAATGTGTAGGGTAACAAAGCCAGGTGGTAAGTCAATGGTATTAGAGTTTTCACGGCCAATCGACATGCTAAAACCAATCTATGACATTTACTCATTTAAAGTGCTTCCTTGGTTGGGTCAAAAAATCGCTGGAGATGCAAAAAGTTATCAATATCTAGCCGAGTCAATTCGCATGCATCCTGATCAAGAAACGTTAAGAAAAATGATGTTAGAAGCAGGCTTTGATAAGGTCGAGGTACATCGTTTATCGGGTGGTATTGTGGCTTTACATATTGGGTATAAGTTTTAGCCATGCCTCAATTTTCTGTACCCTCTTTGATTCTAAAGTCGATCAATCATGTGATAGAACAGGAAAAATGGGCGCATGATTTATTGCTGAGTCGTGAAGGTCAAATCGTAGCGATTTCATTGCCGGTAGGAAATTTCCAATTAATCATTCAAAATGGATTTTTGGCGAATACTAGCGACAATACGGGCGTTGCTGCAGTAAGTTTAGAAATATCTCAAGAGGCTATTTGGGCTTTTTTGAGAGATGGTAAATCTGGTGCAATGAAATTTGTTCGTATTTCAGGTGATGTGGATTTTGCTGCAGACTTAAATCGTTTAGCGGCTGATCTTAAGTGGGAGGCCGAAGAGGATTTAGCAAAGCTGATTGGAGATGCCCCCTCACGTAGAGTCTTTATAGAGTCAAAAAAACTGATTCAGCAGGCAACTTTGGCTGTAGATGATTTGAAATTAGGCTTGAGAGATTATTTGGTGAACGAAAAAAATACTTTACTGGGTGCTCAGCAGTTTAATGAATTTAAATCAGAAATTAGACTATTGCGAGATCAGTTAGATAGAACTGAAAAAAAAATCATCAAGCTCGATGAGTCCATCAACGGTAAAGAAGCTCGGTAAATAATCATGCAAAAAGTAAATCGTATCCTACGAATTTTTTATATTCTATGGCGATATGATCTTTTTGGTTTATTAAGAGGGGTACTTAAGCCCGGTTTAATCAGTGCTTTAATACTTCCGTTATCCTTTTTTTCACCATCAAGGCAAATCCCTCGTGGTCAAAGAATTCATCTCGCCTTAGAGTCTTTAGGGCCAGTATTTATCAAGTTCGGACAAGTATTATCAACACGTAGAGACTTATTGCCGGAGGACATTGCAGATGAGTTAGCGAAACTTCAAGATGAAGTACCTCAGTTTGATAATGTGTTGTCGCGTGAAATCATTGAAAAGGCTTTAGGCTTTCCTATTGACGATGTGTTTTTATCATTTGATGCAACCCCAATCGCCAGCGCCTCAATTGCTCAGGTCCATTTTGCTGTCTTGAAGGGCAATATTAAATATCCGGAATGGGAAGGCAAGCATGTAGCAATCAAAGTATTACGACCAAATATTTTGGGGGTGATTGAAAGTGATTTAGCGCTCATGCACAGTATTGCTGGATTGATTGAAAAATTCTCTTATGACGGTAAAAGACTAAAACTAAAGGAAGTGGTTGCTGGGTTTGATACGACCATTCATGATGAGTTAGATCTATTACGAGAAGCTGCAAATTGTAGTCAATTAAGACGTAATTTTGAGGGTTCCACAAAGATTATGATCCCTGAAATTTACTGGGATTTATGTCATGTCAATGTGATGGTGATGGAGCGCATGTATGGCATCTCAATTGCAAGACTTGATGATTTAAGAGCGGCAGGAGTGGATTTACAAAAGCTTGCTATTGACGGCGTTGAAGTGTTTTTTACGCAAGCTTTCTCCCATGGATTTTTTCATGCGGATATGCACCCTGGCAACATTATGGTGAGTCTAGATCCAGACACTTTTGGCAGGCTAATATCTTTAGACTTCGGTATTGTCGGAACTTTATCAGAGTTAGATAAAAACTATTTGGTACAAAATTTCTTGGCCTTCTTTAATCGAGATTACCACCGTGTGGCTGCTTTGCATATTGAGTCAGGCTGGGTTCCGCCGGAGACTAAAGTGGAAGAACTAGAGGGCGCTGTAAGAGCTGTGTGTGAGCCTTATTTTGATCGGCCATTAAAAGATATTTCTTTGGGCATCGTTTTGATGCGCTTGTTTCAGACTTCAAGAAGATTTAAGGTAGAGATCCAGCCGCAGTTGACTCTTTTACAAAAGACTCTATTAAATGTAGAGGGGCTTGGACGACAACTAGATCCTGAGCTTGATTTATGGAAAACGGTTAAACCAATCATGCAAACTTGGATGAACCAGCAAGTGGGTTTTAAAGGTTTTTGGGAGAAATTAAAGTCTGAAGCACCGCAATGGGCGCAAAAATTGCCGACCATACCTCGGTTGATGACGACCTACCTAGAAATGGAAGTTCATTCTAAAAATCAGAGCGAATTGCTAGAAATAAAAAATTTGCTTAAAAAGCAAAATAGGTATAACCGTAATATAAATTTTGTTAGTATTTTTCTAATTGGCTTCCTTTTAGGAGGAATGGCTCTTTATTTTTTTCTAACATTGTCTAGGTAAATCCATGTTACTTTGGTTTGTACTTCTCTACTGGGCTATCTCAGTAGCTATTGGGCTAATTGCCTCATTAAAAGTTAAAAATACCGCCGACTTTGCAGCAGCGGGTCATGCTCTACCGATGTATGTTGTTACAGCTACTGTTTTTGCGACTTGGTTTGGTGCCGAGGCAGTTTTAGGAGCACCGGCAACATTCTTACAAGAAGGTTTAGCAGGCGTTGTTGCAGACCCATTCGGATCTTCAATGTGTTTAATTTTGGTAGGTTTGTTTTTTGCAAAGCCTCTTTATCAAAAAAAATATTTAACGATTGGAGATTTTTATCGCGAACGTTACGGGCGTACAGTCGAAGTACTGATCACATTATGCATTGCAGCATCCTATTTAGGTTGGGTTGCTGCACAGATTATGGCTCTTGGGCTTGTATTTAACGTTGTCTCTGGAGGAGAAATCTCGCGTGATGTAGGGATGCTTATAGGATCTGGTAGTGTCTTGATTTACACCATGTTTGGGGGAATGTGGGCCGTTGCGGTCACGGACTTCTTACAGATGATTATTATCGTGCTGGGTTTGCTATACATTGGTTATGAAGTCACTAATCTGGCCGGTGGTGTGGGTACAGTTGTGCAACACGCCAATAATGCAGGCCTGTTTGAGTTTTTTCCCAAAGCAAATTTTGCTGAAATCATCGGATTTATCTCGGCGCTTTGTACGATGATGTTGGGGTCAATTCCGCAACAAGATGTATTTCAACGCGTCACCTCATCGAAGACGGTACAGATTGCGCAACGTGCAGCAATCTTAGGAGGTATTCTTTACTTCTGCTTTGCATTTTTACCGATGATATTGGCATATTCTGCGCATCTTTTAACGCCAGAAATGGTCCAAGAGGGCTTTAAAACCGACTCGCAATTGATTCTGCCACAATTAATCTTGAGTCATACGCCATTAGTTGCTCAAATCATTTTCTTTGGGGCCTTGCTTTCAGCGATTAAGAGCTGTGCTAGCGCAACTTTATTAGCGCCTTCAGTATCGTTTTCAGAGAACATTATCAAAGGGTTCTTTAAAGAACTCAAACCAGCGCAGTACTTGTTGATTATGCGTCTGACCACTTTAGTGTTCGCAGTAATTGTCACGATCATTGCGATGGATTCTAAATTATCAATTTTTAAAATGGTTGAGAGTGCTTATAAAGTCACTTTAGTGGCTGCTTTTGTGCCATTATTGTGTGGTGTATATTGGACTAGAGCAACTCCGATGGGTGGTCTTTTGTCAGTGACATTTGGGATAGTATCTTGGCTGATCGCTGAAGCGGTTATGCCCAATGGCATCGTTCCACCACAAATGGTTGGATTGCTTTTTAGCTTTTTGGGGATGTTTGTAGGTTCAGTGCTCATCCCCGAAGGAATTCTGAAAGAACGCAGCAAAACATCAGAAACGATGTTTTAGAAACGCTCTTACATAAAAAAGATGGATAATGTTCCTTTAACAATGTAGAGGAATATGAAAAAATACTTTTTAGCAGGCATATTAGTCTGGGCACCTTTAGCGATTACTATTTGGGTAATCACCTGGGGTATGGGAATTTTAGACGGTGTTTTTGGCTCAGTCATGCATCTTCTAATCACTGTTTTACCGACTGATTCGACCCAAAGTCTGACCAAGTTTAGAGAAACTCCATTTATTGGCGTTCTTATTGTCATTGCTGCGATTACCTTTACCGGCATGTTTGCAATTACTTTTGCGGGAAGATGGTTGTTACGTATTTGGGAAAAAGTATTACACCGTATTCCTATCGTCAGATCAATTTACTCTAGCGTAAAACAAGTCTCAGATACCTTACTGTCGAGTAGTGGAGAGGCTTTTAAAAAAGCGGTCTTAATACGCTACCCACATCAAAATTCTTGGACGATTGCTTTTCAGACAGGCACACCAATGCAAGAGGTGGCAGAAAAATTAGGTACGCCTCATATCCATGTTTTTGTACCCACTACTCCAAATCCGACTTCCGGGTTTTTTATGATAGTTCCCAAGGATAGCGTGATTGAATTAACTATCTCGGTTGAAGATGCTTTAAAACACATCGTCTCTATGGGTACTGTGCCCCCAGCTGGCCAAGAGCCAAAAAATTAAATAAAGAGGTTTTCGTATGTCATTGCGTAGTCATTATGCTGGATTAGTTACAGAAGAATTAATCGGTCAAGAAATCAGTATTGCTGGATGGGTAAACCGTCGTCGAGATCATGGTGGTGTGATTTTTATTGATTTACGAGACAGTCATGGATATGTACAAATCGTTTGTGATCCAGACCCTCAAGAGGTATTTGCGATTGCAGAAAATATTCGTAATGAATTTTGTATTCAAATTAAAGGTCTAGTTAGAGCAAGGCCTGCTGGTTCAGAAAATAGTGAATTGACTACGGGGAAAATTGAGATTTTGTGCCAAGCGATTCATGTTCTGAATGCCTCGGTTACTCCACCATTTCAGTTGGATGATGATAATTTATCGGAAACAACGCGCCTAACACACCGGGTTTTGGACTTACGTCGTCCACAAATGCAAAAGAACCTGCGCTTACGATATGACGTAGCTATGGAATGTCGTCGTTATTTGGACCAAGCGGGATTTATAGATATTGAGACGCCGATGCTAACGAAAAGCACTCCAGAGGGGGCGCGAGATTATCTTGTGCCTTCGAGAGTGCATGATGGTCAGTTTTTCGCGTTACCGCAATCACCACAGTTATTTAAACAATTACTCATGGTCGCAGGATTTGATCGCTATTATCAAATTGTTAAGTGTTTTCGGGACGAAGATTTGCGCGCTGATCGCCAGCCGGAGTTTACACAAATCGATTGTGAAACTTCATTCTTAGATGAAATCGAGATACGTGATTTATTTGAAAATATGATTTCTCATATTTTTAAAACGGTGATTAACGTCACTTTGCCTGATCCATTCCCGGTCCTTTCCTATCAAGATGCTATGCGGCTTTATGGCTCAGATAAACCGGATTTAAGAGTTCACTTAGAGTTTACCGAGTTAACTGATGTCATGAAAGATGTGGATTTCAAAGTATTTTCTACACCTGCTAACGCTGATAATGGGCGTGTTGTTGCCTTACGGGTACCAGGTGGAGCGGAAATTTCAAGAAGTGAGATTGATGAATTCACGCAATTTGTGAGTATTTATGGTGCAAAAGGCTTGGCATGGATAAAAGTAAATAAGATTAGCGATGGCCGTAATGGACTGCAATCCCCAATTGTTAAAAATATCCATGATCAGGCATTAGAGGCGATAGTACAGCGCACGGGTGCTCAGGATGGCGATATTCTATTTTTTGGAGCGGACAAAGCCAAAATTGTGAATGATGCCATGGGTGCCTTACGTGTCAAAATCGGTCATTCGGATTGGAGTAAAGAAAAGGGCATTTTCAAAGAGGGATGGCAACCTTTATGGGTAGTAGATTTCCCCATGTTTGATTATGACGAAGAGGCGGCACGGTGGGTTGCGTGCCATCATCCATTTACGAGTCCAAAAGATGAGCATTTAGCCATCTTAGATAAGCAGCCAGGACAATGTATAGCAAAAGCTTACGATATGGTTCTCAATGGTTGGGAAATTGGTGGTGGATCAGTTCGTATTCATCAAGAGGCAGTTCAAAGTGAAGTATTTAGAGCGCTGAAGATTGGACCAGAGGAGGCTCAAGCAAAATTTGGCTTCTTACTAGATGCTTTAAAGTACGGGGCACCTCCGCATGGTGGTATTGCATTTGGCCTAGATAGAATCGTAACGATGATGACAGGAGCAGACTCTATTCGAGATGTGATAGCTTTTCCAAAAACACAACGTGCACAATGTTTGTTAACGCAAGCTCCGAGCCCAGTAGATGAAAAACAATTACGTGAACTTCACATACGCTTACGAACAGCTCCATCAAACCAGTAATGAATATGACATTGGAAAAGCTAATCTTTATCCAATGTCTTTCGTGAAGCAACTATAAAATGCGTCCAAATTCTGCGGATAGTGCTCCTAAATTAGTTGGTTCTCGTGGCCTTGGAGATTGGGGAACAATCAAAACCTTAGTCCCTTACTTAACCAAGTATCCATGGCGTGTATTTTTTGCGATTTCATGTTTAGTTTTAGCTAAAGTAGCCAATATCGGTATACCGGTTGTTTTAAAACACTTAATTGATGATTTATCTCTTCCTCTAGATGATCCTAAACGTTTACTGATCTTTCCAATCGCATTAGTCATGGCGTATGGACTACTGCGTCTGTCGGCTTCTTTATTTACAGAGTTAAGAGAGTTTTTATTCTCCAAAGTAACTCAAAACGCTATCCGTCAAGTTGCGATAGAGGTGTTTAACCATTTGCACTCCTTATCTTTAAGATTTCATTTGGGTCGACAAACTGGTGGTGTCTCAAGGGATATCGATCGCGGATCTAGGGGCATACAGTCATTAATTTCATATTCTCTTTACAGCATCTTACCTACACTTATTGAGTTTGCCATTGTCTTGATTTATCTGGGAATCAATTACGATTGGCACTATGCTGCAATGACATTTGTAGCACTAGTTTTATACATCACATTTACGGTAGTCGTGACAGAGTGGCGATCTAAATACCGTCGAAAAATGAATGAGATGGATACACATGCCAATCAAAAGGCAATTGATTCTTTACTCAATTTTGAAACAGTGAAGTATTTTAGTAACGAAAAGTTTGAAGCAAAAAGATACGATAGTTTTTTACAAAGTTACCAAAAAGCAGCCATACAATCACAAAAATCCCTGGCAGTTTTGAATATTGGACAACAAACGATTATTGTTGTTGGTTTAATTGCCATTTTATGGCGCGCCACTCTAGGCGTTCAAAGTGGTGAATTAACTTTGGGAGATATTGTTCTTATCAATACGCTGATGATACAAATGTATATCCCCTTAAATTTTTTAGGGGTGATTTACCGAGAGATTAAACAAGCTATTATGGATATGGATAATATGTTTAGTTTATTGGGTAAAGATCAAGAGATTAAAGATAGTCCAAACGCATTACTATTAAAACTGCGTGAACCCCATTTAGGTCCTCGAGTTGTATTTGATCAAGTACAGTTTTCTTATGAAGCAAATCGTCAAATACTTAAAAATATTGATTTTGTAATTGAGCCTGGAACGACAACAGCCGTAGTTGGGCATAGTGGTTCCGGAAAAAGTACTTTATCGAGATTATTATTTAGATTTTATGATGTCACTTCAGGAGGCATTTATTTTGACGAACAAAATATTGCGTCTGTCCAGCAATTAAGTCTCAGAAAGTTAGTCGGTATTGTTCCTCAAGACACCGTTTTATTTAATGACACCATAGGCTATAACATTGCCTATGGTAATCCTCTAGCGACCCAATCAGAAATTGAGCAAGCAGCGCAAGCAGCACAAATCCATGATTTCATTATGGGTTTGCCTCTAGGTTATGAAACTTCTGTTGGCGAGAGAGGTTTAAAATTGTCAGGTGGAGAAAAACAACGCGTTGCTATTGCAAGAACCTTGTTAAAAAATCCTGCACTGATTATCTTTGATGAGGCGACATCTGCTTTAGATTCACAAACAGAAAAGGCGATTCAACAAGAGATCAATAAATTAACAACGAATAGGACAGCCTTAATCATTGCCCATCGGTTATCAACTATCGTGCATGCGTCGCAAATTTTAGTGATGCATGATGGTGAAATTTTAGAGCGTGGTACACATGAGGAACTGATGAATTTGAATGCAAAATATGCGATTATGTGGAATATGCAGAAACATGAAATAGAAACTATTTCTTAACCATGAAAAACCTACTGTAAGATCAATTTTTCGATGATTACAAACGTTTTAAAACAGTCATTTGCCCAAGCCCTTAGTATTGCAGATCCCCAAAAGTCGATGCCTGGTGTATTGCGAACAATTTTCCCAAAGGGTATTCAAGGTAAGTGTTTAGTTGTTGGCGCAGGCAAGGCGAGTGCCTTGATGGCTCAAACTTTTGAGAGATATGCCCAGGAGCATTGGCCACAGGCAGAAATTAATGGTCAAGTCGTTACTCGCTATGGGCATGATGTAGCTCACCCAATAGTAAACCGTAAAATTCGTGTTACCCAAGCTGCTCATCCATTACCCGATGAAGCTGGATTACAAGCGAGTCAGCAGATGATGCATCTTGTAAATCAATTACAAGTGGGAGATATTTGTATCGCATTAATCTCTGGAGGGGGCTCGAGTCTGTTGCCAATGCCTGCAGGAGACATAACCCTCGAGTGTTTACAAAAACTCACACAAGCCTTACTGAAATGTGGCGCACCCATAGAGGAAATTAATGTTGTGCGCAAACATGTCTCAGCTATACAAGGCGGTCGACTAGCGCAAGTGGCTGCTCGACGTGGAGCAAGGGTGATTGCACTCATCATTTCAGATGTGGTGGGCGATCAGCCTTGCGATATTGCCAGTGGACCATGTGCTCCAGACCCATCGACTTATGATGACGCCATGGCGACTCTCGAAAAATACGCATTACAGACAGATCCGCAATTAATGCAAGTGATCAGTCATATTCGACAAGGACAGCAAGGACTTCAAGAGGAGACTCTTAAGCCACAGGATATCCTATGTCAGAGGATTGAAAATCATGTTTTTGCAACAGCGCAAAAGGGTCTTGAGGCAGCTAGTCAATATTGTCAAGCGCAAGGATATGAAGTGCATTTACTCGGAGACCGTATCTCAGGGGAATCGCGCGAGTTTGCTTTGGCGCAAGCGCAATTGATCAAGAATGCCCGACAAACATCCAACACAAAAAGAATTGCGTGGATATCAGGTGGTGAGACAACTGTGACTATTCCACCGGGGGTGATTGGGCGTGGGGGGCGATGTTCCGAATTTCTTTTGGCATTACTTCAGGAGACGCTAGATATTCCCGGTATTAGTGCGTTAGCAGCAGATACGGACGGAATCGACGGTAGTGAAAATAATGCGGGTGCTTTTTTTCATGAGGGGATTCGTCAACAGTGTATTAAGGAACAGATTGATATCGAGCAATATTTAAAAACCCATGATGCCTATGGTTTTTTTGAATATGTTGAGGCGCTTCTATACACAGGGCCTACTCTGACAAACGTCAATGACTATAGAATAGTATTATTACATTCTAATGAATAAAATAATAATCACCCGTCCAGACGATTGGCACCTGCACTTAAGGGATGGTGATGTGCTTGCCGATGTTGTCAAACACACTGCTCGGCAATTTAGCCGAGGTTTGGTCATGCCTAATTTAAGACCGCCTGTCACAACTGTTGTACAAGCGCATGCCTATCAATCAAGAATTTTAGAGGCAGCGAAAATAGCTGGCTATCCTAATTTTCATCCATTGATGACACTTTATCTCACTGACAATACGCAAGCTATTGAGATAGAAAAAGCTAAGGAGAATGGCATTGTTGGGGTCAAGCTTTATCCTGCAGGTGCAACAACAAATAGTGATGCCGGAGTTACAGATATCAATCGTTGTGATTTGGCAATCGCCAAGATGGCTGAACTCAACATGCCATTACTAGTTCATGGCGAGGTAACGCATTCACTGATCGATATTTTTGATCGCGAAGCTCTGTTTATTGAAGAAGTATTAGAGCCTTTGAGAAAAAGACATCCTCGCTTGAGAGTGGTCTTTGAACATATCACTACTAAACAAGCCGCAGAATATGTGGAAAATGCCAATACTGCTAATTTTGGCGAGATTGCTGCAACCATCACTGCGCATCATTTGTTATATAACCGTAATGCCCTATTTACTGGTGGCGTACGCCCACACTATTACTGCTTACCGATATTAAAAAGAGAAGAGCATCGTCAAGCATTATTAAGTGCCGCAACGGGTGATTCAAAAAGATTCTTTTTAGGAACAGATAGTGCACCGCATGCGCAAGATTTAAAAGAAAATGCCTGTGGCTGCGCTGGTTGTTTTACCGCAGCACAGGCTATTGAGTTATATGCTCAAGCATTTGATTCTGTTGGTAAATTACAACAGCTAGAGAGTTTTGCTTCGTTTAACGGTCCAGATTTTTATAGCTTACCAAGAAATCAAGACGTGATAACTATTGAGAAAGTCTCGCAAAAGATACCCTCGAGTTATCCAATGGGTAAGGACTTGTTAGTGCCACTGAATGCTGGTGAGTCACTCGAATGGACATTTCTCGGTTAGACTACGCCTGCAGAGTTGATTAGGCAATCGCCGCTTCTTAGAAGGGGAGGAAAGTCCGGACTCCATAGGGTAGGGTGGTGGCTAACAGCCATCCATGGCAACATGAGGAATAGGGCCACAGAGACGAGCGTATTTAGTTACGGTGAAACGCGGTAACCTCCACCCGGAGCAATCTCAAATAGGCAGGCGTTGAGGCGTCCCGCTGAGCCTGCGGGTAGAGAGCTCGAGTCCAGTGGTAACACTGGACCTAGATGAATGGTTGCCCCAAGGCGAAAGTTTTGGCGACAGAATCCGGCTTATCGATCAACTCTGCTTCTTTTTAGCCTTCGATGATTTCGATGGAATGTGTAATGCGTGCGGTTTTACCCAGCATGATTGTTGCGGAACAATACTTCTCATGAGACAAATTGACGGCCTGAGAGACCCTTGAAGCATCTAATTGCTGCCCCGTTACTATAAATTTCATGTTGATGTGAGTAAACACTTTAGGATCAGCCTCGGCCCGCTCGGCTTCAATCTTAACTCTGCAAGCGCTAATTTTTTGGCGTGCTTTTTTCAAAATCATCACCACATCAAAAGCGGTACATCCTCCGGCCCCAGCGAGCAATAACTCCATTGGACGTGGTGCTAAATTACGCCCACCTGCCTCGGGAGCACCGTCCATATTGACAAGATGACCACTACCGACTTCGGCGGAAAAGCTCATACCCTCAATGCCTAACCAATCAACTGTACATTCCATGTTGCACCCCAACAAATATTTTAAAAAAAGACTTTACCTAGTGATAACCCTAACATATAATAGAGTTATTGCGTAAATCAATATTGATTTTACAGCTACCGATGTCTCCTCCACCCAAACAAAGGTGGAATTCATAGCCCAGAGTTTACCTCTGGGCTTTTTTTTGCTACAATCATTGATTCCCTGACTTAGGTCCCAGGGAAATGAATGGCAGATTTAGGAATCAAATGAGAGCGTGCAAATATAAGCAAGGCCGAATGAGATTGATAAAGACTGATTAATTGGACCCACAATTTAATGAAAGTAGTCATGAAAACATTTTCCGCAAAATCCCATGAGGTGAAGCGTGAATGGTTCGTGATTGACGCAACAGACAAAGTTCTCGGTCGTGTCGCCAGTGAAGTGGCACACCGTCTGCGCGGCAAGCATAAACCAGAATTCACTCCTCACGTAGATACAGGCGACTTTATTGTTGTCATCAACGCATCTAAGCTGCGTGTTACAGGTAATAAAGGCTTGCAAAAAACCTATTATCGTCACAGTGGATACCCAGGTGGTATTTACGAAACAACTTTTGACAAAATGCAAGCGAAGTTTCCTGGTCGCGTTCTTGAAAAAGCAGTTAAGGGGATGTTACCTAAGGGCCCTCTTGGATATGCAATGATCAAGAAGTTAAAAGTTTATGGTGATGAGACTCATCCACACGCGGCTCAACAGCCTAGCGTTTTAGAAATTTAAGGAGCTGTCATGATTGGAAATTGGAATTATGGAACCGGTCGTCGCAAGAGCTCTGTAGCTAGGGTTTTTATTAAGTCAGGAAAGGGCGACATTCTTGTGAATGGCAAGCCCATTGACCAGTACTTTTCTCGCGAAACTTCACGGATGATTGCCCGTCAACCTTTGATTTTGACAAATCACGCTGCAACCTTTGACATCAAAGTCAATGTAAGTGGTGGTGGAGAGACTGGACAAGCTGGAGCTGTCAGACACGGTGTAACACGTGCTTTAATTGATTACGACAATACATTAAAGCCAACCTTATCTAAGGCAGGTTTTGTAACGCGCGATGCGCGTGAAGTAGAACGTAAAAAAGTTGGTTTACGTGGCGCTCGTCGTCGCAAGCAATTTAGTAAGCGTTAAGACCAAAAGTCTAAATGTCATAAACCGTATAGGAGAGATACCTATGCGGTTTTTTTCATGCTTTTTTCATACAAGTAGAAGATACTCGAATAAACTTGTTTAAAGACATAGGAGAGAACATGATTAAAGTTGGTATTGTAGGCGGCACCGGATATACAGGTGTCGAATTACTTAGAATGTTAGCGCAACACCCGGAAGTACAATTAACTGCCATTACCTCTCGCAAAGAGGCTGGCATGCCAGTATCTGACATGTTTCCATCACTTCGCGGTAGGGTCGATATTGCTTTTAGCACGCCTGAAGATGCGAAGTTAGATCAATGTGATGCAGTATTTTTTGCAACCCCACATGGGGTCGCTATGGCGCAAGCTAAAGAATTACTAGCAGCAAAGGTACGCATATTGGACCTCGCAGCTGACTTTAGACTGAAAGATACGAAAGTATTTGAAGAGTGGTATGGCATGCCCCATCAATGCCCAGAAATCCTGGAAGAAGCTGTCTATGGTTTGGCGGAGATTAATCGAGAGGCAATTAAAAAGGCGCGCGTGGTTGGTTTAGCAGGATGTTATCCAACATCTGTCCAACTAGGTTTTGCACCTTTGATATCGCCTAAATCAACGTATGGCAAAAAATTGATTGACACACAATATCTTATATCAGACTCCAAATCAGGAGTATCTGGCGCGGGGCGAAAAGCTGAAGTAGGGTCACTATTAGCAGAGGCTAGCGATAACTTTAAGGCTTATGGGGTTAAGGGGCATCGTCATTTACCAGAGATTGAGCAAGGGTTGAAAGCGATAGCGGGTCATGAGGATGTGAAATTAACTTTTGTACCGCATTTAGTACCGATGATCCGAGGAATACATTCGACGCTTTATGCAAAAATTATGCCAGAAGCTCTTGGAGTTGATTTTCAGGCGCTGTATGAAGACTTTTACCGGGGTGAACCATTTGTGGACGTAATGCCTGCGGGCAGCCATCCTGAGACACGTTCTGTTCGGGGAAGTAATCAGTTAAGAATCGCAATCCATCGTCCTGGCGGTGGGGATACGCTTGTCATTTTGGTTGTGGAAGATAATTTGGTGAAAGGGGCTTCAGGGCAAGGAATTCAATGCCTTAACCTCATGTTTGGTTTTCCAGAGAATATGGGCTTACAACAAATTGCCCTTTTACCATAACCTTACGTGCATTATGGTTAAAAGAAGCCTAGAATAGAGTCACAGAGAAATTAAAGGAGTTTATATGTCAGCTATACAAGAAGTTTCAGCATCATTTGAAGAGCCACCAGTCCCCATCATTTTTACGGAGAATGCAGCGACAAAAGTAGCAGACTTAATCGCTGAAGAGGGCAACGATGCTTTGAAGTTAAGAGTTTTCGTTCAAGGTGGTGGATGTTCAGGTTTCCAATATGGTTTTACATTTGATGAAGACATTAACGAAGATGACACGCAGTTTGAAAAAAACGGCGTCACCTTGTTAGTTGATTCAATGAGCTATCAATATTTGGTGGGTGCCGAAATAGATTACAAAGAAGACATTAATGGTTCACAATTTGTGATTAAAAACCCCAATGCTACAACCACCTGTGGTTGTGGCTCATCTTTCTCAGCCTAGCTTTACTTATAGTGCAGGGTCCCTAGAATTCTAGGACCCTTTGCGCCAGTTACCTCAGAAATATTCCCAGGTAATTTTTTATCAAATCGCCAAGCTAACCAGGCAAAGGCCATGCCTTCGATAGTCTGTGGGTCTAGCCCCAACTCCTGCGTTGTGATTACCTGACCGCCAATCTTAGATATCTTGCAAGCATCAGTTAGTTTGTCCAGCAAAAATTGGTTTTTTGCCCCGCCTCCACAAACAATGACTGCACGACAATGAGGTAAATACTGTTCTAAGCTTTGCACGATAGACATGCAAGTTAGCTCAATTAAACTAGCTTGAACATCTTCTGGAGAGGGCTTGGATTTACATAGGGCAATTTTTTGCAAAAGCCACTGAAAATTAAATAAGTCACGACCAGTACTTTTAGGAATTGGAGATGAAAAATAAGCTTCAGCGCATAAGATATCGAGAAGTTCAGAGTGAGGTTTTCCAGATTTGGCCCAATCCCCAGAGTCATCAAAGGGCAGTTTTTTTTGATCGAAAATCCAGCTATCAAGAAGAATATTCCCAGGGCCAGTATCAAATCCTAAAACAGGTTGATGAGGACTTAGTAGGGTTAAATTGGCGATTCCACCAAGATTAAGAATGGCTTTAGAGTGCTCGGAATTACCGAACTGAGAAAGATGAAACGCAGGTACTAAAGGGGCTCCTTGGCCCTGTGCTGCTATATCTCTGGTTCGGAAATCATTGACCACATTGATGTTAGTCAGTTCAGCCAATAATGCACCATTCAAACATTGCAAAGAGTAACCAACCGAATTCGACAGAACGGGTTGATGACGAATGGTTTGACCATGTGCACCAATAGCGCGAATATTTTGAGGGGTTAATTGAGCCAACTTAAGGATACGAATGACAATCTGTGCATATTCTCGAGCGAGTTGGTTTGCTGCTACAGCCTCTTTATGCAGTTCATTTGCAGTAGGCGCTTGTAACTCAAGAAAAGAAGCCTTTAAATCTGTAGAAAACTCAGCGCAAGCATGGATTAAGACTTGGGCACGACCATTTTCATCAATAGCACACAACACCCCATCTATGCCATCCAAGCTAGTGCCAGACATGAGGCCAATAAAATATTCTTGAAAAGGGTCTTTAGGGGAAGTGACTTGCATAGACAGGTAAAATAACAAAAATGCGACAATGTAGTTTAATTGAACTTCAACATCAAGACTTCTAAAAGTCTGCTTTAATTATGAATGCTTTAAATCAAATATGACCTCTCATCATACCCCGAACAACTATCCAGTGACTCCGGAAGTACTTGACGCACTTGAACAAACCAAAAGAGGATGTGAAGAATTAATCGTCGAGAGTGATTGGGTACAAAAGTTGGCTAGAAGTATGGCGACTCAAACGCCATTACGAATTAAATTAGGACTCGATCCAACTGCTCCTGATATCCATTTAGGACATACTGTTGTACTCAATAAACTCAGGCAATTACAAAATTTAGGTCATACAGTCATTTTTTTGATTGGTGATTTCACAAGCTTGATTGGGGATCCATCAGGAAGAAACAATACAAGACCGCCGCTGACTAAAGAAGAAATTGCTCAGAATGCAAAAACATACTATGAGCAAGCGAGTTTAGTTTTAGACCCAACACGTACTGAAGTGCGTTATAACTCCGAATGGTCGGAGCCTTTGGGGGCATCTGGGATGATCCAATTAGCAGCAAAATACACTGTTGCTAGAATGCTTGAGCGCGATGATTTTACAAAAAGATATCGTGGTGGAATACCCATATCTGTTCATGAGTTTTTATACCCATTGATGCAAGGTTATGACTCGGTAGCATTAAAAAGCGATTTAGAACTGGGCGGCACAGATCAAAAATTTAATCTTTTAGTCGGTCGAGAGTTACAAAAAGAGTATGGTCAAGAACCGCAATGTATTTTAACGATGCCACTCTTAGTCGGTTTAGATGGGGTCGATAAGATGAGCAAATCTAAGGGAAACTATATTGGAATCTCCGAACCTGCGAATCAGATGTTTGCAAAGATTCTTAGCGTATCTGATGATCTGATGTGGATGTACTACAACTTATTATCTTTTCAATCTATTAAAGATATCGAAGCACTGAAAAATGAAGTTGCACAGGGAAAAAATCCGAAAGATGCAAAAGTTGCTTTAGCTAAAGAAGTCGTTACACGCTTTCATAGCGCCAATGATGCGGAAAAAGCACATGAAGATTTTCAGTTAAGGGCAAAGGGTGGAATACCTGATGAAATCCCTGAGCAAACGATTGAGGGAGCTCCATTAGGGATTGCACAAATTCTTAAGCAGGTGCAATTAGTCCCCTCGACTTCTGAGGCATATCGTAATATTGAACAAGGTGGTGTCAAAATAGATGGCACTGTAGTATCAGATAGGGCATTACAAATTGATGTAGGTACATTTGTATTGCAAGTTGGTAAGCGTAAATTTGTAAAAGTAACTTTAAAGAAATAAACTCATGACCCAAATACTCTTAGTCCGCCATGGTGAAACTGACTGGAACAAAGCTCAACGATTACAGGGCCATATTGATATTGGCCTGAATGAGCAAGGCATTGTTCAAGCGAAACTTTTAGGTAGTGCCCTAGCTCAAGAAAAAATTGATATTGCGTACTCGAGTGATTTATCAAGAGCTCTTGATACTGCCAACACAATTACCGCTCATCATGATGTGCCGACATTTATTGACGCCAATTTAAGAGAGCGTTGCTATGGTGAGATCCAGGGTATGACGTATCAAGAAATCGAGCAACAACTGCCAGATAATCATCGTGCTTGGCATAGTCGCAATCCAGATTTTCAGCCCCTGGGTGGGGAGACTCTCAGACAATTTTATGAACGGGTAACTACGAGCATTGAGCGCATCGCAAAAAATCATCTTGGACAAGTCATACTGATTGTGGCGCATGGTGGCGTATTGGATTGTATGTATCGTCATGCAACTCAAATGGATATTACAGAAAAAAGAAAAGTTGAGTTATTAAATACCAGTTTGAACCGAATCAAATATCACGGAAGTCGTTTTGAGATTGAATCTTGGGGAGATGTTTCCCATTTACAAGATCAAACAGCTCTTGATGAAGTGGATACTAAAAAAGCATCCGTACCTTGGTTATTACCTTAACTTAGGTCAAGTGCTCCAGAGCCAGCAGGCGGTATTAACTGAAAATGCTCGTAGCTCAATTTTGTGGCGATGCGACCACGCGGTGTTCTTTGCAAATAGCCTTGCTGAATTAAGTAGGGTTCGATCACATCTTCAATCGTGTCACGCTCTTCACCAATGGCTGAAGCGAGGTTATCGACACCAACTGGCCCACCAGAAAATTTATATAAAATTGCTTCGAGTAATTTTCTATCCATCACATCAAAACCAACAGGGTCAACATCAAGCATTTTTAAGGCTGCATCAGCAATCTCACTTGAAATGGTGCCATCACTTTTTACTTGAGCATAATCCCTGACACGCCTGAGGAGACGATTAGCAATTCGGGGGGTACCTCTTGCTCGCTTGGCGATTTCGATAGCGCCATCTTGAGTAATGGGGGCATTGAGAAGAGTGGCGGAGCGTAAGATAATTTTTTCAAGTTCGCCATGGGTATAAAACTCAAGTCTAGACACGATCCCAAAACGATCACGTAAAGGATTCGTTAGCATACCTGCACGGGTAGTGGCGCCAACGAGTGTAAACGGCTTGAGATCAAGTTTGACACTACGAGCTGCTGCCCCCTCGCCAATCATGATGTCGATGCTATAGTCTTCAAGAGCTGGGTAGAGAATCTCTTCTACAACCGGTGATAAGCGGTGAATCTCATCAATAAATAAAACATCGTTTTCTTCTAAATTAGTGAGTAGAGCTGCCAAATCACCTGGGCGATCAATAACCGGACCACTCGTTTGGCGTAGATTAACTCCAAGCTCTTTTGCAATAATGTGGGCAAGTGTTGTTTTGCCAAGTCCTGGAGGCCCAAACAACAAAACATGATCAAGTGCTTCTTGACGATTTTTAGCTGCCGCAATAAAAATTTCGAGTTGTTCCCGAACTTTACTCTGGCCAATGTAGTCATCAAGTTGTTTTGGACGCAGAGCACGCTCAATGACTTGATCATCCCCTAATAGGCTGGGATCGATCATCCGTGGTCCTTCAGTGGGTTCCGGAAAAGATTCGAGATGATCAGTATGAATAGCCATAGTTCTTAGTTTAAACCTGAATGCATCTATGCTTTAGATAGTGCTTTTAAGGCGAAGCGAATACCATCTGAGACATTGGCATCAATAGGTACTTGTTTTAATGCTAAAACGGCTTCTTTATCAGAATAGCCAAGTGCAATGAGTGCTTGTAAGATCTCGGAGGATGCTGGAGCTGGGGAATTAGAATCTGTAGATAGTGGTAAGTCAGCTCCAAATTTACCTTTTAGCTCTAATAAAAGACGTTCCGCAGTTTTTTTGCCAATACCAGGCACTGTCATTAATCTAGAAGAATCTTGTAATAGCACTGCTTGAGCAATTTCAGGGACACTCATACCCGAAAGAATAGTTAGTGCAGTTCGAGCGCCCACACCACTGATTTTGATGAGTGTCTGAAAAGCCCCGCGCTCATTTTGAGTAGCAAAACCATAGAGCTGTTGGGCATCTTCTCGAATTAAATGATGCGTAAGTAGGGTGACTATGGCGCCATTATCAGGTAACTGATACAAGGTGCTCATTGGAACATCAATCTCATAGCCAACACCTTGGCAATCCACCAAGATTCTTGGAGGACTTTTTTGTACAAGGATACCTTTGATTCTGCCGATCATGATTGATTTCTCATTTTAAGTTGTGCTGCGAGTAATTGGTTTTTCATGCTCAATTGATGTGCCCCACAAATAGCAACAGCTAGAGCATCAGAAGCATCTGTGCCGGGAGCTACTTTTAAAGATAACAATCGTTTAATCATTTCTTGAACTTGAGATTTAGCTGCGCGTCCATGACCAACGACATTTTTTTTGACTTCCAGGGCACTAAACTCAACCACATCAAGCCCTTGGCATACGATAGCTGAAATTGAGGCACCTCTAGCTTGTCCCAGAGATAAAGTAGACTTTGGATTAACATTGAGGAATACTTGTTCAACCGCGGCATATTCTGGTTGATAAGATTTTATAACTTCAGTAACACCGTTAAATAAAACACCTAATCTTTCAGGCATAGATTGCGTTGAGCTATCCGTTGAAATCACTCCGGAGGCGATGTACTTTAGACGTTGATTTGAAAATTCAATCACACCAAAACCGGTGACTCGAAGTCCTGGATCAATGCCTAAGATTCGCATAATTAGTGCCTAAAATGACGAGTGCCGGTATACACCATGACGACGCCATGTTCATTTGCTGCTTGAACCACCTCGTCATCGCGTACACTACCGCCGGGTTGAATCACACATGTTGCGCCCGCCGCAACAACAACATCTAGACCATCTCTAAATGGGAAAAAAGCATCACTAGCAACAACAGATCCAAGTAAAGAAAGTCCAGCATGGCTAGCCTTAATGCCTGCAATTTTTGCAGAATCAATACGACTCATTTGCCCCGCGCCAACACCTAGAGTCATCCCGTTAGCACAAAATACAATTGCATTAGATTTAACATATTTTGCTACTTTCCAAGCAAAAAGCATCTCTTGTAATTCGTGATCACTTGGTTGTTTTTTTGTAACTACTTGTAATTCGTCGAGAGCGACATTTTTGGCATCTGGTGTCTGAATAAGGATACCTCCACCAACGCGTTTTAAGTCATAGGGATTTTGTGAGTTGGATAAAGGAATTTGTAAGACTCTTACATTTTGCTTATTCTTCAGTATAGTTAAAGCCTCTGCTGTAAATGAGGGTGCAATTAATACCTCTACAAATTGTTTTGACACTGCTTGCGCAGTTAGTCCATCGCATTCACGATTAAACGCAATAATTCCACCAAAGGCAGAAGTAGGATCAGTTTTAAACGCTTTTTCGTAGGCATCCAAACATGAATGAGCAACTGCTACACCACAGGGATTAGCATGTTTGACGATGACACAGGCAGGCTGTCCATTTTCTAGGGTATTACCAAAGCTTTTGACACATTCCCAAGCAGCATCAGCATCAGCAATATTATTAAAGGAAAGTTCTTTACCTTGTAATTGTTGATAACTGGCAAGCCCTCCTACTACTGATTTTATGTCTTTATAAAAAGCAGCTAATTGATGGGGGTTTTCGCCATATCTTAACTCTTGTACGCGCTCAAAGCTTAAGTGGAGTGACTCGGGGAACATCGTACGGTCTTGATGGGATAGGTCCTCTGGTAAAGCGCTTAAATAATTAGCGATTGCACTATCATATTGTGCTGTATGAGCAAACACTTTTTTCGCTAAACGCAAATTAGTGGCATAGGCAACACTGCCCTGATTAGCATTCATCTCAGCTAAGATTGGAGCATAATCCTCTGGAGAAATTAAAACAGTAACATCCTGATGATTTTTTGCCGCAGCACGCAGCATGGCAGGTCCACCAATATCAATATTCTCGATTGCATCATCAAAGTTACAAGTGTTCTGCGCAATCGTTTTTTCGAAAGGGTATAAATTGATGACTAACATATCAATGGTGCCGATACCGTGCTTTTTGAGCGCCTGCATATGATCTTTATTATTGCGAATTGCTAAAAGACCACCATGAACCATTGGGTGAAGTGTTTTTACGCGCCCATCGAGCATTTCCGGAAAATTTGTTAAAGAAGAAACTTCAACGACGGGTAAGTTGTTTTCAGAGAGAAGTTTTGCGGTCCCACCCGTTGAAATTAACCGAATACCTTGTTGGTGAAGAGCTTGTGCAAAAGGGATGATGCCTGATTTATCTGAAACTGAAATGAGTGCTGTTTGGATCATAAGATATTTTTTCGATTATAAATTTTGATTAAAAATTATGTTTTGTTTGTGATGAGGCCATGCTCAAGTAATTTTTTTCTTAAGGTATTTCGATTAAGGCCAAGGTATTGAGCTGCTAGAGACTGATTTTGTTCTGCATGTTGCATAATCAATTGGAGCATCGGTTTTTCAATAGATGCGATGACCATATCATAAACATTGGATGGCGGAACATCACCCAAGTCATCTAAATAACGTTGTAAATGGGTTTCTAATACTTCCGTGACAGGATGTTTTTTTCTTTCCATGGGATTACGCGGCCTCTAAATATTCGATGCGTTCAGAATACTGTTTTAGCTCATCAAAGTAATCTGCCACGGCACTCAGTTGTTCTTGACAAGTTTCGATAGTATTCATCCGCGCACGAAATTGATGTGAATTGCGTAAGCCTTTACAGTACCAACCGATGTGTTTGCGTGCAGAGCGTAAACCAATGTATTCCCCATAAAAAGCGTAATGCTCAAGTAAATGTCCCTGCATAATCTCGGCAATTTCTTGAACAGTTGGGGGCGGTAAATAAAGTCCTGTTTTTAGGTAATAATCAATTTCTCTAAATATCCAAGGTCGCCCTTGAGCAGCTCGGCCAATCATCAGAGCATCAGCTCCCGTTTGTTCTAAAACTAACTTAGCTTTTTCTGGTGAGTTGATATCGCCATTAGCAACAATCGGAATCTGCACTGATGCCTTAACTTGTGCAATGGTTTCATATTCTGCATGGCCGAGGTATAAATCTGCTTTAGTACGCCCGTGTATCGTCAGCATTGCAATGCCACAATCTTGAGCAATTTGAGCAATCCTAAGCGCATTTTTATGCTCTTTATCCCAACCCGTCCTTATTTTTAAAGTTACTGGAACTTGGGGATGATGCTTTTGGGTAGCACTCACAATGGTGGAAAGTATTTTGGCAACTAAGGGCTCATTTTGTAATAGTGCTGAACCAGCCGCAACATTACAGACCTTTTTTGCGGGGCAGCCCATATTGATATCAATAATTTGGGCACCGCGATCAATATTTAAAATCGCAGCTTGAGCCATCATGTCAGGGTCAGCACCTGCAATTTGAACTGAAATAGGACTCGTTTCACCGGCATGATTAGCGCGCCTAAGGGTTTTTTCACTATTCCAAAGTAAAGCATTCGATGCAATCATTTCCGAGACTGCATATCCAGCCCCCAATTGTTTACACAATTGGCGAAAAGGGCGATCTGTTACACCTGCCATAGGAGCAACAAAAAGACGATTTGACAAAAGATGAGGACCGAGAAGCACAATTAACCGATGAAGGAATAGGTGAAGAAGAACTTTATCACATTTTAGGTCAATTGCTTAAAATTTAGGCAAACGTATTTAGCGTTGCCCAAACATCATTTGCCTAGCTAATTGATTCTTGATGGGTGGGAGCCATTGCAATGAAGATAATGCAAGGCCACGACCAATAACTAATGGTAAAAAGTTTGAAGTAAAAACACTCGCCATGAGATCCGTGACCCGAATGGTAGCTTCGCGATCTGTGGAGCGCTGTTTTTGATATTGCATCAAAATCGCTTCGATATCATTAGAAAGGTCTGAACTAGGCCTTGCAAAGACAGTATTGAGACACATAGCTAAAGTATAGGCATCTCTAAGACCTAAATTTAATCCTTGACCAGCTACAGGGTGCAGGGTTTGGGCAGCATTACCAATCCAAGCCTCCCGTCCTACAACAATACTTTTTTTTAAATTAAGTCCTAAAGGATATTTTTTCCGATCATGTACTTGCAAGAACTGTCCTATTGGTAAATGAATTGCTTGGGAGAGCTCAGTTAAAAACTTTTCATCAGGTAAAGTAGCTAGTCGATCAATTGTTTCTTTGGGTGCGCACCAAACAAAGTTTTTTGTTGTAGCACCTTGGTGATGAGGAAGTATGGCGATTGGGCCATCTTGGGTAAATCTTTCCCAAGCCATATTGGCGGTAATATCGACTACTTCTAACCAACCTACTAAAGCTGATTGACCATAGTCTTTATGGATATCTTTTGCAGATTGCTCATGAAATAAGCCACCATCAGCATGTATCAGACAGGCCTGAGAAGACACTTCGGTAATTTGAAGCACTTCATCAACATCACTTAGCCAGGTAAAATATTTTGCTTGAGATTGTAAATTTCTTAATTGCTTACGCAGTGATAAAACAATATCTCTATAACGCACGATATGTCCAAGGGCCTCTTGCCCAATCTCACTTCGAGACATGACTGTTCTGCCAAAGTGTCCCTTATGAGAAACATGGACTTGATGAATTGCTGGGGCATACTCAACCCATGCATCTATACTTTCAAGTAACTGTTTTGAACCTTCTGAAATGGCTATCCCACGAATATCACTATTTGCTAAAAAATCATCTGACGCAGGATTTTTATCAACCAGAACAATTTTTAAATCTAAGTGATTTTTTAATAACCAAATGGCACAGGCAAGGCCCACTGGACCTGCACCTTGAATAACAACTTGGGCATCATGAAGGACATTTTTAATCATGAAAGAGAGCCGTTCGCCATCCAATATTCAATTTCTGAGGGTTTAACTGGAACATCTCGCGATAAGATTTCGGGTTGACCAGGTGTAATCACAACATCGTCTTCAATCCGAATACCGATATTCCAAAATTCTTGGGGCACTTCCTCTGATGGTCGAAAATATAGACCTGGTTCAATAGTCAGGACCATTCCAGGACGAAGAATGCGCCAACCTAATTGCGAATCATTAGGCTCTCGATAGGAACCAACGTCATGTACATCCATGCCGAGCCAATGACTTGTACGGTGCATAAAATAGGGTTTGTAAGCCCCAGATTCAATCGCATCGCTTACGCTGCCATGTTGTTGTGCATTAAGAATTTTTAAATCAAATAAGCCTTGAGTAAGGATACTAAGGGCCGCTTCATGAGGTGCTTGGAAGTTTTTACCCGATAAACAAGATTGCAGAGCACTTTCCTGTGCCGCTAAAACAATTTCATAAACTTGTTTTTGTGGTTCAGAAAACTTTCCATTAACTGGAAAGGTACGCGTAATATCAGAGGCATAGCTATCAAGTTCGCAGCCGGCATCAATTAAGCAAAGATCACCATCTCGAAGGTAAGAATTACCAGCGCGATAGTGCAATATGCAAGCATTTTCCCCATTAGCTACGATACTGTTATAGGCGACTGATTGCGCCCCATTTCTTCTAAATTCATAGAGAAGAGCGGCTTCTAAGTGAAACTCTTGTAGTCCTGGTTTACAGGTTTGCATAGCAAGAAGATGTCCTTTTGCTGCAATCTGTGCTGACTTGCGCATGATGTCTAGCTCATGACTATCTTTAAATAAACGCCGTTCATGAATCAATTTTTCTAGGTCATGAAACGCACTGGGAGTTTGTATTCCTTGCCGAGCTTTACTTGCGAGCTGACCTACCCAAGACCGTATATCTTGATCCATTGAAGCAGAGGCGGCAGTGCGGAAATAAATATCCATAAAATTACTGATTAATTCAGGCATATGCTGATTAATATTATCGATAGAATATGCAAAGTCGACACCAAGAATCTTAGGAGCAGATTCTGGTCCTAGGCGAATACCATCCCATATTTCACGTTCGATATTTTTGGGGCGACAAAAAAGATGACTTACAGTTTTATCTGGGGTAACTTGCAACACTAAATAAGCTTGAGGCTCTTCAAACCCAGTTAAATAATAAAAATCACTATCGTGTCGATAAGCAAATTCGCTATCTCGATTTCTGTTAACTTCTGGAGCAGTATTGATTAAGATGACCCCATAACGAGATTTTTCTCGAACAGTATTTGCCAAAGCTTTTCTTCTTGTAATGTATCGATCAATCGGTTTTGACATAGGTGGTCGCGTTATGAAAATTGATTTAATGCTAAAAGTCTATCAGGTGTTCCAACATCATGCCAAGAACAGGTTAGTAATTCACCTTCAACGAGTATCTGGCCCATCGCATGTTTTAAGATGGGCGCTAAAGCCACTTTTTGATTGAGTTCAAGATTGGAAAATAAACTCTTATGGTAAATACCAGCTCCAGAAAAAGTATATTTAGTTTGACCTAAAGGATTTGAACTAAGTTGATCGTCAGAAAAAACATGGGGCTGGGTCAAATAGAAATCACCTTGTGGGTGATGTGGGGGATTTTTCACCAAGAATAAATAAGCTAATAATGGGCTTGCCCCTTCAGCATGATCAATTCTTAATTGTTCAACAATATCTTGAATCCGGTTATAGGGAAAATGAGGAATAAATGTATCGCCATTTATCACGAAAAAATAATCACTTGGATTGAGCAGTGGCAATGCTTTTGAAATACCTCCTGCTGTTTCAAGAGCGTCATCTTCTTTAGAGTATTGAATATTTAACTCTAAGTTAGCCCCATTGCCAAAAGCTTCTTCAATTTTACTTCCTAGCCAAGCATGATTGATAACGATATGCTCAAAGCCATTTCTTTTCAAACCCTCTAAGTGGTATTGAAGAAGACTTTTGCCATGTACTTCTAACAGAGGCTTAGGTAAGTGATCGGTAAGAGGACGCATCCGTTCCCCTCGGCCAGCGGCAAGTATCATTGCGGGAAAGTCAGAAAAAAAACTTATTGGTTTCATTAAAAAGTTAATCCATCAGGTCTTTGGCGTTTTTGGGCATTATCTAGTATTTTTACTAAAGGCCTAAATTTAGAATACCGTTGCGCCACTTTTTCAGTATATGCAAGTACCAAGGGGATATCTTTGAGATAACCATCTTTTGCATCGCGGTGATAAAGTCTTGCAAAAATACCCAAAACCTTCAGATGGCGTTGAAGTCCCATCCATTCAATATCTTTATAAAACTCCCCAAAATCTGAATTCACTGGTAAACCTTCTTTTTTAGCGGCCTCCCAATAACGTATCATCCAATCGACTTGTTGCTCTTCACTCCACTCGAGATAGGCATCTCTATAGAGGGATACCAAATCGTAGGTAATCGGACCGATGACAGCATCTTGAAAATCAAGGACGCCGATTTTTCCGTCTGGAGTAATCATCAGATTGCGGGAATGAAAATCTCGATGTACGAATACAGTTGCTTGTTGCAAAATACTCGCAATAAGCTCATCAAACACTAGATTCAGATCTAGTCGTTCTTTGTCTGTCAGTTTGTAATCGAGATGCTTAGCTAAATACCATTCTGGAAACAGATCAAGCTCACGCCTTAGGAGAGTTTCGTTATAAGTGGGCAGTTCATGGGTGAGAGTGCTCTTTTGAAGCTGTATTAGAGTGGCAGATACCTTTTTATAAAAATTGGAGGCATTTTCTGGTGTAATTTCAGAAAATAAGGTTTTTGACCCTAAGTCACTGAGTAACAAAAATCCTTCCTCAAGATTAGTCTGGGTAATTATTGGAACATCAATTTGCGCCTGAAGCAGCAGATTTGCTACATAAATAAACGGTTTAGAATCTTCTTTATCGGGCGGCGCATCCATCACAATATAGCTGGAGTTCTTATGGTTATTCGCTTGAACTCGAAAATATCTGCGAAAGCTAGCGTCACTAGATGCTGGTTTGAGGGTGTTGACATCTATCCCGAGTTCTTTTGGAAGATTTTTAAGCCACAGTTTTAGGGATTCAGAACGAGTGTCTAGCATAATGATTCGTATAATAAATGGGTTAGAGAATTAAATGTCAAAATCATACTCACCCTACCTTCAACAGCTCATCCATTTTCATGTTCGTGGATGGGCGTATGCTTTGCCATTTACACTATTTTGCATGCAATTGCCAGTTTACGGTGCAAGTGAAGCTAATTCACCATTGATCAGTAAACCATTAGCCTTAAAATTAGATGATCAACTGCAAGAACAGGTAGCAATACCGGATTCTCAGGCAATGACTTTTACTAAAAGTCAAGAAATTGACGGAGTCAATGAGCGCAATATGACTCTGAAGAATGATGCCGAAATTCGACGCAATGGCACTGTGATTAAGGGTAATCAACTGGACTATAACTTAGATACAGATATTGCCCAGGGTGAAGGGAATGTTTTACTAAGCAAGCCTACAGGAACTTTTAGCGGACCTAAGGGTCAGATTCAATTAGACTCAAAGCAGGGTTGGATGGAAAAACCCGAATACGAATTAAAACAGTCGCGCGGAAGTGGTTTCGCAGAACTTGCGGAATTCATTGATGATGATAGAACTTATCTTACTCGACCGACATACTCAACTTGTACTCCAGGAAATTTTGATTGGTATTTTTCTTCTAAAGATATGATGATTGATCAGGCAACAAACGAAGCGAGTGGAGAGGATGGAGTACTGCACTTTTTTGAGAAGCCTATTTTTTACATGCCCTATTTTTCATTTCCTATTGGCGAAAATCGTCGGTCAGGATTTTTGCCACCAACGATTGGGATCAATACCAACACAGGCCTAGACATTACCACGCCCTATTATTTAAATATCGCCCCCAATCGTGACTTGACTTTATACCCACGATTTATGTCTAAAAGAGGGGTACAACTAGGGGGCGTATTTCGTTATTTAGAACCGACATATTCGGGAGTTTTGAAGGCTGAATACCTACCCAATGATAGTTCTTTTGGATCAAGTCGTTGGGCATATACTTGGCAACATCAGCAACTTATTGCACCTGGAGCGGTTGCTTATGCAAACATCAGTCGTGTTTCAGATAATAATTATGCAGATGATCTTGGTAGAACAATTGGGCAAGCTATTTCTCGACAATTCACGCAAGAGGCTGGCGTTAACTATTCCGTAGATGGCTGGAGTTTTTTAACAAGAGTACAAAAGTATCAAACATTGCAACCAGATCCAAATAGTATTGTAGTTGCACCATATGATCGAGAGCCTGAATTAAATGCACTGTATCGAAATATGGACTGGAACGGTTCTATATTTACATTTCAGGGAAATTTAACGCGATTTACCTATTCTGGTTTATTAGATACACCAGGTTTGGCAATTCCGACGCGCGGTTACTCCTCAGCAGATCGGGGTTTTATCAACACAAGTATTAGTTACCCATTTACTTATCCAGGATATTTTGTCACACCCAAAGTCTCTGTAAGAGCAAATACCTACAATATGATGGGTAATGAAAATTATCCTGGCTTGACTCAAAGCTTTGCCTTACCAATCATGAGTCTTGATTCAGGACTTTTCTTTGAAAGAGACGCCCCTGAATTAAAGTCTATATTTGGGCGAGATATGATAGTCACCCTTGAACCAAGAGCTTTTTATGTGTATTCACCTTATGTGGATCAAACAAAAATCCCATTATTTGATACAGCATCGGCAGGCTTTGGATTTGCACAAATTTTCTCAGAAAATACTTTTGTAGGTAATGACAGGGTGGCTGATAATAATAAATTAACAGTTGGTGTGTCATCTAAAATATTAGATTCTCAAACGGGTATTGAACGTATTCGCGGAACTGTTGCACAACGCTTTGACTACAAAGGACAGCGTGTTGGTTTAAGTGGGGATCAAACAACGCAGCCTTCTTACTCGGATTTACTCTTTGGATTATCGACGCGTTTGAGTGGCAATATCAACTTGGATGTGGCAAATCAATATAACCAAGACTTAAATCGAACAGTGCAAACTTCAAGAACCGCCAGTTGGCGCCCTGCGCCACGAAAGATGATCAATGCAAGTTCTCGTTATAATTATGATACGAATGCTATGACAACATCTATTAACCAATATGAGCTTTCAGGGCAGTGGCCTGTTACAAATTCTTTGTATGCCATAGGTAGATGGAATTTTGATAAAGTGACAAAGCAAACCTTAAATACCTTAGCTGGATTTGAGTATGATCAAGATTGTTGGGCTTTTAGAGTTGCGGTGAATAAGTTTGTAAATACATCTCAGGTGTCAACAACACAGATTTTTTTCCAATTAGAATTTAAGGGATTAACTGGCGTAGGTAAAAACCCAATTGATATTATGCGACTCAACGTTCCAGGATATATCCCTGCGAATCAAAAACCAGTACCATTATCAAGATTTGAAACCTATGATTAATAAAGGAAATTACTTGCTATATTCCAAAAAGAATCAGAAATTAACACAATATTTAATTGCTATCTGTCTATTCGCCTGCATTGGTTCGAATCCTTACGCTCAAACAAAAGATAAGACTAAAGTTAAACAGAATGCTATTACATCGCCAAAGATATCGCCAAAGGTTGCTCCCGTAACAAACGAAAAAGAACTCGCAGAAAAAAATAAAACCAATGATATCGACCGCGTGATTGCAATCGTTAACCGAGAAGTCATTACTGAGCAGGAGTTAAGAACTCGAATTAATATCATTAGTAAACAGTTCATAGAGTCTAAAAGGCCCTTGCCAGCGAACGAAATTATGGTGCAAGAAGTCCTTCAAAGACTGATCGATGAGAGCATTATGTTCCAAGATGCAAATAATGTAGGTGTAAAGGTTTTAGAGCAGGAGATGGATGGGATATTAGCGAATATTGCCAGTCAAAGAAATATTACGGTAAATCAATTAAAAGTTGAAGTAGAGAAAAGTGGCTCTAATTGGGATAAATATCAACAAAGCATAAGACGAGATGTAGTAATTTCTAGATTTCGGGATCGGGCCGTAGAAAGTAAAGTAAAGATTACTGATATAGAAATAGAAGCCTTTATTAATAATCAAATTAGAGGTTTGCAAGCGAAAGAAACTGTGAGCCCGGCAGAACCGGACTTAGTTTCTATAGCTCAAGTGTTGATCCCCATACCCACGGGAGCTAGTAATTCCGAGATTAGTGCGTTAAAAGTTAAGGCACAAAATATCTATGAACAAGCTTCCAAAGAAAATGAATTTATTAAATTTGCCAATCAGTTAACTAATACAGATAAACAGGTTCGTGTGCAAGATTTAGGTTATCGTACTTTAGATCGCTTGCCACAAGTGTTTATTGAAGCAATTAACGGAGTTAAAGCTGGTGGGTTAGCACCTCAAGTAATACAAACTGCTGCGGGATTCCATGTGCTAAAAGTTTTAGATCGAAAAACGAACAGCGCATCAGCAGAGTCTAAAGTCAATAAGTCTGACACTATTTATATTAATCAAAGTGAAGTTAATCAGATCATGCTACAGGTTAAACAGGGTGTGAGTGAGCAAGATGTGATTCGAAGGTTAAATGGTTTTCGAGGGCAACTTCAAGCTAAGACGGCTAACTTTACAACTTTAGCAACTAAATATTCTGAAGACCCAAATGCCAATATGAACAAAGGTTATTTAGGTTGGATTTCACCAGGTCAGGTTCCACCTGAAGTGGATGTTGCCTTGAGTCGATTAAAGCCAGGAGAGCTTAGCGAACCATTCCAAACCGAATTCGGATGGCATTTTGTGCAATTGTTAAATCGACGTCAAACTGAAGTCACAGGTGCTCAGCAGAAAGAATATGCAAGAGCCTCCTTAAGGCAAATGAAATTAATACAGGCGAATGAAGATTGGATTAGAGAGTTACGAGATAATGCAACGATAGAATTGAGACCGCCATACACGATGACTAAATAGACTATGAAAAACGATTGCGTTCAATTAGTCATCACATCTGGAGAGCCCGCAGGCATAGGCCCACAGATTAGTTTACAAGCTGCTCAGCAATTTTTAGAGCAACATGATGATGCTCATATTTTTCTACTCGGTGATCAGCAATTGTTTCAACCCTATTTGCCGAATCATCATCTTGCCCCGAACTTATCGATAATAGACGTCCCCATGCGGGATCAAAATCGATTGGGGCAATTAAACAAAAATAATGCGCCATATGTTTTAAGTATGTTAGATATCGCTTTTGAGGGGTGCTTAGAAAACCAGTATGATGCCATGGTGACGGCTCCATTACAAAAAAGTGTCATCAATGATTATGGAATTCATTTCACTGGACATACCGAGTATTTTGCAGAAAAAGCTGGTGTGTCACAAGTTGTGATGATGCTTTGTGGAGAAGTAAATTGTGGATCTCAGGTCAACTCGCCGATGATGCGTGTTGCATTAGCTACTACGCATATTGCATTACAGGAAGTATCGTCAGTAATTAATACGGAGGAGATTTACGGCACTTTAGAGATTGTTCATAAAAGCTTGAAGCAATATTTTGGGATATTTAATCCAAAAATATCTGTTGCGGGATTGAACCCACACGCTGGAGAAAATGGTTATTTAGGTCATGAAGAAATAGAGATTATTTTGCCAGCGATAAAAAAAGCTCAGGCAAATGGAATTTCTGTTACGGGACCTTTTCCAGCGGATACGATGTTTCGTTATCAAAACCTAGATCAGGTTGACGTATTTTTAGCGATGTATCATGACCAAGGATTAATCCCATTAAAGATGGCGACTTTTGGGCATGGTGTAAATGTGACCTTAGGCTTACCTATCATTCGCACATCGGTAGATCATGGTACTGCGCTTGATTTGGCCCAAAGTGGTTTAGCAGATTTTGGAAGTATGTATGAAGCTCTTGTAGTTGCTTATCAAATGGTCAAGAATGATTCATCAAGCACGTAAAAGATTTGGCCAACATTTTTTGACAGATCAGTCAATTATTAACGCCATTATTTCTCGCATTCAACCACAGGTTGCCGATCATATTATAGAAATTGGACCTGGATTAGGGGCGATGACCTTACCCTTGTTAGCGAATCATATTGCCTTAGAGGTTATTGAAATTGATCGTGATTTAGTAGACTATTGGCAGAAAAAAAATATTCCACAATTATCGATATATCAGGCCGATGCCTTAAATTTCTCTTTTTTGAACTGGGCGAAAGATGCTTTAGAGCAGATTAATCAAAAACAAACAGATGGACGCGTAAAAATTGTAGGTAATTTACCTTACAACATATCTACGCCACTACTCTTCCATCTGATAGAGGCAATCGAGTATGTAGATATACAAATTTTTATGTTACAAAAAGAAGTGATTGATAGGATGGTAGCTAAGCCAGGAGATGCAGACTATGGTCGTCTATCTGTCATGCTGCAAATTCGATATCACTTAGAATTGTGTTTTGAAGTTCCGCCGAGTGCCTTTGAGCCACCACCTAAAGTCAATTCTGCGATTGTTGCCATGTATCCGAAAAAAAATATTGAAATGAGTCCAGAGTTATGGCTTGCCTTAGAGAAAGTTGTAGCCAAAGCATTTTCACAACGTCGAAAAGTTTTGGCAAATAACTTGGCTGAATATAAAGAAATATTAAATTTAGATCAACAAGTACTACGTTTGCGGGCACAAGATATCGATGGACAGACGTACTTATCTTGGGCTAAGCAATTAGTTCAAGCAAGAACAGGATAGGATTTTGCATCAATAATGAGCATTTCTTGCTCAATCCAATTTTCAATCTCCCGAATCACGACAGATGGATTTTTATCTTGGGTTGACATAGCTGGCCCAATAGATAAGGTAATGTGCCCCGGAAACTTTAAAAAGCTATTTTTGGGCCAGCAGTTACCGGCATTATGTGCAATGGGAATTACATTTGCTCCTGTATCAACAGCCAATCTTGCGCCACCTTTACGGTAAGGGATACGCTTTCCTACTGGTGCCCGAGTACCTTCCGGGTAGATAATGATCCAGCAACCCTCTTGAAGCCTTTGTTTGCCTTGAATCGCGACGGCTAAAGCAGCTTTATCCCCTTGCTTTCGATCAATATGAATCATTCTTAACATGGCCATAGCCCATCCGAAGAAGGGAATCAGGAGAAGTTCTTTTTTAAAAACATAACATAATTGTTTGGGAAATAAGGAGATATAGGCTATTGTTTCCCATGCGGACTGATGCTTTGACATTAAGATAACAGGCTCATTCATCATGACCTTCATATGCTCCAATCCGCGGATTGAGTAACTGACGCCACAGATCCATTGTAAGGCTTTAATAACACCATAGGACCATCCACGAATATAGTTATAGCGTGCGGATATCGATAAAAAAGGATTTACGATAAAGCAACTTAATGCATAAAAGACCGTAAATACAACTAAAAAGACAAAGAAAATCCCTGACCTTAGATAGATCATCGCGTAACATTCAAGAAATGATGAACAAAGGCGGATAAGTTTTCATGAACGGCGGTATAGGGCGGCAGACCACCTTTTTCTCGGGTTTTTAAGCCCTTGCCAGTGAGCACAAGATGAGGGTCAGCTCCAAGGCTGACAGGACCCACCAAGTCCCTTAATGAGTCACCTACCACTGGTACCCCGATGAGTGAATTACCTAAATTAAATCGTTTTGCAATTTCTTCAAACATCCCAGGTAGAGGTTTTCTGCACAAACATTGATCCTCATCGGTATGGGGACAGAAAAAAATAGCATTGATTTCCCCACCGAGTCTTGCTAGTTGTTGATGCATTTTTTCGTGCATGGCATTTAAAGTGTCGGTATCAAAAAGCCCTCGACTAATGCCAGATTGATTAGTACAGACTACCACCTTATAGCCGGCTTGAGTAAGCTTAGAAATTGCCTCGAGGCTACCATCAATTGCTTGCCACTCATCTGGGTTTTTAATATAGCTATCACTATCATGATTAATCACGCCATCACGGTCAAGTATCACAAGATGAGGGGTGTTTTTCATTGGACCAGTTGACTTAAGTCAGCGACTTGATTCATTTGTTGGTGAAGTTTACTCAGAAGAGCGAGTCGATTACGGCGCTTATCGGTGTCTGGATCCATGACCATCACATCCGCAAAAAATGCCTCAATTGGAGTGCTGACGTTGATGAGTAACTTGAGTGAGGCCTGAAAATCTTGATTAATAAAGGCTTGTTGAATTAAAGGATCTAACTCCTGCAAAGTGGCATATAGATTTTTTTCTGCCGGCAGATGAAGTAGGCTTTCATCGATTTGCTGCGCATGATCTGCGGCATTCTTCTTTAAAATATTATTTAAACGCTTATTTGCATTTGCCAAAAGGGAGGCTTGTGGAAGTTTTTGAAACTCATGTACCGCCAAAAGTTTTCGTGGCAATTCATTAAATTGACCATCAATATTTGCTAACACAGCTTCGATCTCTTCTGTTGTGAAAAGTACTCCCTGTGATTCTTTTAGATATGATTTAAGACGCTCTTTAATAAAATTTAAAATATCAGTAATCGATGCATTTGATTGAACTTCACTGGACTGAAATTGCGTCAAAGTAAATTCTAATAAGGGTCGTAAATTAACGGATAAATTATTTTCAATCAATAAACGACATATCCCTAAGGAATGTCTTCTGATAGCATACGGATCTTTTTCTCCTGTAGGAGCTAAGCCAATACCCCAAATACCAACGATGGTTTCGAGTTTGTCAGCCAAAGCCAAAATTAAACCCACTCGACTGAGGGGTAATTGATCACCAGCAAATCTAGGCAGATAATGCTCCGCACATGCTGCTGCCACTTCGGGGTTCTCCTGATCAAAAAGGGCGTAGTACCTTCCCATAATGCCTTGTAGCTCGGGGAACTCTCCAACCATATCTGTCAATAAATCTGCTTTCATGAGTAATGCTCCACGAGCACACAGTGCAGCATAATCTTGAGTCTGCTGCGTCGAATCTGAAAATGATTTCGACACTTGAGCTGAAAGATGTTGAGCAATTTCAGAAATTCTCTGCATACGCTCTTTTTGACTACCTAGTTTGTTGTGATAAACAACCTTAGAAAGCTGATCAAATCTTTGATAAAGAGGTGTTTTGCGGTCTTGTTGGTAAAAGAACTTTGCGTCAGATAGGCGGGGACGAACCACACGTTCATTGCCAGAGATAATATGCTCTGGGGTTGAGGTTTCTATATTGGAAACAATTAAAAATCGATTGACTAATTTATTCTGAGCATCCGTTAAGGCAAAATATTTTTGATTCGTCTGCATGGTAAGAATTAAACATTCTTGCGGAACATCTAAAAATTCTTTTTCAAATGAGCATGCATATACAACCGGCCACTCAACGAGAGCAGTCACTTCCTCAAGAAGGGACTGTGGCATGAGGACAGAAAAATTTTCCGCATGAGATAAAAGCTGCGATTGAATCGTCTCAAGTCGATCTTGATAATTAGCAATGACTTTACCTTCGGATAAGAGCTTTTCTTCGTAATCATCGGCATGAGTAATCTGTATTTCGCCTTTTGATAAAAAGCGATGTCCTAAAGTCGATCTTCCAGCACACAGTCCTAAAGCAGTGACTGGAACTATGTCTTTGCCATGAAGTGCAATCAATCGGTGAGCAGGTCTTACAAATTGCACATTCGTTTCATTTATCTGTCCATAATGCAGTTGATAATGCATCGTCTTTGCAATGGGTAGTTGGTCGATTGAAAACTCGATAGCCTCCTGGAGTCCTACTGCTATGGTGACACCAGGTTTTGTGAGAGCAATATAAAAAGCCTCATTTTTACCTTCACCACGACGCTCTAAGGTATTGAGCTCAAATTGATGGACACCTAAGCTAGCTAATTTTTTAAGCAAAGGTGGAGCAGCTTGACCGTTTTCTAATAATGCAATAGATACCGGTAAAAGTTTCTCGTTCAGTTGGCTATCTAGGGCTTTATCTAGAGCTTTGTCGATCCAAACAGCTAGCCTTCTTGGGGATGCAAATGATTTAAATTCAGCTGATGAGTCAACAAGACCAAGGGTGATTAATTTTTTGACAATTTGTTGAGAAAAAGAGTCACCTAATTTTTTAAGAGACTTTGGAGGAAGTTCTTCGGTAAATAGCTCGACAAGTAGAGATGCAGACTGACTCATACCACCCCAGCTTTCAATAAAGGCTTATTTAACATCGGAAATCCAAGAGCCTCGCGAGAAAGGAAATAAGCTTGAGCAACCGCTTTTGATAAATTCCTAATACGCGCAATATAGGTTGCGCGTTCAGTAACAGAAATTGCCCCACGCGCATCGAGCAAATTAAATGTATGTGCAGCTTTTAGTACCATTTCATAGGCGGGTAAAGCCAACGGAATACTAATTAAACGAGTCGCTTGTGCCTCATAATTTTTGAATTGATCGAATAGCCAAGTAGCATCTGAATACTCAAAATTATATTGCGATTGCTCCACCTCATTTTGATGATAGACATCACCATAGCTCATGTGATCCGTCCACTGAAGATCATAAACATTTTCGCAGGACTGTAAATACATCGCAAGACGCTCGATACCATACGTAATCTCACCCAATACAGGCTTACAGTCTAAGCCACCTACTTGTTGAAAGTATGTAAATTGAGTGATTTCCATGCCATTTAACCAAACTTCCCAACCCAAGCCCCATGCACCTAGCGTAGGATTTTCCCAATCATCTTCTACAAAGCGAATATCATTTTGTTTAAGATCTAAGCCAAGTGCACTTAATGAACCCAGATAGAGATCTAAAATATTGTCCGGAGAAGGTTTAAGAACCACTTGAAACTGGTAATAGTGTTGCAGACGATTTGGATTTTCTCCGTAGCGCCCATCTTTCGGTCGGCGAGAAGGTTGGACATAGGCAGCCTTCCAAGGCTCAGGTCCAATAGCGCGTAAAAAAGTTGCAGTATGTGAGGTTCCTGCTCCCACTTCTAAATCAACAGGTTGCAAAATTGCACAACCTTGTTGATTCCAATAATTTTGTAGGGTAAGAATAATTTCTTGAAAAGTTTTCTTCATCTTAGGATTTTAACCTCAAGAAACTATTGAAGCGAACCAACTTGTTGGTGACGTCTTTTTTGAAACCAGGCGAGCAATAAGCAAGTTACAGAAAATAATAGAATAGGGGCATTACCAAGGCGTACATATGGAGTTTGGCCTGTCCTAGGTTGGACTGAGCCGACCAATTTATCTTGGACAAAAATAGGTAATTGGGATTGCACAACACCATGTTCGTTAATAATAGCTGTCATACCTGTGTTGGTAGAACGAATACTTGGTAAGCCTGTTTCTAGAGATCGGAGTTGTGCAAGACGTAACTGCTGTTCTGGGGCAGAGGTTTTGCCAAACCAAGCTAAGTTAGTCATGTTAATTAATAGACCTGGAGGATTTTGTGCATTTCGCACTCTAGCTGCAATTTCACTTCCGAATACATCCTCATAACAAATCATAATTGCACCATAAACATCCGGCTGTAAGGGGCGTGAGAGTTTAAATGAATCTTGTGAATAACTCCCTTTTTTAAACTGTGTCATTGGTGCTTGGATTGCTTTTACAAACCACTCAAATCCGGGAGGTATGTATTCACCAAATGGAACAAGGTGAGCCTTTGTATAGTAATAAGTACTGCCATTAGGGGAAAAACCTTTGGCTTGATTAGCGTATTGGTTATTTTCATAACCAATAATTCCAGTTAAGACATGGGTATTTGTATTTCTGACAAAAGACTCTAATTCCTGACTCCAGTTAGGAGGTAGTTGATTCTCGGGAATAGTAATGGCTGTTTCAGGAGCGACTACCAAATCTGTGGGTTTATCCATCAAACTATTTAGATAAAAGCTATTTTGGTTGCGCAAAACAGATTCATCATACTGCAGTGTTTGAGGAAAATTACCCTGTAAAAGTTTAACCTCTAACATTTTTCCTAAAGGTTTTGTATAGCTTGAATTTTCGAAAAATGATGTAATAAATATGACAAAGCCCAATGAAATCAAAGGTAAAAACAATCTTCCCGGAGCACTACCAATCTTATATGCGCCCCAAAGGACGGCAAAACATGCCCCTAGGACCCCAAAAATAGGAATCAGTCCCATAAATGGACCGTTCACTTGGGTATCGCCAAACCCAATCCAAGGAAAACCTGTAAGAATACTTCCTCGGAGCCATTCTAATAATGTCCAAGATGCTGCCCAAGCAATACCGGAGTGAGACTGAGAATAAAAACGTCCCGCCAAAAAACAGGCAAGGCTTGGGAAAAATGCCAAAAAAGCGGCTAAGAGTATGACTCCACCGGAAGCCATCCAAAAAGGCATACCACCAACATCATGAAGGCTAACAAAAATCCACCATAAGCCATGACAAAAATACGCAAAACCAAAACACCACCCTAATTTTGCTTGATAAAAACTGCCATGATAAAAATGTTTATGGATCAGTCGCCAAAAAAAAGCCAAAAGTAGCATTTGCCACCATCCTGCTGAAGAGGAAGAGCTGACTAAGGAAGTCAAAAGTCCGAGGCATAGTGCGTAGAAAAGACTTACTGAAAAGAGCATATCAACTCTCCAATAATGGAGTTTTTTGAATAATTAAGATATGTATTTGACGAGGATCAGCACGTTGAATTTCGCATCTTAAGCCGTGAAGTTCAACAATCTCACCCTTCTTGGGCACGCGATCAATTTGTTGAATAACTAGACCAGCTATAGTATCAATATCTTCTTCCAAGAATTCTGTTGCAAAGACTGTATTGATTTGTTCAAGACTCGTCATGCCGCGAACACGGTATTTGCCTTCAGAAACTTGCACGATATTATCTGCTTCATCATCGACATCGTGCTCATCTTCGATATCACCAACAATTTGCTCTAGAACATCTTCAATCGTGACAATGCCAGCTACGCCGCCATATTCGTCAACCACAATTGCAAGGTGATTACGATTACTACGAAAATCTTTTAGTAAGACACTTAAACGTTTTGACTCGGGGATAAAAACTGGAGGTCTTAACCACTCTCGTAAATCAAAGTCATTTTCCGTCGAGTTCCGTAGAAGATCCTTCGCTAGCAAAATACCTAAAACATTATCGCGATTATTTTCAAAAACCGGAAAACGCGAGTGTGCAGCAGATATTACTTCTGGGATGATTTTTTCAATGGGATCACCAATATCCACCCAATCGATTTGGGCGCGTGGCAAAAGAATATCCTTTACAGTAAGCTCGCTGACTTGAAAGACACCCTCAATCATAGAAAGTGCATCAGCATCTAAAAGACCCTCTAGTTTGGCTTGGTGCAGTATCGCCAATAGTTCACTTCGTTTTTCTTCAGGAGTGTCAATTTTGGAAGAAAGAAATCCAAGAAGTTTATTAAAAAAAGTTTTCGGCTCAGATTCTGTCATATGTATAGAGAATAACTTATTCTTGTTTCAGGCATAAGGATTTTTTATTTTTAAACGTTTAAGTATTGCAATCTCAAGGGACTCCATAGCAAGAGCGTCTATTGTATCTTCATGATCAAAGCCCTGTGCATGGAGTGCGCCATGCACAATGAGGTGGGCAAAATGATCTTTAATAGACTTGGCTTGTGCGTGGGCTTCTTTTTCTATGATGGGCATACAAAGGATTAAATCCGCCACCAACAAAGAAGACGTTTCCTCCTCAGTCAATGTAAAGGTGAGAATATTGGTGGCATGATTTTGTCCACGATATTGATTGTTAAGTCGTTTACTTTCAGCCGAACCAACCAGTCGAATAAGAATTTGAGCATCTTGCTTAAGAGCCGCTTTGACCCATGGCCTAATTTTTTTTACCAAAAAAATATCAGCCCATTTTTTCTCAAGAGAAGGACTAGCAAATTGAAGTTCAAGATTGAGCATGGACGAAATTTTGCGATTTATTTTTAGAGGGCATGATTCTGGAGTACAAGCTCTCCTTTGAGAGAGTGTGCTAGGGCGTCAGTAAAAAGAACGGGTAGCATTTTACCAATCAGCCTTTGGGCTGAGTTTTGAGGTGGCAAATCAATATTTACGACACGATTATTCTCTGTTCGCCCTTGAAGGCGAAGACCATCTCGAGCCATGCCTTCTATCATCACTAGCTCTGTATGACCGAGCATACTTTGACTAATCGCCAATATATGTTCATCAATCAAAGAGGTGAGAGCTTGCAAGCGTTTGACGCTAACTTCTCTTGAAACCGTATCTTTTAGGTTGGCGGCTGGAGTGCCTGGCCTGGGACTAAAAATAAAGCAATAGCTATTGTCGAACTTGATCTCATCAACTAGGGACATAAGATCATTAAAATCGTCATCTGTTTCACCAGGAAAGCCAACGATAAAGTCACTTGAAACAGGTATGTTGGGCTTTACTTTACGAATTTTTCGAATAATACTTTTATATTCGAGTACGGTATAGCCTCTTTTCATAGCCATCAAAATACGGTCCGAACCATGTTGAACCGGTAAATGCAGATGATTAACTAATTTTGGTAAATGCGCATGTGCATTGATTAATCGTTGCGAAAATTCTTTTGGATGGCTTGTCGTGTATCGAATTCGGTCTACACCCGGAATCTCTGAAATATATTCTAGCAATAATGCAAAGTCCGCCAAGGACTCGGTCCCTTGCATTTTGCCAAGGTAAGCATTGACATTTTGACCTAAGAGCGTAATTTCACAAACGCCTTGTTGCGCTAGTGAAGAAACTTCAACCAGCACGTCTTCAAGCGGCCTAGAGACTTCCTCACCCCGAGTGTAAGGAACGACACAGTAAGAGCAGTATTTGGAACAGCCTTCCATAATGGAAACAAATGCAGCGCCACCCGATTTTCTGGCTGGAGGAAGGTGATCAAATTTTTCAATCTCAGGAAAATTAATATCAACTTGCGGTCGACCAGAGCGATTTCGCTCGGCAATCATGCTCGGTAATCGATGGAGTGTTTGAGGGCCAAAAACTAAATCCACATAGGGTGCACGACTAACAATTTGTTGACCTTCTTGACTTGCGACACAGCCACCTACACCAATTAAAAGTTCAGGCTTTTGAGCTTTAAGATCGCGTAGACGACCTAAATCAGAAAATACCTTGTCTTGTGCTTTTTCTCGAATTGAACAAGTATTGAGAAGTACTAAATCAGCCTCATCTAATACTTTGGTTTCAGTGTAGTTGTCATAGGAATGGAGAACATCAGCCATCTTTTCCGAGTCGTACTCGTTCATTTGACAACCGAAGGTTTTGATAAATACTTTTTTCATAGGAAGAGCCGTTCTCAGTAGTTAAGACTGGGGGCAAAATTCTATTTTATCAGGCGCGTGTGCCAAGTGGCATTTTTAGATAAATCTAAATGCCAGAATAGCAATTACTGTCGGGATAATGGCAGCATAGAGTAAATAAATAGGATTAACGACACGATTTGCAAAGTGCTCACGAAGAATAGAAATACCAGCTGGATTAGGGGCATTTGCAATCACAGTAAGGCCCCCTCCAGTAACCGCACCTGCCACTAGGGCAATTCTAAATTCTTGGGACGTGCCCTCTACGAGTGAACCTAAGTAAGTAATAGCAGCATTATCTGTCAAAGCGGTCAAGCCTACTGTGCCATAAAAGGCGATTGTAGGTGTCATACTTTGCAGTACGGGTTGTAACCACCATTTTTGTAGGCTACCAAGGACTATTAGCCCGGCTAAGAAAAATGCCACGAGTAAAGCCTCACGAAGAATCAATGGATTTTGATATCTAGAGTAGGCTGTAGTAAAGCCTAGAAAAAATAAAAATAACCATAAAAAAACTGCAGGATAATGCGCAAAAATCACGACTGCCGCTAAAAAAAGTAAATGCACAAAAATGACGGTGTAAGGCATTTTTTCTTGAGGAGGTTCAATGAACTCTTTGGGAAGTTGTTTATGAAAAATTAATGTAATGAGAAGAGCATTGATAAACACGGCTAGTGCAGAGCGCGAACCAAAAGTGTTAAACATAAATGGTGTAGTCCATTCCCACGTGCTGGCAACCATCAAGACTGGGGGGGCTGCAAAGTTTGTTAAAGTACCGCCAATCGAGATGTTAACAAAAAGCACCCCAATGATTGCATATTGCAACTTCAATGGAAGTCCTACTTTATAGAATCTATCCCTGAGCAAAAGAGCAGCAATTGTCATAGCTGCAGGCTCTGTAATCAGAGAGCCCATTAAAGGGACAACCGAAAGACTGATAAAAAATATAATCGTATTTTTGGAAATCGTAGTGATTCTAGAAATTACATCAGATGAAAAATTAATTGCGACATTAGCTAGCGTGAGGATTGGTTTTGAGGCTGCAACTACCATAATCGCAAAAACAAACATTGCCTCGGTATAGTCGTGCTCATTAACGAAGTGCACGGCTTCTTTTGTACCTTGCATAAAAGACAAGAACAAGACAAGAACAAGTGCCCAAAAACCAAAAACTACTTCAACCTCGCCTAAAAGATGAAAAAGTCCTGCATGCTTAGGATAGGAGTGAGAAAGTTTTTGAAATGAAGAAACCATAAAGGTATGCAAAATTGCAACCACAAAAAGAGTTGTAGCCAGAATTTCGATATATGTTGGATTCATTTGGGCTCGGTGATCATAAAAGTAAGATAAAAGATCTTATGAAATAAATCCTATTTTAAAAGCATCTTATTACACATAACCTTAAAAGTTACTAAGATAGCTGGTTAGCAATGAAAGCGATTTTCACTAGTGGGTTTATATTAATAAAGTATACGGCAAAAAATGGCTTTTTTAACTTTTCTGACCTTACAAGATCAATCTCAATCAAGAATCTATCGATTGTTGGTGTGGACGAGGAAATGAAAAAAACTAATGATTAGCTACAAGTGAATTTAGTGATAAAGTAAGCCATAAGCCAACTTGGTAGCACCAGCATTTGAAATCATTCGAAGGATGGTTAGTCATGGATACTCAATTAATACCCTTGGAAATATTGACTAGGCTGGGTCTTGCAATGATTGCAGGAATTGTTTTAGGACTAAATCGTTGGTTACATCACAAATCAGCCGGTATCAGAACACACTCATTAGTCAGCGTAGGGGCAGCCTTAGGTTTAATCCTTATGACATCAATTGTAGGAGGGGATGCACAAGCCCAAAGTCACGTCCTACAGGGAATAATTTCTGGGATTGGATTTTTAGGCGCTGGAGTGATAGTTTACCAAGGGACTTCGGGAAATATTAAAGGATTAACGACGGCAGCAAGTATTTGGGTAGTCGCCATTATCGGCTGCTGTTTTGGAGCAGGTCAGATATTAGTTGGTATTTCAGGCCTAATGGCAGTATTAATTATCTTAATTCTGGGCCACCCATTAGAGCGGTTGGTGGCAAAAGTGCTAGGGCTTAATAGAAGTTCTGAACTCGACACGGATGAAGAGCCAAATAAACATTAAAAAAATATCAACGAATTAAACCACAACCAATTCTAGGCCCTGAGTTACCAGCAGGCTGGGACTTGTAATCATCTGGGTCACGATGAACGACTACAGCGCGCCCAATAATAGACTGTTCACCATCAATAGAGATTCCTGAGAGAGTAGATCGATAATTGGCATTACCATTAGTATCGCTAACGATATTTGGCATATCTCCAGCATGGTAGACACTGCTATGCGCTTTGCCATGTTGAGAATTACTAGGATTGTAATGGCCTCCAGCACTCATAGCATCAAATGCAGAACAGTCACCTTTATCATGGATATGAATGCCGTGCTCAGCATTTGGCTTAAGACCAGAAAAAGTTCCCGTAACAATGACCTGCTTACCTGATTGCGAAAAATTAATAGAGCCATTTAAGTTTGATGCAGATTTAGATTGAATAACAGCAGTTGCTGTAGGGGTCTCTTGAAATAGTTGGCAAGCAGTTAGGGTCAAAAATATGGCGCTCAATAAGGAGTATTGAAAAAAATTTCCAACCGATAAATGTCTCATAAATTCCTATTGAATAATGACATCAAATCATTTTAATGTATTTTGATGATGGATAGGAAATACTTGCTGCATAAGCACATGAAATCCTAGGCTCTTTAAATTAAATGGTTTTAATACTAAAGAGTTATTGACAAGTCCACTCATCCGCTAACGCAAAAGATTTTGCTTCAATCACTTTTGACAGAGAAGTATCGTAAAGCTTTCCGACCAACACTTTATCTTTTCGAACGGTTATTGTTTTTTCAACCCAAAATTCGACGCTATCAAAATCCCGAATCGGCCCAGTTCCAGATTTTTTTAACTGCTCGTCAAGAAATGTTGTTACTCCAGCGTAACCACTACTTACTTTACACTTTTGAGGAGCATTATTTGCAGATGTGGGGACTGGAGCTGGAGCAATGGCTGAACACTTCCTTAGCAAAATCTTATTCGGGGGTTCAATCAGTTGAAGATTCGCTCCTTGAATCTCAAATTGTGTTGTTTGCGAATCAGATCTTCCTTCACGATTACAACTTTCTCTGACCGTATATTTGCCATTACTTAAAGTCACAGAAATCGGTTTACATAAGCGATCTACATCATCTAATCTTTCAGACGCATTAATCTTTACAGCCTGATTAGATTGGCAAAGTTGGTTGAGATCTCCTTCTAGGTACACATAGGAACCTTGAAGTAATGGAGGATATTGGTTATTCGTTAGTGGGGACGATGAATCTGTGGAGCGTTGGCTCTCTTGTTTATTTGGGTTCATTAATTCATTAGCTTTGTTCGTAATACTTTCAGGAATCTTGAGATTATTCAGTAAACCTCCAAACTGAGCATAAGAATTTGATGACAAAAAAACCATAGTGAGAAATGGAAACACTAAAAATGTTCTAAAGTAATGGTTCATAAGTCTCCTTTTAGAAATATTTAATTAGAATCACGGATGGATGTTCTATATTTGCCCTTTACTATACACGGCTTGTCTTTGCCCTTGAAATTTTAAAAGAAGAGGCGCTTCAATTTCTAGCCGTGAACTCGGCAAAGAAACATATTTAGAAAATAAGCAGAGAAGAAAGAATTTGGTGGCGAATCATGGTCTCGAGTTAAGAACCTAAGGATTATGATCCCGAATCTTCGCTACTTAGCGAATTCGCTTTACATAAGATGTATAGTTTAAATTGGGGCAGGATGAAATGACCAGTGATAACTGAACTGTTTCATTATTTTGAAGATTAATATGTAAATTTGTTGAGTTGCATAACTAACAAGTTAGGGTCACAAGTCACCATTGATTGGTAATAAAAATTTCTTCAGAAACATTAAACCAAAGCAATACGCAGATTTAATGTTTTATTTGATTAAGTGAAGTTTCCGAAAGAAACTTAAGAAGTTTCTGCTAAAGGTAAATTGATGAGCAAGTTTTGTGGCTTGAACTTTAGGCACTTATCAATATCGTGAGCCATTGCAAGATAAATAGGTTTACCAGCAATCTTCGGTAGCAAGCGACCTTTGTCAATGAACTCTAACTTAAATAAACACAAGACTTGTGCCAATTTTGAGTTGTCAACTGTTTCGCCTCTATAGAGAGCGTTCAAAATTTCAGTGGCATTCACATCAAGACCAATATGCCAAGACCATTTGGAGTCTGTGATTTGGCCTTGGGGGGTGATGGTCACTTTTACACCGTGGAAGTGGAAGATCCATTTTTCAAGTAATTTACTTAGGGCTGCAGCACCATCTTGGTCATAGTTCAGTTGAAGAACAAAATCATGCAACTCATTACGCTCCCAGTAGTCGTCGGTATTATCTTTGCTCAAAACATCTAAATCAATACTTCTTAGAGGCACCGAGTTTTGTTTGAGTAATTCGCCAATGCTACCAAAACCGCCAGTTTCCGCATATTTTTCAATGGTTATTTGATCGGCTGACATAATGTGACCATCCTCAAGGATCGTGATCTTTTGCATTCTAAATAATAGCTCTGCAGCTCTTGCCTCAATAGCACTTGGATTTTCACCCAGAAGATGCTGACAAAGGATTTGAGTTAATTGAGCAACGAAGAGTGGTGGAACATCTACGCCGTCGCCTTGAAATAAGCCCATGTAAAAACTTTCTAATGAGGACGCTTGAACTAACTTTTCTCTGAAGCGCAACCAAATTTCGTAATTCACCTGAATATCAGGATCTTGCATTTTTTTAATTTCAGCAGAAGCAATCATCGCTCTTGGATTGTCTGTAAGTAATTGATGGATCTTTTGTTCTTGCGCGCAGGACTCTGGAATGAGAGCAAGTTCAGGCCTTCTTAAATAAGATCTTAAAAAGTCATCCGTGATGATGAGCTGTCGATCTTGATTAATAGATAGAAACTGGTAATTACTGCTTGGCCAAAATTTACGCATGATGTCTCGTTAAGATGAATTAAGTATTGTGCTATGAAAAAGAAATGAGTCTATAAAATTGATTCATAGACCGCTTTACTTTAAGGGTTAATGTCAAATTAACTGTCCTTTGTATAGATGAATTTCTTTTTGTAGTGATACTAATTGATTACGAATGATTTTCAAACCCTTGGTGGCCTAAGTAGGGGTGTCATCCATGTAGTACACGACTTTATTTTCTTTAAAGATAAATCGGATTGGCATCAAAGAAAAAAGTCCACAAGACTCAGTCATTTCTGAGTTTTTGAACATTATGGAGGTTAGAAATAGATGCAAACCCTAAAACAACTATTAAGACTGCAATGATGAATTCATAGGTAATATTCTCAAAGAGACCAAAGTGAACGCACGCTAATGCAATTGCGGTCAATAAAACTGTTCCAAGAATGGCATAAATAAAATTCTTAACAAATAGACCTACTGTAATACCGATAAAAACTACTATGAGTTGGGAGATCAATTCATTGACCACTACGTTAACCTGTTGGATGAATTTATTCTGTCCACCATCACCTAATAAGACCAAAGCAATGACTCCAACAAGAATGGTGATGTTGGGTAAATGACTTTTCATATATTTAAATCCTTGTTTTAAAATTAGCTTTCCTAAGTACATGAATTTTAGGGAAAACCCTAAAGGGTATTAATAGGGAGATACCCTAAACGGGATTCAAATCCTATTTTTTTTGTGGATAATAAACATTGTTTCAATTTAAACAGGAGATAGTTATGTCTACAACATCCGCGACCATTGATAGAAAGCGCCCTATGACGAAGTCAGAGAAGAAGGTTATTCTCGCTTCCTCAGCCGGCACAATTTTTGAATGGTATGACTTTTATTTATATGGTTCACTTGCAGCAATTATTGGTGCTCAGTTCTTCTCGTCTTTCCCTGAAGCCACGCGTAACGTATTTGCTTTATTAGCATTTGCGGCCGGTTTCTTAGTTCGACCATTTGGAGCACTTTTCTTTGGTCGCCTAGGCGATATCGTTGGTCGTAAGTACACATTTTTAATGACCATTTTGATTATGGGTTTGTCCACTTTCGTAGTGGGTCTTTTACCTAACTACGAGACTATTGGGGCGGCAGCACCGATCATTTTGATTGGTTTGCGTATGTTGCAAGGTCTTGCATTGGGTGGTGAGTATGGCGGCGCAGTCGTTTATGTAGCTGAGCATGCTCCAAACGGCCAGCGTGGATATTTCACATCATGGATCCAAACAACGGCTACCCTAGGTCTATTGCTTTCGCTAATGGTTATTCTTGGCGTTCGTACTTACTTGGGTGAAGATGCCTTTAAAGCGTGGGGATGGCGTGTTCCTTTCTTGTTATCTATCTTTTTATTAGCTATCTCTGTGTGGATTCGACTCCAAATGGAAGAGTCACCAGAATTTACAAAGATGAAGCAAGAAGGAACTCAGTCTAAAGCTCCAATTTCAGAAGCTTTTGGTACCTGGAAAAATGGTAAGTTTGCTCTTATCGCTCTTTTCGGCCTAGTTGCTGGTCAAGCGGTAGTTTGGTATACAGGTCAGTTTTATGCCTTGTTCTACCTACAAACTATTCTCAGAGTTGATATGTTCACTGCGAACGTGTTGATTGCTTGGGCGCTTATTCTAGGAACGGGTGGCTTTATCGTGTTTGGTTCCCTTTCCGATAGAATCGGACGTAAGAAGATTATTCTCGCAGGCTGTTTAATTGCGGCAGTCACTTACTTCCCAGTATTTAAAACAATCACATCACTTGCAAATCCAACACTGAATTCTGCTCAGCAGAACACAAAGGTTGTGATCACTGCAGATGAAAAAGATTGTTCATTCCAGTTCAACCCGACCGGCACTGTTAAGTTCACATCTTCATGTGACGTAACTAAAGCCTTGCTTGCTCGTAGTTCTGTCAATTACTCAGTTCAGTATTCACCTGGCGTAGTTCCTGCCAAAGTTACTGTTGGTACTACTGAAATTGTTGGATATGAAGCTTCTAAGTTGACTGGTGATGATGTTAAGGCAGTACCTGCAGCGTTCACTAAGAGCGTAAATGAAGCTTTGGCGGCTGGTGGCTATCCTGCACCAGGTAAGCCAACTGCTGGCATTATCAAACTAGAAGGTTTCTTTGACATCTTTAACTCTCAAGCATTTCCTTTAGTTTTGATTCTGACTTATTTAGTTATTCTTGTAACTATGGTTTATGGTCCGATTGCTGCTGCCTTAGTAGAGTTATTCCCAACTCGAATTCGCTACACAGGTATGTCTTTGCCTTACCACATCGGTAACGGTTGGTTCGGCGGACTTATGCCAGCTACGGCGTTTGCGATGATTGCTCAGACTGGAGATCCGTACTATGGACTTTGGTATCCAATCGTCATTGCATTAGGCACTTTCGTTATCGGATTGATTTTCGTACCTGAAAATCACAAGAAAGATATCTTTTCTGCCGAAAACAATAAGTAAATTGATTACTTGATATCAAGATGGTACTTAGGTGCCATCTGATTCAAGAGTGTTCAGGGAGGCTCTTATAGAGCCTCTTTTTTATTATCGAAATAGCCATGATAAATCTCGAGCCAAGTGTCGTTGATATTTGAGATTTAAGCGATATGAAAAAGGGGTTAGCAAAAACTTGCTAACCCCTTAATTTTGGTGGCGAATCAGGGACTCGAACCCCGGACCTGCGGATTATGATTCCGTCGCTCTAACCAACTGAGCTAATTCGCCGAACTTCAAATTTTAACTGAAATTTTGTAATAACTCAAACTATCGAAATGCAATACACATTAATGATCAACTTTTGATGCTTATTTACTAGGTTAGTGAATATAACTAGATTTCTTTTTATAGAAAAGGAGTTTAATATTTGAGTGCAAAATAAATATAATGCATATACCAGTTGAAAGGAATTTTTGTATGTTAGCAGGTCTTTATTCCCAATTTGGTAGTGCACGAGATGTCCTTCAAGTCCAAACGATTGAGTCTCCTGAACCTTTGAAAGGCGAGGTAAAAGTCAAATTAATGACTTCAGGAGTAAATCCTTCTGATTACAAAATGCGTTTAGGTTCAAGACCATTAATGGGTCCTTTTCAAATTCCCGGAAGTGATGGTGCTGGGATTATAGAAGCCATTGGCGAGGGCGTTTCACCAGAGCGTCTAGGACAACGTGTTTGGGTATTTAATGCGGCTTATCATCGGCAATTTGGGACTTCTGCTCAATATACTATCGTAGCAAACTGGATGGCGCAGGAGCTTCCCCAGCATTTGAATTACGCTCAAGGCGCTTGTTTAGGTATTCCTGTAATGACAGCTTATCGATGCCTATTTGCAGATGGCCCAATTCATGGAAAAACAGTTTATATTGTTGGTGGTGCAGGAGTGGTTGCGCACTACGCCATTCAACTGGCTAAGTGGGGAGGTGCAAAAGTTATCACTAGTATTAGCTCTCCAGATAAAGCTGCGGTAGCAAAGCAAGCAGGAGCAGACGAAGTCATTGACTATCGGCAACAAGATGTCGTATCTGAAATTCTCAGAATGACAAATCAAGAGGGTGTTGATCGAATCATTGAGGTGGATTTTGGCAATAACCTAGCTAAAAGTGCTCAAATCCTAAAATCGGGCGGTGTTAGCGTCATGTACGCTTATGTTAGCCAACCAGAACTGCCAATCAATATTATGGGTCTCATGGCAAAAAACATTACTCTAAGATTTACATTGGTTTACAGTATCTCAGAGCAAGAGCGAGATAAGGTCCTTGAGGGTATTTCATTATGGATTAAACAAACGCAACCCATTTTTAATATTGCGAGTCAATTTGAATTAAAAAATATTATTCAAGCCCATGAGCTCGTGGAGTCAGGAAAAAAGATTGGGCACGTCTTATTAACGATACCCCACTAAACACCTCTGTTAAATGGTAGAAAATTGAATTATGGTATTCAACTATCCGACATCAATTGATCGTATCAAGTTGTTCACTCAGTGCAATCCATTGCTCTTCATATTGACTTAAGCCTGTTTGTAATAAGGCGAGCTTTGCTCCAAGATCATTAATGATAGGAAGTTCTGATGACTGCGAAATTTGTGCTTCAAGAGAAGTAATTTCGGACTGCGCAGAACTAATTTTAGTTTCTAGTTGTTCAAGAGATTTCTTAAGTTTCTTTTGCTCAGGACTGAGAAAAGGTTTTTTAGTATTAGCTGTGTTTGCAACAATATCGGCGTTCAAACTCAAGTCTTTCGAACCTTGATTTGTGAGCCGTTTTGCTTCATCTCTTTGGCGTTTTGCTTCATCTAATAAAAACTGTTGATAGTCTTCTAAATCCCCTTCAAATGGATATACTTTTCCGCGAGAAACCATCCAAAATTCATCGCAAACTGCGCGTAATAAAGCACGATCATGACTGACAAGCATCACCGTTCCTTCGTATTCATTTAAGGCCATAGAAAGCGCTTCTCGGGTAGCTAAATCAAGATGATTCGTTGGTTCATCTAGCAAGAGAAGATTGGGTTTTTGCCAAACAATCATGCATAAGACTAAACGCGCTTTTTCTCCACCACTCATACTGCCTACTTTTTGGAAAATCATATCACCACTAAAGTTGAACATGCCTAAAAAAGAACGTAAATCTTGCTCGCGCGTACCTTGTCCAGAGAGTGTTCGTTCTTGAGTAGCTTTTTTAACGAGACCAATCATATGCTCTAGAGGATTATCTTCTTCGCGAAGAATGTCCAATTCTTGTTGCGCAAAATAGCCAATTTGTAAGCCACGTCCTTCAGTAATCTCACCCGAAAGGGGTTTGATGGTGCGCGCTATTGTTTTGACTAAAGTTGATTTTCCTTGACCATTAGCTCCTAAAATACCAATCCTTTGACCAGCAAGAACGGATTTATTAACGTCCTGCACAATAGTAATATTCTCTCCCGACTCGGATCCTCCCATATATCCGAGTTCAACATCTTGTAAAACTAACATTGGATTTGGAAGATTGACAGGCTCTTTAAATTCAAATGTAAAGTCTGCCTCTGAAAGTAGTGGGGCAATTTTCTCCATACGATCAAGGGCTTTGACTCGGCTTTGTGCTTGTTTAGCTTTACTCGCTTTAGCTTTAAACCGAGCAATAAATTTCTGTAAATGAGCAATTTTCTCTTGTTGCTTAGAAAAAGCACTCTGCTGTAATGACATTTGCTCAGCACGTTGGTCTTCAAAAGAACTGTAATTGCCACCATAGCGATTAAGAAGACAGTTCTCGATATGAACGGTAACTTGCGTGACACTATCCAAGAATTCGCGGTCATGGCTGATGACTAACAGCGTGCCTTGATATTTTTTTAACCAAGCCTCAAGCCAAACTAATGCATCAAGATCCAAGTGATTGGTTGGTTCATCTAAAAGTAATAATTCGGAGGGGCACATCAGTGCTCTTGCCAGTTGCAAGCGCATACGCCAACCTCCAGAAAAACTATTCACTGGATTATTAAGATCAATTAATTTAAATCCTAGACCCAAAATGAGTGATTGAGCGCGTGATTGAGCATCGTTTGCACCACTATCAAATAAATGCATATAAGCATTGGCAATGGCATCCCCATCACCTGAGAGCTCTGCATCCTCTACGGCTTGTTTAGCACTGTGCAGAACCACATCCCCATCAATTACAAAATCAGTCGCATTTTGATCGGTTTCAGGCATATTTTGCGCCACTTGCGCCATACGCCATTGTTTTGGAATTGAAAACTCCCCTTGATCTTCGTGCAAGGTGGTATTGAGCAGGGCAAAAAGGGAGGACTTCCCAGCGCCATTACGCCCAACTAAGCCAACTTTTTCACCTGGATTAATGGTTAAAGAGGCTTGCCGCAAAACTGCTTTTGCGCCACGTCGTAAGACAATGTTTTTTAATTGGATCATGTAGAAGAAAAAAGTAAATGGAGCCCTGTAGATATCTTATTTCGGGCAATGAATCATAACTTAAATTGAAGAGGTTTACCAAACATGGCGTAAAGCCCCTTGCTTTAGCTATTAGGAGTAGTTAGTCAGTACCAACTGCAATTGGATTATCAGAATGATGGCACCATTCACTCCAACTTCCCGCATACAGTGAGGAGCCATGAAAGCCAGCAATTTCCATGGCAAGCAAATTATGACAAGCTGATACGCCAGAGCCACATGTGTGCACAACGCTACTCGCATTAGCGCCTAAATAGGCTAGCTCCTCTCGAAGTTGAGCTTTAGACTTAAATAGTCCATCCAGATTTAGATTTGACTTGTACGGGCGATTTAAAGAACCTGGAACATGACCAGCTACAGGATCCAGAGGCTCAATATCACCGCGAAAACGCTCACTAGCACGCGCATCAACAAGCGTAAAGCAGGGACGACTCAAGTGATCTTGTACGGCAGACATTTGGATAAGATTTTTATATTCAATAGCGGGTAAATCTTCTAGAAGTTGCTGAGGGAAATTTTCTTGAACCTCAATTTCACCGTTTAGCTTTATCCATTGTGAGTAACCACCATCTAATATTTGAATATTTTTGTGTCCAGTAGCATGGAGCATCCACCACATCCGCGTTGCATACGTATTGTCAAGAAAATCGTAAAGAATGACATGAGTCGACTCTGAAATACCAAGACGAGCGCGCGTCACAGCCCATTCCTTTGAACTTGGTAAGGGGTTTCTGCCACGCAGTTTATTCTTCGGACCTGAGAGATCTTTTTCCAAATCGACGTAAATCGCATGAGGAATGTGACCCTGAGAATACTCTTCATAACCTAAAGTGGGTTTTTTAAGATCAGAACGACAGTCAAAAATCAGGTATTGAGCTGACGAAGATTTACTGAGATCTTGAAGATCTTTTATAGAAATCAGAGTAGAGTAAAGGTGCATGATAAAAGTTTCATTTAAATAGAGAAGAATAGTTAAACTATAGTGGATTTGAACCCAACTGTAATTATTTAAAGGTAATGATGATGCACATGCGCTTATTTCTTTTTGCCTTGTTATTAACTTCGAGAGCGGTAATGGCCATAGAAGAACCAAAATTCATATCAAGTACCCAGGAGCCGCCTTTTGAAATTCGCCTCTATGATCCGACTTTGGTTGCAGAAGTGCTTGTAGAAGGTAGTCGCGATGAAGCATCCAATAAAGGATTTCGTTTAATTGCAGATTTTATCTTTGGCAACAACGAGGGCGTACAAAAAGAATCACAAAAAATAGCGATGACTGTCCCAGTAACTATTGAGCCCAAGAAAATTGCAATGACAGTCCCGGTCACTGTGGATCAATCAGATGAAAAAAATTGGCGGATTCAATTTGTAATGCCAAAAGAATATACGATGGAAACCTTACCTAAACCGAAAAATAGTTTGGTAAAAATTCGCGAGGTGCCTAGTAAACGATTTGCAGTAATTACTTTCTCGGGACTCAATAATCCTGAAAAAATTGAAAATAATACACAGCAGTTAAAGACTTGGATGGAGGGTAAACAGCTCACTGCGATAGGAGCACCGCAACTTGCTAGATACAATCCACCTTGGACATTGCCGCCTTGGCGCAGAAATGAAATACTGATAGAGATAGCACCCTAGTTACTCTACAAAAATACCCATACGCCTTTTGGCATGTGCATGAACCCCATTGTTCAGAGCCCAGCGAACAGGCTTAGCAAGCAAATGAATTGATTGATTAACGAGATGGCGCTCAATACGAGAGGGCAGTTTACGACCCATGATCGGGTAGGCCCAATCCGGTAAGTTATAAAACCCTGCTTTAATGATTAATTGATTTAATAAATATGTTTTCGGTTCGGATGGGATGTTTTCGAGTAAATCAATCACCCATTTGGCGCGCTCTGAAAATTCCAATTCTGGAAAATATGATCGGATTGCAATATCAACATCATGTTTCGTTTTGGCAAAGACATCATGACCTTGATTATCAAGAATATGACAACCTAAACCTTGTGCAATTGTGCTCATTTCAGAAAAATATTGGTCTTGGTCCAAGGCAGAAATTTGTGGATTCAGATAAATACAGTGGGCATTTAAAAAACTAGAGGCCTCAGTAAGGTGAACCCAGTAGAGAAGATGGGGATCGCTAACTTGATAGGGGCGCCCATCGGGAAGAGTACCCCCTAAAGAGTCATGTATTTTTTTTACTCGCGCTAAAGCTTGAGAGGCCATCTCCGTATTGCCATAAGTGGTAGCGGCAATAAAAAAGGCTGTTCTACCAAGGCGACCTTTTAAATCCTCTCTAAAAGAGGAATGATCCCAGACGCCTGCTAAGGCAGAAGGGTGGAGGGCTTGTAGTATGAGGGAGCTAATACCACCGATCATCATGGACATAAAATCGCCATGCACTTTCCAAACAATGGATTGTGGTCCAAATAGTCCGGGATCTCCAGGCGGATATAAAAAATCATTTGCTGGCTTACCTGAGCTAGGCTTGCCATTAGAAATAATACCCCGCACTTGTTGAGCAATGAGTTGCTTGAGCAATTAAAAGACTTTCATTAAAACTCATATGTTACAGATTTCTTTGGAATTTTTTTGGTATGAAAACCCGACCATTTGATCAGGTTTTCATTGAAGCATTTGTAACTTAGTCTTTTGCGTATATATCAATATCTTTAGTCACCCTCAAGAATAAAAAACCGATCACCAAAGTAGCTGACGCAATAATAATCGGATACCAAAGGCCATGATAAATATTGCCGCTTAGAGCGACGAGAGCAAAGGAAATCGTTGGCATTAATCCACCAAACCAGCCATTGCAAATATGGTGATGCAAGGACATGGATGTATAACGAATTCTGGTTGGGAAAAACTCGAAAGAAAAATAGGACATTTCTTACAACAAATAGACCCACAAATAGGCCTAAAAGTTATATATTGAGCAGGGTAATAACTCATGGTTTTAGAGCAAACTAGCCATAAATTCACAAAAAGTAAAAAAACTGTTGTCAAATATACTGTTTTTCTATACAGTATATTTAAATTTCAAAACTAACTTGATAAAGATGAGAAGATGATTGGAAAAAAAATGGACGATAAAAAGTCAAAGGCGAGTGCAAACACTATCCCGACAAGCTCAGCTAATTCGGAGTTTTCTGGCATGACAGGAGAAAAACAAAAAGCGCTTACAGCGGCCTTAGCCCAAATTGAAAAACAATTTGGTAAAGGCTCCATCATGCGACTTGGTGATGCTGAAATTGCTCAAGATATACAAGTTGTCTCTACTGGCTCTCTTGGTCTTGATATTGCCCTAGGCGTTGGTGGTCTGGCCCGTGGACGCGTTATAGAGATTTATGGTCCTGAGTCTTCTGGTAAAACTACATTAACTTTACATGCTGTTGCTGAAATGCAAAAACTGGGAGGCACTTGTGCTTTTATTGATGCTGAGCATGCCCTCGATGTGCAATATGCAGCTAAGTTAGGTGTAGATGTCAATAATTTATTAATTTCTCAGCCAGATACTGGTGAACAAGCATTAGAAATTGCCGATGCACTCGTGCGATCTGGTTCCATTGATTTGATCGTGATTGATTCAGTCGCAGCACTGGTACCGAAAGCTGAAATTGAGGGTGAAATGGGTGACTCGTTACCGGGATTGCAAGCCCGCCTTATGAGCCAAGCCTTACGTAAGCTCACTGGTACGATCAAGCGCACCAACTCAATGATCATTTTCATTAACCAAATTCGCATGAAAATTGGGGTCATGTTTGGTTCCCCGGAGACAACAACTGGTGGTAATGCGCTGAAGTTTTATGCATCTATGCGCCTTGATATTCGCCGGATAGGTAGTATTAAAAAGGGCGATGACAATATTGGGAATGAAACGCGTGTGAAAGTTGTTAAAAATAAAGTATCACCACCGTTTAGAGAGGCAATTTTTGACATTATGTATGGATCAGGGATTTCTCGTGAAGGAGAAATTATCGATATGGGTGTTGAAGCCGATTTAGTTGAAAAGTCTGGTGCTTGGTATAGCTATAAAGGTGAAAAGATTGGTCAGGGTAAAGACAATGCACGTGATTTTTTAAAGGCAAACCCAGAGCTTGCCAAGGAAATTGAAGCTTTAATTCGGGCTAAATTAGGGGTAAAGGGTAATAAAGCAGTAATTACAGGTAAGGATGATGACGAAGTCGACGCTCCAGAAGTTTGAGGAGCAAGTAGCAGCAATAGATCAAGAAAAGCGCCCCAAAAGTAGCATCAGTCTTTTGGGGCGAGGTATTCGCTATCTTTCCATGAGAGAACATAGTGAACTAGAAATCCGAAAAAAACTTTCACCCCACGCAGCAGACCAAGAAGAGCTGAATCAAGTGATTGAGAAGTTAAAGCTCAAGAATTTTTTATCGAATGCCAGATTTTCTGAAAGTCTCGTGAATAAAAAATCTTCAGGGTATGGTGCACGTCGCTTAGTTCAAGAGTTGCGTGCTCATAATCTTGACCAAGAGATGATTGCAAGGCATCTGCAAGATTTAAAAAATACAGAGCCGCAAAGGGCCTATGTGGTGTGGCAAAAAAAATTTGGGACCATAGCAGGGGACTCCAAAGAGCTAGCTAAGCAAATTCGATTTATGAGTTCTAGGGGATTTGACCAAGAGACAATTTATCGCATTGTGCGAGGGAAAACCCTAGATGATTCAAATTGAAATGCTAGACTATAGGGATGTCGGACAATCTTCAAGAACTCAAACCATCGCGTAGGCTAGTCCATGAGCGAAAAATCGATTTAAAGGTTTATCGCAGGGAAGACCAATTATGGGATATTGAGGCACTTATCACTGACTGTAAAGCCCGAGGCTTACAATTAGCTGCGGTTTACCGTGAAGCGGGTGAACCGATTCACGAAATGCAGTTAACTTTGACTATCAATGAAAAAATGGACATTTTGCAGGCATTTGCAAAATCATTACATGTCCCTTACGCGGGGACATGTGAATTGATAGGACCGGATTATACGAAGTTGGTTGGTTTAAACTTGTTAAGTGGTTTTCGAGAAGGAGTCAAAAACCGTCTTGGTGGGATAAAAGGTTGTACGCACATATCAGAGTTGACGAAGTTGTTGCCCACTGTGGCGACGCAGGCTTTCGTTGGTGAAGTATTTCATGTACAGACGGATATCAAGATTGAGGGGCAAGGTCAGGAAAAACTCCCCTTTCAATTTAATGGATGCCATGCACTGCGCACTGATGGAGATGTTGTGAAGAAATATCATTCGGTTTGGTATGGCCACCCACTCGAGCCAGGAAAATTTTCAATTTGACACGAGTAATCTCATTTGACTTCAATCAATCATTATTCATTGTTATTATCATTTTAAATATATGTTCAACTAAAGGAAGCAATTATGAAAATCCACGAATACCAAGGAAAAGAACTCCTTCGTCAATTTAATATCCCTGTACCAAATGGTATTCCGGCGTTTAGTGTGGACGAGACTATGGCTGCAGCGGAAAAACTGGGCGGTCCTGTTTGGGTCGTCAAGGCGCAGATTCATGCAGGAGGAAGAGGTAAAGGTGGTGGCGTTAAAGTGGCTAAAAGCTTAGAAGAAGTTAGAACGTACGCCACGAATATTCTAGGAATGCAATTAGTAACGCATCAAACTGGCCCTGATGGACAGTTAGTACGCCGTTTATTGATTGAAGATGGCGCGGATATTAAAAAAGAATACTATGTTGGTCTGTTAACAGACCGTGAAACTCAGTCCGTAGTGATTATGGCCTCGAGTGAAGGTGGTATGGATATTGAAGAAGTAGCCGAACATACGCCAGAAAAAATCATTAAAGAATTTATCAACCCCTTGCATGGTGTGACCGATACTCAGGCATTAAACCTAGTAAAAGGTATTGGTGTACCAGATGCCTCGCAGGCGCAAGCAAAAGAGGTTCTCGTTAATTTGTACAAGACTTATATGGAAACAGACGCTTCGCTTGTAGAAATCAATCCTTTAATTCTGGAAGGAAACGGCCATATAAAAGCACTTGATGCCAAATTTAATTTTGATCCAAATGCATTATTTCGTCATCCAGAAATCGTTGCTTACCGTGATGAAGCAGAAGAAGATCCTGCTGAAATCGAAGCTTCTAAATTTGATTTAGCGTATATCTCATTGGATGGCAATATTGGTTGTTTAGTCAATGGTGCCGGATTAGCCATGGCCACGATGGATACGATTAAGTTGTTTGGTGGATCACCAGCAAACTTTTTAGATGTGGGCGGAGGAGCTACGGCAGAGAAAGTCACCGAAGCATTTAAAATCATGCTCAAAAATAAATCAGTTAAAGCGATTTTAGTAAATATATTTGGTGGCATTATGCGCTGCGACGTGATTGCAGATGGTGTTATACAGGCATGTAAAGCAGTTAATTTATCTGTTCCTTTAGTGGTTCGTATGAAGGGGACTAATGAAGACTTAGGTAAAAAAATGTTGGCGGAATCAGGTTTACCCATCATTAGTGCCGATACGATGGCCGAAGCTGCAACCAAAGTGGTTGCCTCAGTTAAATAATTAAAGAGGAATACAAATGTCAATATTGATTAATAAAAATACACGTGTGATTACACAAGGGATTACTGGGAAAACTGGTCAATTCCATACGGAAAAGTGTCAAGAATACGCTAATGGTAAAGAGTGCTTTGTAGCCGGTGTTAATCCCAAAAAAGCAGGCGAATCTATCTTTGGGATTCCAATTTTTGGAAACGTTAAAGAGGCAGCAAAACAAACCGGTGCTACGGTATCCGTTATTTACGTACCACCTGCCGGTGCTGCGGCAGCGATTTGGGAAGCTGTCGAAGCTGACTTAGATTTAGCAATATGTATCACTGAGGGGATTCCAGTACGTGACATGCTTGAAGTTAGAAATCGTATGAAAGAAAAAGAAGCTCGTGGCGGTAAGAGGACATTACTCTTAGGACCTAACTGCCCTGGATTGATTACTCCTGAAGAAATTAAAATTGGCATTATGCCTGGCCATATTCATCGTAAGGGCCGCATTGGCGTGGTGAGTCGTTCTGGGACGCTTACTTATGAAGCGGTAGCACAGCTTACTGAAATTGGTTTAGGCCAATCCTCAGCAGTGGGTATTGGTGGAGATCCAATCAATGGTTTAAAACACATTGATGTGATGAGAGCATTTAATGATGATCCAGATACTGATGCAGTAATTATGATTGGTGAAATTGGTGGGCCAGACGAGGCGGATGCTGCGCGTTGGTGTCGTGACAATATGAAAAAGCCGATTGTTGGATTTATTGCCGGTGTTACTGCTCCAGCTGGAAAAAGAATGGGGCATGCGGGTGCACTAATATCAGGCGGTGCAGATACAGCAGATGCAAAATTGGCAATCATGGAAGAGTGTGGATTTAAAATCACACGTAACCCATCAGAAATGGCCAAACTATTAAAGGCAATGATTTAAGAATATTAGAGCGGTAAAAAGAGGTGTCATTGAAACTATCCACGAGATAGACTAAATCATGGACACCTTTTTTATGGATTGATTATAAAACTCATTACAATGGTCTTGACCCTTAATTGAGCGAGTATTTGACTCAGGAGTAGAGATTACGGCTTGATGACTAGAGATATGAAGATTAATCTTGGACCCATTTAGAAAAATTATTTTTGGAGATATTTATGAATGCACTGAAAAGAATCATTATTTTATGTTTAACATTAACCATCGTCGCATGTGGAGACTCTCCAACGGATAAGTGGATGAAAATATGTAAAGGCACTCCTGCCGAGTGCAAATGTATAGCGGAGTCATTGAGTAAAAAAATAGAAAAAAAAGATTTTGTTGCTTTAGTTGAACAGTACCCTAAGTTAGATAAAGAAAATGGTGATAAAGCAGGAATGGCAATTTTAAATGGACAGTTAGTCAATAAAGAAGTGTCAATGGCATTTTTGCAATCGGCAAAAGCTTGTTCAGAAAAGGATAAGTCTTCATCAAAAGAAAAGAAATCTGAAACTCCAGTAGCTCCTGCAGCAGTAGCACCTCCAGCAGTAGCGCCTGTAGAACCTGCGGCACCTCCTGCTGGGACAGTTGGCGGTGGGCAGTCATCATCTAATGAAGCAGACGAAAAAACAAATGCTAATATTAGAAATGAGGAATTGAAAACAATTAATGGGATTTGGTATAGCGCACAATGGAAATATGGGTATGAGTTAAAAAATGGTATTGGTGTTGCAACAAGTTCAAATAGTCCAAAATTTGCACCTGGAGATGTTATTTTAAAACTGACACCAGTGATGTTTGGTCAGTTTGAAGGTGAGCAAATGTATAAAGATGGTAAGTTTTATAAAGTACAAGTAAGCTTAACTGCTGATGGACGACTGTTTTTTGAGGGTGAGAAAAATGTGAAGTGGCACATGGATCGGGTCAAGTAATCACCTAAGATTTATATGATCCGTTTTCGAGGGATTTTATTTTGCTTCATCTTAAGCCTAGCATCAGCTGGGCTTTATTTTTTGGTCACACCCAAAGAAACCTCTGAGCAGAATAAATATGATTTATATGAGCAATTGCAACAGCATGAATTACGCGAGGGATATCTCATATTTGTGACTAAGCCAGGAGTTTGGGGTGATATTTCGCAAGCATTTTCAGGGAAAGATCCTCGTTATGGCCACATAGGCCTCATTGCAAAGTCACTAGAGGGAACATGGACTGTCATTAATGCTGATGGAAATCCAGTGGATCCTAAAGGAAGTGTGAGAGAAGAAAATCTCAAGAATTTTATGGCAAAAGCCACAAAAGTAGGCATTTTCGAACTCAAATTAGACGCTGATCAAACTAAAAAAATAATCCACCGTGCCAAGTTTTATGTCGATGCCAAGTACCAATTTAACAGCCAATTTATTTTAGGACAGACAAATGCTTTTTACTGTACTGAATTGATTTGGGTATTAATCAAGGAAGTAACACGCAACGATATCGTGCCGAAAAAAAGGGTGCATTGGGGTTATGAATATATCGGGATTGATGATTTGACTATTAATCCATGGACAAAAGAATTACTACAAATCGATATAAATTGAATAGAGAGTAATTTTTAAAAATTTTAATAAAATCCAATATACTCGTAAATGAACATACCATTATTGGAGTATGGTGCATGTTTAAACGCAACATTTAAATTTAGGTAAAAAATGAACTTCATCATTAAGAATATATTCGTACTCGCATTAAGTGCAATTTCTTTAAAAACGTATGCGCAAGCAACTGGTCAAACCAGGGCAAATTACGTCAAAGAGTTTGTAACAACATGTATAGAAAACCAAAAAACTTTGCCAGAAAATAAAGGCATTGCACTTAAAACAATCAACTCGTATTGCAAATGTTCGGCCCAAACGACAGCCAATGGATTCACTAATCAACAGATAGAAATCTTAGATAATTTAAGTGTTCAGGAACTACAGAAAAATGGTATTTTTCAAAATGTGATAAAAAAATCTTCTGAGTATTGTCTAGCTAACTACAGTAAATTTTAATGGATTAGGTTTTAATCAATATTAGAATTCCGCCGACATTATTCACCTAGCATCGAGGAAGACTTTACAATAAAAAACGGCATTTTAAAAAAGTGACTCTGATAATCTAATCATTATGAAAAAACTACTTCTAACCCTTTGTATGTTGATATCTTGCATCTCATATGCCCAGACAGTTTTATCTACCTATACAAATTTACCAGCCTGTAATGGCGACTTCTCAAGCCCTTGTTTTGGAAACCTAGAGTGGAGTAATGGGGAGAAATACTTCGGGGAGTTGAAAGAAAAAAAATGGATGGTCTAGGAACCTATATATGGCCTAATAGAAATAAATATGTGGGGCAATTTAGTGGGGGTCTGAGAAATGGACAAGGTACATTGACATGGCCTGATGGTGATAAATATGTGGGCCAATATAAAGACGATATAAGAAATGGTCAAGGGACATATACATTTTCTGATGGAAGAGTATATGTAGGTCAGTGGAAAGATAGCAATAGAGATGGACAAGGTACATTGACGTGGCCTAATGGAGATAAATACGTAGGACAATACAGAGACGATAAAATTAATGGTCAAGGGACGTATACATTTTCTGATGGAAGAGTATATGTTGGTCAGTGGAAGGATGGCAAGTATAACGGTCAAGGAGTTTTATATAACTCTAATGGAATAATATCGCAACAAGGTATTTGGAGAGATAATGTGTTCGTTCAATCACAAGCACAGAATAATTTTCCAGCCTGTAATGGTGACTTCTCCGGACCTTGTTTTGGATTCTATGACTATCCTGATGGAGGTAAATATCAGGGTCAGTGGAAAGATGGCAATAGGCATGGTCAGGGAACATTCACATTTTCTGATGGAAGAATATATGTAGGTCAGTGGATAGATGACAAAAGAAATGGTCAAGAGACATTGACGTGGCCTAATGGGGATAAATACGTTGGGCAATATAAAGATGGACTTATAAATGGTCAAGGAACCTATGCATGGCCTAATGGCGGTAAATATGTTGGACTTTATAAAGATGGAAAAAGAAATGTTCAAGGGACATATACATTTCCTGATGGAAGACAATATGTTGGTCAGTGGAAAGATGACAAATACAACGGTCAGGGTGTTTTCTATAACCCCAATGGATCGATTAAACAACAAGGGATTTGGAGAGATGATGAGTTCGTTCAATCTCAAACTCCACAAATCCCCCCGCCTAGGATAGCTCCTGTAGTCCCTAAACCACCAGTCAATAACGCACAAGATATTAAGCGTCAAAAATGTATTAACTTAGGGCTAGCACCAGGCTCAGCTGATTTTCAGCAGTGCGTTCAATGAGACTTTTATTGTTTAGTGTTTTCCTTTTCTCGTCTTTATATTGTGTAGGCCAAACTAATAATCAACTCATCAAAATTTATCAACCCCAACTAGTTTACCCAACTATGTCTCGAAAACTTGGAGAAGAGGGTCTAGTTGAGTTTTTATTGAGTGTAAATGAGCAAGGCGCTGTAGAAAGCGTAGAGTTAATTCAGTCAAGCGGTTTTTTTCGTTTAGACGAAGCCGGTAAAAAGTTGGTTTCGATGATTCGTTTTGAGCCATTAAAATTTGAAAAAAATATCAAGTTGGCAAATGCGACAATAAAAGTTCGTTATCAATTAGGGGAAAGCTCTCAGAGTGAACATCAAAATGATATGGCATTGCCTGTTTTAGAGGAGGATATAAATAAAATTAAAAAGTATCAGAAAGTTGAGACTCAAGAACTTGAGTCTTTTAGTGAAAAAAATAATGCAAAGCAAGTAAATCCTGTAATTAAGAAAAATCCGCTAGAGATAAAACGTCAAAAATGTATTAACTTGGGACTAGCCCCGGGCTCAGCTGATTTTCAGCAGTGCATCAACTAACCTGAGCGCAACGATCGACAGCATAAAATTCAATACAAGCTCTAAAAGGAGTAACCTTTTAAGCAGGCTTGGTGCTGTTTTTATATGAGCTTATTATCCGTTGGCCTCAAAAGGACAGATTATGGCCAAGCGTAATTTCTCATACTTAAAAAAATCTTGATTGTTAGTACTTACTTTCCGGATTTCCATTCACCACTTTTGCCACCGGTCTTCTCAAGAAGTTTGATATCACTCATGACCATGCCCCGGTCAACTGCTTTGCACATATCATAAATCGTCAGGAGCGCGACTTGGACTGCGGTCAGTGCCTCCATTTCAACCCCAGTTTGCCCGATGGTCTTAGTCAGAGCCGTACAAATCACCGTGTTTTGATCAGCTTTGATTTCGAAATCAACATTGACATGGGTTAAGCCAATCGGGTGACACAGCGGGATTAAATCGCTTGTTTTCTTTGCTCCTTGTATGCCAGCAATTCTTGCAATACCCAAAACATCGCCTTTTTTATGATTGCCAGCAATAATCAAATCTAGCGTAGTACTCAGCATCGTAATTTGACCACTGGCGAGCGCTATGCGCTGCGTTAAATTTTTATCACCGACATCCACCATATGGGCTGCGCCAGCTTGATTAAAATGAGTTAGCATATTTAGATTCACTTATCTTAAAAAAGGTTTCATTGAAAAAAAGCATTATTTACTACACTCTAGTTGCTATCGTCTGGATTGATCTATTGTATCCTTTGGCGCTCTTTGCGCAGGATAAAGTAACGATTCAAAACACAAACAGCCAGACATATATTGAACCTCCACTTGGCGGAAGGGCGCCTATTGTGTTGCCTGATTTAGGAGATACTTCTGCAGGTGATATGAGTGGTTTAGATGAAAACAAACTCGGTGAGCGCATTATGCGCGAAATCCGTAAAGATCCAGACTACGTGACTAACTGGTTAATGTTTGACTATATCAACCAGTTAGGCCGTGAGTTAGTCGTTAGTGCAAAACGTGAAAAAATCTCGGGATCAGAACAGACGGGCCCATTTCCGCCTAAATTTGAGTTTTTTTATGTGCGTGACTCGAGCATTAATGCCTTCGCACTACCTGGTGGCTATATTGGAATGCACACAGGACTGATGGTACTTGCCGATAATGAAGGTCAATTATCATCCGTACTCGGCCATGAAATTGGCCATGTGACTCAAAAGCATATTGCTCGGGGTTCTGGAGTAAGCTCAAATAGTGGGGTAGTTATTCTGGCCTCTTTATTACTTGCTTTAGTTGCTGCAAGAAGTAATCCTGGTGCAGCAGGTGGATTAGCAATTGGAGGACAGGCACTCGCCATACAAAATCAATTAGCTTATTCAAGGGATGCTGAGCGGGAGGCGGACCGAGTGGGTTATCAAATTTTGAATGCCACTGGGTTTGATGTTAACGGCATGCCGGAATTTTTTCAAAAATTACAAAAATCATCGGGCATGATGGATTCTGGAGCGCCAGCCTATTTAAGAACCCATCCATTAACGACCGATCGAATTGCGGATATGCAAGATCGAGCTCGCAATGACTTTAACAAAAATAGACCCATTAAAAATTCTTTAGATTTCTATCTCAATCAAACGATGGCCAAACTAGAGCAACAGGGTCAAGGTAGTGATTTATTACTAACCAAAGAGTATTTTCAAAATCAAGCTAATCAAACTTCTACGATCCGAAAGATGCAAGGGCATTTTGGATTATCTTTAATTGCGCTGCGAGAAAGTAAGCTTGATGAAGCAGAAAAATTACTACAAAAAAGTAAAGAAATTTCTTTGCAAATCAATGCCAGTCAAGTTGCGCCGCGTAACACCTACGTTTTTGATGTGAGCTTTGCACAAATTGCCTTACAGAAGAAAAATTTTATAGTGGCGCAAAACGCAGCATTACAAGTGATGAAAACGCATCCTAATTCAAAAGCCGCTGGTGTTTTGCTTGTGCAAGCCTATTATGCAGGGGGAAAAAATACAGAGGGGATTGCATGGTTAGTACAAAAGACTAAAGTGCAAAGAGATGACGTGACATGGTGGAATCTATTAGCGCAGGGCTATGCGCAAAGTAACCAAACCTCAAGATATCATGCTGCCATTGCCGAGCGGTATGCATCTGATGGCGCCTTACCTGCTGCCATACAGCAATTAAATATGGCACAACAAGAAGGTGCTAAAGACTTTTACGAACTCTCACAAATAGAAGCACGCAGAAGACAATTAGAATTTTTATATATTGAAGAGTTAAAAGATAATGGCCGATTACCGAAAGGTAATTAAGCGCTAGGCGCCTTAATAAAATGAAATAGGCGTGGCAAATCTTTGCTATTAATAGGCTCAATAGCTATTTTTTGATCCCATAAAAACTCCCCTAAACTGCCACAACTGTTTTGAAATATTTTTGCAAAAGCTGAAAAGATTTCCAAATCATGGTCATGGAGTAGGCCAACAGATTTGATTTTCTTAAATGCTAAATGACCATCATCCTGAACCTGTTGGACTTCGAATTCAGCTTCAAAACAAATTTGATCGTGCTCATCTAAAAAACAGCTACTCGGTTGAATAGTTTGGCCAAAAGTAGTTCTTAGTTCCCAATGACCATCATTCAGGGGGTAAAAGCGGATCACCCATGGGCAATAAGCAAAGCTAATAAAGACTCGTTGCGGACCATTCTGAAAAAAATAACAACCCTGCGCATCTCTTCCTAAATGGGACTCAATAAATTGTTTAAAGCCTGAGTGCGATATAGTCTCGCCAGGTAAATGGTGTTGTTGAGCATACTCGTTTTGAATACGCCATTCACCACGTCGATCAAAAAATAGCCAGCCATAACAGTTTGGAACTTGAGGCCATTTTTGCAGCGCCTGAATGGTCAATGCATCCAATTAAAGGACTTTAATGAAAGCCATGATCGCCTGCAATTGATGGCGAGTGAATCAAGTCTTTTGAAACTTGACTTGTATGTAAATGAGCGATACGCCACCCCATAGTCCCTTGGACTAAGATGATTGTCATATGAATAAAAAAACTGGGTTCATGGACATCTTTTTTGAATCTAACTGCTTCAGTACTATCGACAAAAGTCGTACCCATATAGGTATGGCTAGTTGCTGTTAAGGTATCTAAAATAATGGAGTTTTTCATTAGATCTTGTAGGCCAATGC
>JBBAKF010000004.1:0-76271 GCA_040403635.1 Polynucleobacter sp.
GAACGCTGGCAGCCAATTTGATTGGCGGCTTCTTAATCGGGGTCGCTATGGCATTTTTTTCAGCACATACCGAGCTATCACCGCAGTGGAGATTGCTGATCATTACAGGTTTTTTAGGGGGTTTGACAACCTTTTCATCATTTTCAGCTGAGCTGACATTGATGATTCAAGAAGGGCGCTTAAGTATTGCCCTGATTACAGTCATGCTCCATGTGATGGGTTCCATACTCATGACATTTTTAGGCATTTATACATATCAATTATTTAAATAAGAGGAAGACATGGCAATTTATCAATTAGGGGATTTAGTCCCGAGTATTCACCCGGATGCATACATATCACCGGAAGCTACGATTATCGGTAATGTGACGATTGGGGCGTTTTCATCCGTTTGGCCAGGAGTTGTTATCCGTGGTGATAACGACGCCATTACGATTGGTTCAGGAACAAGTATTCAAGAAGGTAGTGTGTTACATATTGATGCGGGTTGCCCCCTTACGATAGGCAATAACGTCACAGTAGGACATCAGGTGATGTTGCATGGTTGCACGATTGCTAATGGCGCATTAATTGGTATACAGGCAGTGGTGCTTAATAATGCCATCATTGGAAAAAATTGTTTGGTAGGAGCAGGTGCAGTCGTCACTGAGGGTAAAGAATTCCCGGAAGGTTCATTAATTATTGGTGCTCCTGCCAAAGTGGCGCGTGAACTGAGTCCAGAAAATATTGCGCGCTTAGAGTCTAGTGCCAAAAATTACATTGAGCGTGCTAGTTCATTTAAAAAGAATTTGAAGAAAATTGGCTAAATAAGGGGATAGTGATGATTTTAGAAGTTGCTGATATTACGATACAGGCTGGAAAAAATGTCGAGTTTGATGCGGCGATTGAGCGCGGCGTGCGCGAGGTCATCGCCAATGCGGTGGGCTTTAAGAGCTTTAAAGTACAAAAGGGGATTGAAAACCCGCAGCGCTATTTGTTGATGATTGAGTGGGAAACTTTAGAAAACCATACCGTGGATTTTAGAAATTCGCCGGCTTTTCTCAAGTGGCGTGAGATTGTATCGCCTTTCTTTGCGGCGTCACCAGCTGTAGAGCACTTTACTTTATTAACTCAGTGATTTCTGCGCGGGGCATTCTCAAGGGGATGCTCCGATAGTTCTGGATCAAGAGCAATACGGTCATCAAAGACAAAGCAACCGCCTTCATAAAAATCTTGGCCTACCTCTGCAAAATATTGGAGGATTCCGCCATCGAGCTGAAAAGTATTATGTAAGCCTTGTTCTTGCATCAGTAAATTCGCTTTTTCGCAGCGGATACCCCCGGTACAAAAGCTCACCACCGTTTTATCTTTCAAAAGATGTAATTGCTCGGCGAGAGCCTGCGGAAAGTCACTAAACTTTTCAAGATCAAAATGGATGGCGTTTTGAAAAGTTCCATAGTCCACTTCAAAAGCGTTGCGAGTATCGAGTAAAACAATGGGTTTACCTTCATCATCATAGCCACTCATCAGCCACTTTTTTAATTGTTGTGAACTGACGCTTGGAGCCCTTTTTTTATGGGCTTGGATAGTCGGATGGTTCATACGAATAATTTCATCTTTGACTTTGACGAGCATTTTTTTAAAAGGTTGGTACTCTGACCAACTATCTTTCGTCACTAGATCTGCGAGTGGGGCAAATTGATTAAGCCAGATCAAAAAATCACGAATCTGCGCTTCTTCGCCTGCCAAAAACATATTGATACCTTCTTCGGCCAGAAGGATTGTGCCTTTTAAATCCCTCGCTAAACACGCCTGCAGAATCTGGTCACGCAGCGTATCTAACTCAGAAAGCTCACAAAAGCGATAGGTCGAGATGTTTAAAAACACAATCTGAGCCCTACTTAGAATTTTTCATTAGGACGCAAAAAACGCCACTGACCTAAAGGTAAATTACCCAGAGTAATTTGGCCAATGCGGATTCTTTTGAGACCCGTGACTTGGAGGCCAACGAGTTCACACATCCGGCGTATTTGTCGTTTTCTGCCTTCGCGTAGCACAAAGCGTAATTGATTTTCGTTTTGCCAGCTCACTTTGGCCGGTTGCAGAGCCACACCGTCTAAAGAAAGACCATGACAGAGCTTTGATAGACCGGAGGGCTCTAAAGTACCCTCTACGCGAACCAAATACTCTTTTTCTATTTGGCTATTCTCACCAATAATTTGTTTCGCAATACGACCATCCTGAGTTAGTACGAGTAAGCCAGTCGAATCGATATCTAACCTGCCAGCGGGAGCTAAGCCACGGGTATTGAATTTGGCATTTCTATTCGCATCCAAATGCGTCCTGAAAAAATGCTCAGGAGTGATGAGCGATACAGCTGGATCATATTCTTTATCCTCATCCAAATGGGAGATAAAGCCAACGGGTTTATTCAATAAGATGGTAATTCTGGCATCTTGGGCAAGTTTGGCTTCTTTTTTGAGTTCAATCTTTTGGTGTGCAAAAGCACGTGACCCGAGTTCTGTGACGACTTCACCATCAACCGTGACGAGGCCTTGCTCGATATAAAGATCAGCTTCTCTGCGCGAGCAGAGTCCTTGTTCGGAGAGTAGTTTTGATATACGTATTTTTTCCACAGCTCTATTATCAAGCAATCGACATCAGTTCGGCTTAAAATAAAAACTTCAGACAAAATCATTCCTGATTTTTCTTCATCTAACGAGATTGATTATTTTTCATGGCTTTATTTGTTATCAGTGATGCCCAATTGGCATATGGGCATGTGGACTTACTTGCCAATACCTCTTTCTCCCTAGAAGAAGGTGAAAGAGTTGGGCTCATTGGCCGTAATGGTGCCGGCAAATCCTCTTTTCTAAAAATTATTGCTGAATTAGAAAAACCAGATTCGGGGCTGATTCAAAAACAGCAGGGGATCAAGATTGCGTATGTGGCACAGGAGCCCATCTTTTTATCTACGGATAGTGTGTTTGATACCGTGGCCAAGGGACTTGAGGATATTAGAAATGCCCGTGAGGAGTATGAGGCGCTGAGCATGCAAGAGTGGACTGATACTGTTCAGCACCGGATGGATCAGTTATATGGCTTGATTGATGTCAATCAAGGCTGGGCTTGGGAGCAAAAAATTGAAGAAGTCTTGCATCAATTGCATCTAGATGGTGCGCGTTTGATGTCTGAATTATCAGGTGGAAACAAAAAAAGAGTCGCCTTAGCTCAAGCCTTAGTGACACAGCCGGATGTATTACTCCTAGATGAACCCACCAATCATTTGGATATGGATTCGATTGAATGGTTAGAGCAGTTACTGATCGACATGAACCGTGCTCTTGTATTTATTACGCATGATCGGGCATTTTTAGATCGCGTAGCCACACGTATTATTGAGCTAGACCGGGGCATTGTTAGAAGTTATCCAGGTAATTTTCAAGCATATTTAGCGCTTAAAGAGCGTCAATTGATGGATGAGTCATTGGCAAATGCTCGCGCAGATAAATTACTTGCTCAAGAAGAGGCATGGATCCGGCAAGGTGTTGAAGCGCGAAGAACGCGAAGTGTTAGTCGTATAGCTCGCCTCGAGCATTTGCGAGAGCAAAGATCGGAGCGGCGTGAATTAGTTGGACAGGTCAAATTAGATATTAATTCAGGACAAAAGACCGGAAAAATTGTCGCGGCCTTAGAAAATGTTTCTCTAGCCTTTGGGGAAAAACAAATTGTAAAAGACTTTACAGCAACTATTTTGCGTGGTGATAAGGTTGGCTTACTGGGTCCAAATGGTGCCGGTAAATCCACTTTACTGAAAATTATTCTCGGGGTCTTGGCACCTAGTCAGGGAGAAGTTAAGCAGGGAAGTATGATCGAAATCGCCTATTTTGATCAATTGCGAGAGTCCTTAGATTTAGAGGCCACTCTTGAGGACTTTATTAGTCCGGGTAGTGAGTGGGTTGAGATTAGCGGGCAGCGTAAGCACGTCAAAAGCTATCTGAATGATTTTTTATTCTCACCACAACGCGCTCGGTCACCGATTAAGACCCTATCAGGAGGGGAAAGAAATCGTCTGTTATTGGCCCGTTTGTTTGCCAAACCTGCCAATGTATTAGTTTTGGATGAGCCGACGAATGACTTAGATATTGATACCTTAGACTTATTAGAAGAGTTTTTACAAGACTATAAAGGTACGGTCTTTTTAGTCAGTCATGATCGCCAATTTTTAGATAATGTTGTAACAAGCATGATTGCCTTTGAAGGCGACGGTAAATGGCGGGAGTATGAAGGTGGATATGAAGATTGGAAGATTCAAAATCAAAGACGCTTAGATCTGCAAAAAAATAGTCTTGTAGAAGAGGCTAAACCAGCCAAAGTTAGTAAGGTCAAAGAGGAGAGCGTAAGCCCTAAAAAATCTGCCAATAAATACCAAAAAGCAGAATTAGATCAGATGACTTCTGAGATTGAGACTTTAGAAAAAGAGCAGCTCAATATTACGCAAGAGTTGAGTAATGCATCCATTTATGTAGACAACCCAGACAAGGCTAAGCAACTTCAAGAGCGTGCTGTTGAGATACAAAAACGATTGGACGTGCTTATGTCAAAATGGGAAATATTGATGGCAAATTGATAAAAAGAAGGAGCAAGCAATGGATTTAGGAATACAGGGTAAAGTTGCTTTAGTTTTGGCGTCGAGCAAAGGTCTTGGGCGAGCTATTTCGATTTCTCTTGCGAAAGAGGGAGCGAAGGTTATTTTGACGGGCCGTAGCGTCGAATTATTAGAAGCCACTGCTCAAGAAATCAAATCATCTGGAGGCTTCGCCTATGTCTTGCCTTGGGATCTTCATCAGCTTGATTTAATTGATGCCAAAGTGACACAAATCGAACAAGAGGTCGGCCATATTGATATTTTGGTCAATAATTCGGGTGGTCCTCCGATGAGTCAGGCCTTCAATCAATCCATCGAACTTTGGCAAACTAATTTTAACCAAATGGTACTCATGATTATGAAAGTCACAGACCGTGTCTTGCCGCATATGCGCGCTAATAAATGGGGACGAATTATTACCACCACGAGTTCGGGGACGGTAGCACCGATTGCTAATTTGGCGATTTCCAACACATTACGCTTAGCCCTCAATGGCTGGACAAAGACACTCGCGAATGAAGTTGCGAGTGAGGGTGTGACGGTCAACATTATTCTGCCGGGACGCATTCTGACAGAACGAATTGTGCATTTAGATGAACAAAGATCAAAAAATGAAGGTAAACCGCTTGAGGAAGTGATGCAAAAAAGCGTCAGTTCGATTCCGATGAAGCGTTATGGTATGCCTGAAGAGTACGCGGATGCAGCGACATTCTTAGCAAGTCAAAAAGCTTCCTACATCACTGGAACCACTTTACGCGTTGATGGCGGTAGCTTTGCTGGCTTATAAAAAACAATTCGCCAACTCGAGTGAGTTAGTGTGGTTAATGATTGCACTCGTGATTTCAGTCACTGCAATTACGAGTGTAACTTTTTTGTCAGATCGCTTACAACAATCATTCTCCCAAAAAGCACGTGAGATGATTGGTGCGGATTTGATTATTCGAGGTGACCAACAGTTAGATCCCGCATTTACCAAGCAGGCGAATGAAATCGGCTTAAAAACAGCGAAAACAGTCATTTTTTCAACGATGATGCGTGTGGAAAAAGACAGTAAATTGGTATCCCTCAAGGCGGTATCCGATAGTTATCCACTGCGTGGCTCCTTGACATTACAAGAGCCGAACACTAAATTGCTGCCAGGGCAAGCATGGCTTGATCCGCAATTGATGTCGATCTATCGATTACGCATTGGTGATGAAATCGCTTTGGGTGAAAAACGCTTCACAATTAGTAACCTCATATTAAGAGAGCCTGACCGCGGGGCGGGCTTTATGAACTTTGCTCCTCGGGTCATGATTCATGAGCAAGACTTAGCGCAAACACAGCTGCTTGGTCTCGGTAGTCGGGCTAGTTATCGACTACTCATAGCAACGCAAGACAATATACCCGAAGCGCAAAGTGAAAAACTGGCACAAAACTATTCGCAATGGTCAAAGAAGTGGATTGAAGAGCGTCAAATCCGTGGTGTGAATATGGAAAGCCTTGAAAATGGTCAGCCGTTACTCCGAAGGACAATTGATCAGGCCAATCGATTTTTATCCATAGTTGCTCTTCTTACAGGCATGATTGCTGCGGTTGGGATTTCCTTAGCGAGTCGCCGTTATGCAAAAAAGCAAATTATTGCAACTGTCGTAAAAAAATGTTTTGGTGCCACGAGTAAGCAAATCATCGCTGCGCATTTATTCTTATTTTTTCAAATCATGGTGTTTGCAGGATTATTAGGCGTTGCTCTAGGGTATGGACTTCAAGAAGTACTTATTACAATCATGCAAAATTTGCTAGATAAAAATTTACCCAGCCCCTCTTTTTGGCCGGTAATTTGGGGGCTTTTAGTCGCTTTGATTCTTTTACTAGGATTTGCCTTGCCGCCATTACTGGCGCTGACTCAGGTCTCACCGCAGGTAGTGATGCGTAAGGAGAATATTCATTTACAAAAGAACTACCTCATCACCGCGGGATTAGGGATAGGCAGTTATTTCTTTTTATTACTTTGGATTGCAAACAATTTACGATTAAGTGCTTTGGTGCTTGGGGGTTTTGTTGGGGCTTGTGTCATCTTTGCTACAAGTGCGTATTTACTCTCTGTCTGGATTGGTAAATATTTTGGCAATATGAAGAGCTCCACACCAGGTTTACGCTATACAGCACAGAGGATCGCGGGTAATCCTTCTTGGATGAGTTTTCAGATGAGTGCTCTTGGCATTGCCATGTTAGCTATCTTATTGTTAATTGTGATTCGCTTTAATGTTTTGAGTGCATGGGAAGCAAGTGTTCCACCGGGATCTAACAATCGCTTCATATTAAATGTCATGCCAGATCAAAAAGATGAGGTTGCAAAATTTTTGCAGCAGGAATTACGTAACCCAGATTTTGACTCTTACCCCATGATTCGTGGGCGTTTAATGGCGATCAATCAGCGGGAGATCCGTGGTACGGATTATGCAGATCAAAATACACAACGCTTAGTGGAGCGAGAGTTTAATTTATCGTACGCCGACCAAATCCCCGTCAAAAATAAAATCATCGCAGGGCAGTGGTTTGACACCGCAGAACCTATGCAGGTCTCGATGGAGAAAGGCATGATGCGGTCCTTACGCTTAAAGCTGGGTGATGAGCTCCTCTTTGAGGTGGCAGGGCAATCCTATCGCGTCAAAATTACTTCGGTCAGAAAGCTAGATTGGAATTCGATGCGGGTAAATTTCTTTGCCATGATGCCACCACAGCTTTTAAAAGATGCCCCACAAAGTTGGATTATGGCATTTCGACAAGAGGTGGATCAGCGTGTGGACAGTGATTTAATCAATCGTTTTCCAAATATCACCTCAGTGAATATACAAGAATCGATCTCACAAGCTCAGGATATCCTTAAGCAATTAATCTTTGCAATTCAGGTACTGTTTTTATTTACCCTTTTAGCGGGCTTCGTAGTATTGATGATTGCACTTATTTCGGTTCAAGAACAGCGAATGAATGAAGTGGCGATCTTAAAAACCTTGGGAGCTAATCAACTCTTTTTAACCCGAATTTGGTTAATTGAACTGATCATGTGTGGTGGTGTTGCTGGATTTTTGAGCGGGCTATTTGCTAGTTTTGCGGGTTGGTATTTATCGAATTATTTATTAGAAATCGACATGCATTTTCCTTACTGGACTTTATTGATTGGCGTCCTCTTAGGAATCCTGATCAACTCATTGGCGAGCTTTTGGTTACGCATCAAAACATTACATGCATCCCCATCGATGATCCTTAAATCTTAGTTATTATCTTGGTGTTTTAGGTATTAAAATTAATTTAGTTTTGGCTAATCGATCTGGAAGTGATTGTGGCCCATGGGGGTTGCCTCGATCAAATAAACAGGTGATTGGCCAAAAAAATAGAACCATAGTAAACATCAGTATTAAGGTTGGCCAGTTCCCTAGCGGCAACATAAAAAAATATTTAAACAGGATGTAAATCAAGACTGTTGGGATTAACCAAAGCGTGGAGATTGCGTAACGGATTAAGGCTTGATTTCTGTTAAGAAGTTGTTCTTGCTCATTCACCATTTTGATATGCCAAGTTTGCATGGCGAGTGTTTGACCATGATTTGTCCAATACCATGTGAAGTAAAGGCCGAAAAGAAGATACACATGGCCAAAGGCTACCCAATTCGGGACCCGAAAGTCAAAAACAACGCCAAGTATGAGCGATGGTACGAGATAGCCTAAGGCCCACACGCCGACTAAGATGAGCATTTCATAAAGCGTCAGCGTAATGCGACGACGAATACTAGGAGCTGGGGAGATGACTTGCAAGATACGAAGTAATTAGTTTTTAAGGGACGGTGAGTTTACTAAAGATGGTTTTTTAGGCTTATTTTTTTCAGCAGCCTCATCAGCTAATGACTTTTTTTCTTCAGGAGATAACTGCTGATAGGCATCCCATGCTTCTGACTTTTTATCGTTAGGAATATTTTGGCTTTTAATAAAATTAGCTCTAGCAAGACGACGATCTTTAGGAGACAGCTTAGACCAGTCAGACATCCGAGATTTAAGTCTTTCGCGCTCAACTTCAGGAAGCTTCTCGTAGCGATTCGCGAGTTGGATCCACTTAGTGCGTTGCTCCGGGGATAAGGTTTGCCAATCCTCTTCAAGACTCGCTAAAGTATCTTTTTGCGCAGTATTTAAGCTAGTCCAAGTTGGATTGGGATTAATAACCACTTGAGCAAGACTTGGCGGTAATTGGCTTAAGCTAGCGAATACAAAGGCAAAACTTAAAAAAATTCGTCTAATCTTCATCGGGCTGGGTGCCTATAAATACTTACTGGTTGGTGCTAATGTCGGCAACACGACCCGTACTTGGCTCCGAAGAAGCTTGTTCTGGTGTGCTTACTGGGTTTTGCTCTGTACTTATTGTTGAATCTGAGACAACGTTACTTTTTTCCGCCTCAGCTGCATTGAGCATTTTCTTCAAAAATAGTTTGAAACCGTCATCAATATAGGCATCTGGAGGGACGGGGTCTGTAAGAATTGCTGCATCAACATCGGCAATATCATTAATTCGGGCGCTCTGTTGCCATTGGGCAATACCAAAAACGAGCAATAGAACCAAAACAATAGGACTCAGGGGACTAAGACTTGGCAAAAAGTTAAGTTTGTTTGCAATCAATCGCAATGGAGATATGCTCACTACTTTGTGCTGGGATAAAGCTAAATTTCTAGCCTTATCAAGACCTTGCAAAACTTTCGGAGAAAGATAAGACAATTCTTTATCGAGTGAGCGCGCCACAGTCTTACCCATTTGCTCAACATACAGCTCGTCAGCGGTCAGCTGTGTGTTCAGCGGAGCGTTAAGTGATGAGATATTTGTTTGTGATAAGTTCATAATCTAACAATTCTAAAAAGTAATGCCCAGTTTCTTTAAAGCTGCAGCAAGAGTTTGGCTAGCTCTTGAGCAGTGCGTTTTAACACTTCCTTCACTGCATCCCATAGCAATCGCAGTCTCAGAAATATCTAGCTCCTCCCAATAACGCATGAGGAAGGCTTCGCGTTGACGTCTTGGAAGCTTTTCTATCTCTTTTTCTAAAATTGTTGATAATTCCATTCTTTCGAGTTGTAACGAAGATTCTTTACCGAAGCTCGAATCCTCAGAATTTTCAAAAAAGTCTTGAGGATCAATATCATCCCCATCACTATTTTTACCAAATTTAGAAAAGAGAGTGACCCAGGTATTACGTACTTTTTGGCGCCTAAACCAATCTTTAGTACAGTTTTGCACAATTCTTGTGAAAAGTAATGGTAATTCTTCTATATTTTTTTGGCCATAACTTTGCACAAGTTTAATCATTGAGTCTTGCACAATATCCAAAGCAGCATCTTCGTCTCTGACTGAATAAAGTACTTGCTTAAAAGCGCGTCTTTCGCTTGCTTTCAAAAAGTCAGAAAGTTCTTTTTCGGATGCCATGGGCTAAATTTTAGACTTTAATTGGAGATTTTTGTAGGAAACAATTGGAGAAGTGTAATACAATTATAAGTTCGCTTGTACTAAACCTTTCAAAAGATGGATTGAGACCGATACAAGCAAAGAGTTCGACGTTTGGCCACAAGCAAAACTGAGAACAGACCAACCAATTTTTTGCCGAAAATTGCAAAGGACTAGAAAGAAGATATGAATACGATAAAAGATGTTGCATCCCTTGATGCTTTGAATCAAAACCCCCAAAACCTCCCTGAACTGATTGGCGCCGAAATACTAGTTCGTGCTCTAGCAGAAGAAGACGTCGAATTTGTTTGGGGTTACCCCGGTGGATCTGTTTTATATATTTACGACGAGATCCACAAACAAGATAAGTTTGAACACATATTGGTTCGCCATGAGCAAGGTGCTGTCCATGCTGCAGATGGTTACGCTCGGGCAACAGGAAATGTTGGCGTTGCTCTTGTGACGTCTGGTCCTGGAGTGACCAATGCGGTAACTGGTATTGCTACAGCTTATATGGACTCCATACCGCTTGTTGTGATTACGGGCAATGTGCCTTCTAACATGATTGGTGAGGATGCTTTTCAAGAGTGCGATACAGTTGGAATTACTAGACCAATTGTTAAACACAATTTTTTAGTTAAAGACGTCAAAGATCTTGCTTTGACCATTAAAAAAGCGTTCCATATTGCCAGAACAGGTCGTCCAGGCCCAGTGGTGATCGATATCCCGAAAGATATTTCGTTTCATAAAACGCCTTATGAGTATCCTGAAACCGTAGATATGCGCTCTTATAGTCCAGTACTGAAGGGACATTCTGGTCAAATACGTAAAGCAATTAGCCTTTTACGTGAAGCAGAAAGACCCTACATTTATACCGGTGGTGGTGTCATTTTGGCAAATGCTTCGGCTGAGTTAAAAGAATTTGCTGAGTTATTAGGCTATCCCGTCACCAATACATTGATGGGCCTTGGTGGTTTTCCAGGTACGCATCCTAATTTCTTAGGAATGCCAGGTATGCATGGCACATATGAAGCCAATATGACAATGCAGCACTCGGATGTAGTGATTGCGATTGGTGCGCGTTTTGATGATCGCGTGATTGGTAATCCTGCGCATTTTATGAGTTTGCCACGTAAAGTAATACACATCGATATTGATCCATCAGTCATCTCTAAAAGAGTTCGGGCAGATGTACCAATTGTTGGTAACTTAAAAGAAGTATTACAGGAAATGATCGTCCAGTTACGTGCTGCCGGTCCTCTGAAGAATAAGTTGGCAACGGATGCATGGTGGCATCAAATCAACGAATGGCGTAAAACAGATTGCTTGAAATACGATCGGGAGTCGCAGATTGTTAAGCCGCAATATGTTGTAGAGACTTTATCTAAGCTTACCGAAGGTGATGCATTTATTTGTTCAGATGTTGGTCAACATCAAATGTGGGCAGCCCAGTTCTATAAATTTAACAAACCCCGTCGTTGGATTAATTCAGGTGGTTTGGGTACGATGGGTGTTGGTTTGCCGTATGCGATGGGCATCAAAAAAGCCTTCCCAGATGAGACTGTCTGTGCGATTACAGGTGAGGGGTCTATCCAAATGTGTATTCAGGAACTCTCGACTTGTTTGCAATATGACACACCGATCAAAATTATTTCTTTAAATAATCGCTATTTGGGCATGGTACGGCAGTGGCAAGAGCTCAGTTACAGCAAACGCTATTCACATTCCTATATGGATTCATTGCCAGACTTTGTGAAATTAGCAGAAGCCTATGGTCATATGGGAATGCGAATCGAGAAAAAATCTGATGTTGAAGGGGCTTTACGTGAAGCTTTAGCGATGAAAACGCGTACGGTATTTATGGATTTTCAGACTGACCCATCAGAAAACGTTTGGCCGATGGTTCAGGCTGGCAAGGGTATTACCGAGATGATCTTAGGTTCGGAGAACGCGGAATGAGGCATATTATTTCGGTACTCCTAGAAAATGAACCTGGTGCTTTGTCCCGTGTTGTGGGTTTGTTTTCTGCGCGTGGCTACAATATCGAGAGTTTAACGGTAGCACCCACAGAAGACCCATCACTTTCACGAATGACGATTGTTACTAACGGCTCGGATGAAGTGATTGAGCAGATCACTAAACATTTGAACCGTTTGGTTGAGGTTGTGAAAGTTTATGATCTGACAGATGGTGCACATACTGAGCGTGAACTCATGTTGATTAAAGTGCGTGCTGTAGGAAAAGAACGTGAAGAAATGAAGCGTACTACGGATATTTTCCGGGGGCGCGTGATTGATGTCACAGATAAGAGTTACACAATTGAGTTAACTGGCGATTCCGCAAAGTTAGATGCATTTATTGAATCAATTGATAAGACAGCCATTTTAGAAACTGTGCGAACAGGAGCTTCTGGAATTGGCCGTGGTGAGAGAATTTTACGGGTTTAAAATTCGTAAACAGGTGTTGAAGTTCATGATTACAACGATATTTAAATAGGAAAAGAAATGAAAGTTTTTTACGATAAAGACGCTGACTTATCTTTAGTCAAGGGTAAACAAGTTACCATTATTGGTTATGGCTCACAGGGCCATGCGCATTCTTTAAACTTGCATGATTCAGGTGTCAAGGTCACTGTAGGCTTACGCAAGAATGGTGCTTCATGGAATAAAGCTGTTAATGCCGGATTGCAAGTGAAAGAAGTTGCTGAAGCGGTTAAAGGCGCAGACATCGTTATGATGCTTTTGCCAGATGAGCAAATTGCAGAGGTATATAAAAATGAAGTAGCCCCGAATATTAAAGCGGGTGCTGCATTAGCATTTGCACATGGCTTTAATGTGCACTACGGACAAGTGATTCCCCGTGCAGATGTGGATGTCATTATGATTGCCCCTAAAGCTCCTGGACACACAGTTCGCAGCACTTATGCACAGGGCGGTGGGGTGCCACATTTGGTCGCTGTTTATCAGGATAATTCTGGTGCGGCAAGAGATATTGCTTTATCTTACGCAACGGCAAACGGTGGTGGTCGTGCGGGAATTATTGAAACGAATTTCCGTGAAGAAACTGAGACGGATTTATTCGGCGAGCAGGCCGTGTTGTGCGGTGGTGCTGTTGAATTAATCAAAGCGGGCTTTGAAACTCTAGTTGAAGCTGGATATGCACCTGAAATGGCGTATTTTGAATGCTTACATGAATTAAAGTTAATTGTTGATTTGATTTACGAAGGTGGTATTGCCAACATGAACTATTCGATTTCGAATAATGCTGAGTACGGCGAATATGTAACAGGTCCTCGAATCGTTACAGAGCAAACGAAGCAAGTGATGCGTGATGTTCTGAAAGATATTCAAACTGGTGAGTATGCAAAGAGCTTTATTTTAGAAAATCGTGCTGGCGCACCAACTTTAATTTCTAGAAGACGTTTGAACTCTGAACATCAAATTGAACAAGTTGGCGGTAAATTGCGTTCGATGATGCCATGGATTGCGAAGAACAAATTAGTTGATCAGAGCAAGAACTAGTAGATGTCATCTTATAAGCACCCCATTATTGCTCGAGAGGGATGGACCTATTTATTAGGCTTGGGCATAGTTGCTCTCATCGTCATGAAATTTTTTGGGGTGTATTATTCATTGCCATTATGGATTGTCTTTCTTTTTGTATTGCAATTTTTTCGAGATCCGCCAAGGTTAGTGCCTGTGGCTCCCAATGCGGTATTAGCTCCAGCGGATGGTCGAATTGTTGCAGTTGAAAAGACATATGACGACTATGCGCAAAGAGATGCCTTAAAAATTAGCATCTTTATGAATGTATTTAATGTGCATTCGAATAGGATTGCTGTCGATGGCAGAATTAAATCTATTACGTATTTCCCAGGGAAGTTTTTTAATGCGGATTTAGACAAAGCTTCTACTGATAATGAGAGAAATGCTGTCGTCATTGAGAGTAATCAGCATATTATTACTCTTGTCCAAGTGGCTGGATTAATTGCACGACGTATTTTATGTTACGCCCGTGTTGGAGATTTGGTCAGAAAGGGCGAGCGTTATGGTTTTATTCGTTTTGGCTCAAGAGTTGACGTCTATTTGCCTTTGGCAGCTGAACCTCTAGTTAGTGTAGGTGATAAGGTCTACGCAACAAGTACTTTACTTGCAATACTCAGTCATTTAGACAAATGAAGCCCAGAGTCAGGCCAAAACGTCCTAAGATATTTAGTCGCACCAGAGTCAATCGACGTCGTCAAATCGAGCTTCTTGATTTTGAAGGGGACGATCACGAGGAATTAGTAGAGCGCCCCCGTAATAAAGCGATTTACCTGCTACCCAACGCGTTTACAACAGGAGCCTTATTTTTTGGCTTTTTTGCCATTGTGCAAGCGATGAACCAAAATTGGGAAACGGCTTCAATGGCGATTTTTTGTTCATTGATTTTAGATGGCATGGATGGGCGTGTCGCGCGGATGACACATACTCAAAGCGCATTTGGAGAGCAGTATGACTCATTGGCAGATATGGTTTCTTTCGGCGTGGCACCAGCATTGGTAGCTTATGAGTGGGCCCTCAAGGGTTTAGGAAAATGGGGCTGGGTTGCGGCATTTATTTATTGTGCCGGTGCAGCACTCAGGTTAGCTCGATTTAATATTAGTACAGGCGTCGTTGATAAGCGATTTTTTCAAGGCTTACCAAGTCCAGCAGCAGCTTCTATTGTGGCAGGATTTGTTTGGTTAGCTGAGGATAACCACTTACCTGTTAAAGATGCTGCCATACCATGGACGATGTTTTTTCTAACTGTATATGCCGGTATTACGATGGTCTCTAATGCCAAATTCTATAGTGGCAAGGCTCTAGATATCCGTTATAAAGTATCTTTTGGTGTTATGGTTTTTGTCATTTTAGGATTGGTCTTGATGACGACTTATCCTCCGCTCACTATATTTTGTTTTTTCTTGGTTTATGCCCTATCAGGATATGTATTATGGGTTTTGGAATACTTCAAAGCATACAAGGCCCAGTAAATAGTGGCCTGAGCAGAAAAATGACACAAACGTCATTTCGGTGTATAGTAAAACTATGAATTGCAAACTTCAATCTTTATTATTGTTAAACCTACTAGGACTTGATCTAAAAATCGGGGCCGGTGTAAGGGCGCATCAATAAAAGAAAAGATTGAAGCTCACCATACCAGCCCCAGCAAATTTGCTGGGGTTTTTGTTTTAAGATAGGCTGTAATAGGAGAATGAAAATGAATCAAATGACCGATGACAAAGTGATTATTTTTGACACCACGCTCAGAGATGGGGAGCAATCGCCAGGCGCGTCGATGACTAAGGACGAGAAAGTGCGTATTGCAAGACAACTTGAACGCTTAAAGGTTGACGTCATTGAAGCTGGTTTTGCTGCGAGCTCACCAGGTGATTTTGAGGCAATTAAAGCGGTTGCGGCCGCTGTGAAGGACTCTACGGTTTGTTCATTAGCCAGAGCGAATGATAAGGATATTTCACGGGCAGCAGAGGCTTTAAAACCAGCGAACTCAAAGAGAATTCATACATTTATTGCAACGAGTGCTTTGCATATGGAGATGAAATTAAGGATGACTCCTGAGCAAGTTTTAGAGCAAGCGATTCAGTCTGTAAGATTTGCTAGGAATTTCACGGATGATATTGAATTCTCACCGGAAGATGGTTATCGCTCAGACCCTGAGTTTTTGTATCGAGTTCTGGAGGCGGTTATTCAAGAAGGGGCAACTACGATTAATGTTCCAGACACGGTGGGATATGCCATTCCTGAGTTGTATGGAGAATTTATATTGGACCTCAGAAATAAAATCCCGAATTCTGATAAGGCTGTTTGGTCAGTTCATTGCCACAATGATCTCGGTTTAGGGGTTGCAAATTCTTTAGCAGGAATCCGTATTGGAGGTGCTCGGCAGGTCGAGTGCACGATTAATGGATTAGGGGAGCGTGCAGGTAATACCTCGTTAGAAGAGATTGTCATGGCACTAAGAACGCGAAGAGACTACTTTCATTTAATGACTGGTATTGATGCTACGCAAATTGTGCCGAGCTCGAAAATGGTCTCTCAAATTACAGGGTTTGTCGTACAGCCTAATAAAGCGGTTGTAGGCGCTAATGCATTTGCACATGCCTCCGGAATCCATCAAGATGGCGTACTCAAAGCTAGAAATACCTATGAAATCATGCGAGCTGAGGATGTAGGCTGGAGTGCTAATAAGATTGTTTTGGGTAAGTTGTCAGGCCGAAATGCCTTCAAACAACGTCTTCAAGAATTAGGAGTGTCACTCGAGTCAGAGAGTGATATCAATGAAGCGTTTGGTCGTTTTAAGGCTTTAGCTGATCAAAAAAGTGAGATTTTTGACGAAGACATCTTAGCGATCGTATCGAATGCTGATGTCAAAGATGGTTCTGACCATTATCGCTTTGTCTCTTTAGCGCAGCATTCTGAGACTGGAGAAAAACCTCAATCGAAGATTGTTTTACAAGTAGGCGGGCAGGAGTGTGAAACTTCTGCAAATGGCAATGGACCGGTAGATGCAACGCTTAATGCGATCGAGCAACAGGCTAAAAGTGGCGCAGAGTTACTTTTATATTCGGTTAACGCCATTACCACAGGGACACAATCTCAGGGGGAAGTGACAGTAAGATTGGCTAAAGGAGGGCGCGTTGTCAATGGGGTAGGCACTGATCCTGACATTATTGCCGCATCGGCAAAAGCGTATTTAGCCGCCTTAAATAGACTGCATGATCCTTCGCAAGAGAAATTAAACGCCCAAATGGCGACTTAAACAGCTCATATGAAAGTAAATATTTTGAAAAGACAATGTTTTTTGCTATAATAAAAGGCTATCTTATTGAAAAGAGATAGATTTTTTAATCACGGCACAAGAGGTTTATTTCACGAATAAGTGAGGCAAACTTGGGTGTTCGCAAGTAAGGAGTAATACGATGAGTGTCAATACCGAAGCTAAAGCAGGAATTGTTAAAGAGCACGCCCGTGCTGCCAATGATACTGGTAGTCCAGAAGTGCAAGTGGCGCTTTTAACTGCTCGCATTAATGATTTAACACCGCATTTCAAGGCAAATTTAAAAGATCACCATAGCCGTCGTGGCTTGTTAAAGATGGTATCTCGCCGTCGTCGTCTTTTAGATTACCTTAAAGGTAAAGATTTAGATCGTTATAAGACGTTAATTGAGAAATTAGGTTTACGTAAGTAAATCAAATATGCCCGCAGATGATTTGCGGGCATTATTGTTTTATCAGTTGTAATAGGCTTGGATTTATAAAGAAATAAATGGGTATGTGTCATTCCATTGTTGTTTTACAAACAGAGGAAGAACATCACTGGAATGGCATGCCCTTTCTTGTTCATTTCAAACATAAATCTCACGCTATATTGTTCGAGGGAATTAAATCACCGTCGATTAGGGACGCAATGATATTTTGCGTCTATTGTTAATGAATTGGAGAAAAAGATGAGTATGTTTAATAAAGTAACAAAAACGTTTCAATGGGGTAAGCACACTGTAACCATGGAAACTGGAGAGATCGCTAGACAATCTGGTGGTGCTGTGATGGTTGATGTAGATGATACGGTCATTTTGGCAACTGTAGTTGCAGCTAAAAACGCTAAACCTGGACAAGATTTTTTCCCCTTGACAGTTGATTATGTTGAAAAAACATATGCTGCGGGAAAAATACCTGGTGGTTTTTTTCGTCGTGAAGGACGCCCATCTGAAGGTGAGACACTCACTTCAAGATTGATTGATCGTCCGATTCGTCCATTATTTCCTGAAGATTTTTACAATGAGGTGCAGATTGTCATTCATGTGATGTCGATCAATCCTGAAGTGCCTGCCGATATTCCTGCATTAATAGGTGCTTCTGCAGCACTTGCGATTTCAGGAATTCCTTTCCATGGACCAATGGGTGCGGCGCGTGTAGGTTACAAAGATGGTGAGTACATACTCAATCCTACACGTTCAGAGCAGTTAGAGAGTCAATTAGATTTAATTGTTGCTGGTACACAAAATGCCGTTTTGATGGTTGAGTCCGAAGCCCATGAGCTATCAGAAGAGATTATGTTGGGTGGAATTGTTTATGGTCATGACCAAGCGAAAATTGCTATTGATGCGATTCAAGACTTAGTGCGTGATGCAGGTAAACCAGAGTGGGATTGGAAGCCGGCACCTAAAAATGAAGAACTCATTGCTAAGGTGACTGCACTTGCTGAGGAAGGTCTTCGTGCTGCTTATCAAATTCGTCAAAAACAAGCTCGCTCAACAGAATTAAAACAAGTAACTGCTAAAGTGCTTGAGCAACTTGCTGCTGATGGTGACGTTGATGATGTTGCTGTCGGGAACATTCTGTTTGGCTTAGAGTCCAAAATTGTGCGTAGTCAAGTATTAAGTGGTGAGCCACGGATTGATGGTCGTGATACAAGAACAGTGCGTCCGATTGAGATTCGTACAGGTGTATTACCGCGTACGCACGGATCTGCTTTATTTACACGAGGTGAAACGCAAGCCTTAGTTGTCGCAACATTGGGTACTGCTAGAGATGAACAAATTATTGATGCTCTCGAAGGCGAATATCGTGACAGCTTCATGTTCCACTACAACATGCCTCCATTTGCGACAGGTGAAACAGGTCGCGTTGGAAGTCCAAAGCGCCGTGAAATTGGTCATGGAAGATTGGCAAAGCGTGCTTTAGTTCCTGTATTGCCAAAATCTGAAGACTTTGCTTATAGTATTCGTTTGGTATCCGAGATCACAGAATCGAATGGTTCATCCTCCATGGCATCAGTTTGTGGTGGATGTTTAGCACTGATGGATGCTGGTGTACCGATTAAGGCGCATGTAGCTGGTGTGGCGATGGGACTGATCCTCGATGGTAATCGTTTTGCTGTGCTTACTGATATTCTTGGTGATGAAGACCACCTTGGTGATATGGACTTTAAGGTGGCTGGAACTGCGAATGGCGTCACAGCATTGCAGATGGACATCAAGGTCCAGGGCATTACAAAAGAGATTATGCAAGTAGCTTTAGCGCAGGCTCAAGAAGGACGTTTACATATCTTGTCAAAAATGCAAGAGTCCATGTCGACTGTTCGTACAGAGTTATCTGAACATGCACCAAGAATGGTGACGATCAAGATTCATCCAGACAAGATTCGTGAAGTCATTGGTAAGGGCGGAGCGACGATTCAAGCACTGACAAAAGAGACTGGATGCAGTATTGACATTAAAGATGATGGTACGGTAACGATTGCATCGACAAGTGCTACTGGCATGGAAGAAGCTAAGCGCCAAATTGAAGGTATTACTGCAGAAGCCGAAGTAGGTAAGATTTATGAAGGTCCTGTTGTAAAGATTTTAGAGTTTGGTGCACTAGTCAATATTTTGCCGGGTAAAGATGGTTTGTTACATATATCTGAAATCGCGCACGAGCGGGTCAAGGAAGTAAAAGACTTTTTAAATGAAGGTCAGATCGTAAAAGTCAAATTATTGGCTGCTGATGAGCGTGGGCGCTTAAAACTATCTATGAAGGCTATTTCGCCAGAAGAAGGTGGACCAGTACCTCCAGTTGCACAGCAAGCTCCTCAGGTCACTGAAGAAATTGCTCCTGCAATCGTTGAAGTGCCACCGGCTACTGAACAATAATAGATGTTGCCCAGATGCGCTCCACACTCTTCATCGCTAATTGGAAATTAAATGGTCATTGGTCATTTAATGAAGAGTATGCAAGCGCATTTTCAGAGGGGTTAAAAGGAGTTGAGTTAGTCAATCGTCAGATTGTGATTTGTCCACCGAGTATTTATTTACAACAAATGAATGGCTTGTTATTAGATCAAGTCATTTATTTAGGCGGGCAAGATCTTTCTGATGAGATTTCAGGGCCCTTTACTGGTGAGATATCTGGCGCGATGCTCAAGGAGCTAGGATGTCAGTATGTTTTGGTAGGGCATTCTGAAAGACGGATGCGACATCAGGAGTCGAATGATCTTGTTGTTAAGAAAGCCGGAGTCGCAATATCGTCGGGGTTAAAGCCTGTGATCTGTGTTGGCGAAACTTTGGCACAGCGTCAAAGTGGGCAAATGGCGCAAGTTTTAACAGAGCAGGTAGAAGTCATATTGAGGGGCTTGGATCAGCAACTTGATCAAATTGTGTTGGCATATGAACCGATTTGGGCAATAGGAACTGGTCAGACTGCCTCAGCGCAGCAAGCACAAGAAGTACATGCCTTAATAAGAGGAATCATAGAAAAAAAAGATCCAATGATTGCTCAGAATTTATGCATTATTTATGGGGGTAGTGTGAAGTCTAATAATGCGAGTGAGTTATTAAAGATGTCGGATATCGACGGTTTATTAGTTGGTGGAGCCTCATTAGCGGCTTCGGAATTTTTATCAATTTGTACAGCAAATTAAGTAACGTAGGAGAGGTATACAACGATGGAATGGTTAAAAACTTTATTAATGGTTGTTCAAATTATTTCCGCTATTGGGGTAATTGGACTTGTCTTAGTGCAACAAGGCAAGGGCGCTGATATGGGTGCAGCTTTTGGTTCTGGAGCATCTGGGAGTATTTTTGGTGCGACAGGCTCCTCTAACTTCCTATCGAGGACGACAGGCGTACTTGCAGCGACATTTTTCTTATCAACACTGATGATCAGTTATGTTGGTACAAAATATGAGAATGATGCTGGCGTACTATCAAAGCCATCAACAGTCAGTGCTCCAGATCAACCTAACAATGATCCTGCGAAAGTGACGAAAGAAGTTGACTCTAACGTAGGGTCTTCCGTACCGAAATAAGTCGCAAGTCGATAAATATTTTTGCCCTAGAGCAACAAAAGGGCTAAAATAACACCTTGTTTTGCAAATGCCGTCGTGGTGGAATTGGTAGACACGCTATCTTGAGGGGGTAGTGGCCATAGGCTGTGCGAGTTCGAGTCTCGCCGACGGCACCAAGTTTTTTTTTGTCATCAAATATGTTCTACAATCTTACTTGTGAATGTGTAATTTTTTTGACATAAATAAACTTTGGAACAAAATTGAATCTAGGTAATTATCTTCCGGTCTTTTTATTTATATTGGTAGGTATAGGAGTGGGCCTAGTCCCAATGGCTTTGGGTAAATTATTAGGCCCATCTAATCCTGACCCAGAAAAAATCTCTCCTTACGAGTGCGGCTTTGATGCATTCGAAGATGCACGGATGAAATTTGACGTGCGCTATTACCTTGTTGCTATCTTATTTATTCTCTTTGATTTAGAGACCGCGTTCTTATTTCCCTGGGGAGTAGCCCTTAAAGAAATTGGTTGGGCTGGTTATTTATCAATGATTATTTTTCTGTTGGAGTTTGTTGTTGGATTTGTATATATCTGGAAAAAGGGTGCTCTTGACTGGGAATAGTTAAGGGCTCATAAAAATACTTATGGCGCTAGAAGGTTTATTAAAAGAAGGCTTTGTCACGATGTCAGCGGATAAGCTGATCAATTGGACACGAACGGGTTCATTATGGCCAATGACATTTGGGCTGGCCTGTTGCGCTGTTGAAATGATGCATGCTGGCGCTGCAAGGTATGACTTGGACCGTTTTGGGGTCGTATTTAGGCCATCACCACGCCAATCAGACCTGATGATTGTTGCAGGAACCTTATGTAACAAAATGGCTCCAGCCCTGCGTAAAGTGTATGACCAAATGCCTGAGCCTCGCTGGGTATTATCGATGGGATCATGTGCCAACGGCGGTGGTTATTACCATTATTCTTATTCTGTTGTCAGGGGCTGTGACCGGATTGTGCCTGTTGATGTCTATGTGCCTGGTTGTCCACCAACTGCAGAGGCTCTCATGTACGGCATTATTCAGTTACAAGCGAAAATCCGCCGTACATCTACTATTGCTCGGAAAGAATAATTTCCTATGATGAATGATCGACTGATCCAATTACAAAAGCATTTAGAAAAATCTTTTGGTGCAACAGCCAAGTTTGAAGCTCGGCTTAACGAAGTAACAATGACAATACCGGCTGAGCATTATTTAGAAACAGCAGAAAAATTAAGGGCAGATCCTACATTTGCGTTTGAGCAGTTAATGGATTTATGTGGGGTGGATTATCAATCTTATGGCGATACTCCATGGAACGGCTTGCGCTTTGGGGTGGTATCGCACCTACTGTCGGTTAGCCAAAACTGGCGCCTGCGACTGATTGTCCTTGTACCGAATGATGATTTTCCTGTGATTCCTAGTCTGACAGGTGTTTGGAGTTCCGCTAATTGGTATGAGCGTGAGGCCTTTGACCTCTTTGGAATCATTTTCGAAGGGCATGATGATTTGCGAAGAATTTTGACCGATTATGGATTTATTGGCCATCCTTTCAGAAAAGATTTTCCAGTATCTGGTCAAGTGGAAATGCGTTATGACCCAGAACAAAAGCGCGTGATTTATCAGGCAGTAACTATTGAGCCGCGTGAAGTCACGCCACGGATCATACGTGAAGAAAGTTACGGGGCTTGAGATGGCAGAAATCAAAAATTACACACTGAATTTTGGCCCACAACACCCAGCAGCACACGGGGTATTGCGCTTGGTCTTGGAATTAGACGGTGAAGTCATTCAGCGTGCTGATCCACACATTGGCTTATTACATAGAGCCACAGAAAAATTGGCAGAAACCAGAACTTGGATACAAAACGTTCCGTATATGGATCGTTTGGATTATGTATCGATGATGGCAAATGAGCATGCCTATGTCATGGCCATTGAAAAATTACTCCAAATTGAAGTTCCAGAGCGTGCGCAGTATATCCGTGTCATGTTCGATGAAATCACACGTTTGCTGAACCACTTGTTGTGGATTGGTTGTCACGGTCTAGACGTTGGCGCTATGGCGGTTTTCCTTTACGCATTTAGAGAGCGCGAAGATTTATTTGACATGTATGAGGCGGTATCTGGTGCACGGATGCATGCAGCTTACTATCGTCCTGGTGGCGTGTATCGTGACTTGCCGGAGCAGATGCCACAATATACAGCGAATAAAATTCGTGGTGAAAAAGCCATTAAAAAAATTAATGAAAACCGTACCGGCTCCTTATTAGACTTTATTGAAGATTTTACGAATCGTTTTCCAAAATATGTAGATGAGTATGAGACTTTGCTCACGGATAACCGTATTTGGAAACAGCGTTTAGTGGGTATTGGCGTGGTTACACCAGAGCGTGCGCTCCAGTTAGGATTTACGGGCGCGATGCTACGTGGATCAGGAATTGAATGGGATTTGCGTAAAAAACAGCCTTATGAAGTCTATGACAAGCTCAAGTTTGATATTCCGGTGGGAGTCAATGGAGATAGTTACGACCGTTATTTAGTGCGCGTTGAAGAAATGCGTCAATCCAATAACATCATTAAGCAATGTATTTCTTGGTTGCGTGCTAACCCAGGTCCAGTCATTAGTGATAACCACAAGGTGGCTGTTCCAAATCGTGTGGATATGAAATCTAATATGGAAGAACTGATCCACCACTTTAAATTATTTACTGAGGGTATCCATGTGCCACCAGGTCAGGCTTATGCAGCTATTGAGCATCCCAAGGGGGAGTTTGGTATTTATGCGATTTCTGATGGTGCCAATAAACCTTACCGTTTAAAAATTCGTGCTCCAGGATTCCCGCATTTAGCGGCACTAGATGAAATGGCTAGAGGTCATATGATTGCTGATGCAGTCACTATCATTGGCACGCAAGATATTGTATTTGGCGAAATAGATCGTTAGGAAAAATGAGATGCTGTCGGAAAAGTCATTAAAAGAAATCGCGCGTAATGTTGCAAAATATCCAGCTGATCAAAAGCAATCCGCAGTGATGGCAGCACTTGCAGTGGCGCAAGATGAGTATGGCTGGTTAACTGCAGAAGCAATCGCCGAAGTTGCCACGATATTAGACATGCCCCCAATTTGGGTCCAAGAGGTAGCTACGTTTTATAACATGTACAACACAGTACAAACTGGTAAATTTAAATTAGCGGTTTGCACTAATTTACCTTGTGAATTATCTGGCGGAAAAAGAGCCGCTGAATACATCAAGCAAAAGTTAAGCATTGATTTTGGGCAAACGACTGCCTGCGGCACTTTTACACTTGTTGAAGGTGAGTGTATGGGAGCATGTGGTGATGCGCCTGTAACGCTTGTGAATAATAAAAGAATGTGTAGTTGGATGACTAATGAAAAGATTGATGCTTTGCTAGAAGAGTTATCTGCTGATGCGAAAGTGACGGGATAAAGCCATGACTTCATTACACGATTTACATATTAATCCTCTAATTTTGGCCAATCTCAATGGCTCAAATTGGCACTTGCAAGATTACGTTGCTCGGGGAGGATATTCTGCACTGCGCAAGATATTGGATGAGAAGATACCTCAAGATCAAGTTATCGCAACAGTTAAGGCCTCCGGACTTAGGGGGCGTGGCGGTGCGGGTTTTCCGACTGGCCTGAAATGGAGCTTTATGCCACGGCAGTTGCCAGGCGATAAGTATTTAGTGTGTAATTCGGATGAGGGTGAGCCTGGAACTTTTAAGGATCGGGATATTTTGCGCTACAACCCACATGCCCTGATTGAAGGCATGACCATAGCTGCATATGCTATGGGTATACCTGTTGGATATAACTATATTCATGGCGAGATTTGGAATGAATATGAAGTCTTCGAAAACGCGCTTGAAGAGGCGAGAGCAGCTGGGTTTTTAGGCGACAAAATTATGGGTTCGGAGTTCTCCTTTCAATTACATGCGCATCATGGATATGGCGCCTATATTTGTGGTGAAGAAACTGCCTTACTAGAATCGCTGGAAGGGAAAAAAGGGCAGCCACGTTTTAAGCCACCGTTTCCAGCAAGTTTTGGTTTGTATGGCAAGCCAACGACAATTAACAATACAGAAACTTTTGCAGCCGTGCCTTTCATCTTTGGAATTGGCGCGGATAACTACGCCAAATTAGGTAAACCCAACAATGGTGGGACGAAGATCTTCTCCATATCTGGAGATGTTGTTAGACCGGGTAACTATGAAATTCCGCTAGGGACTTCCTTTGCAAAATTATTAGAGTTAGCCGGCGGTATGCGTGACGGTAAAAAAATTAAAGCGGTGATTCCAGGTGGATCATCTGCGCCGGTCATACCGGGTGAGATGATGTTGGCAACGGATATGGATTACGACAGTATTGCCAAAGCAGGTTCCATGCTTGGGTCTGGCGCTGTGATTGTGATGGACGAGACACGATGCATGGTGAAGTCATTACTGCGCCTGTCCTATTTTTATCATGAAGAGTCCTGTGGACAATGTACACCTTGCCGTGAGGGCACTGGGTGGTTATGGCGAATGGTTAATCGGATTGAGCATGGGCAAGGTCGACCAGAAGATTTAGATTTACTCAATGATGTGGCGGGTAACATCATGGGCAGAACAATTTGCGCTCTGGGTGATGCTGCAGCAATGCCTGTCCGAGGCATGCTCAAGCACTATATGCCGGAGTTTGTATATCACGTCGAGAACAAACGCTGTTTAGTTCCGCAATATGTTTAATGAATAAAGATCAAAGCGAGTAATCAGAATGGTTGAAATTGAGATTGATGGCAAATTAGTCGAAGTCAAAGAAGGCTCAACGGTCATTCAAGCCGCGCAAAGTATTGGCACGTATATTCCTCATTTTTGTTATCACAAGAAATTATCGATAGCGGCGAATTGCAGAATGTGTTTAGTAGAAGTTGAAAAGGCACCTAAACCAGTCCCTGCGTGTGCTACCCCAGTCAATAAGGGGATGAAGATTTTTACCCGCTCTGAAAAGGCCATCAATGCGCAAAAGTCAGTGATGGAATTTTTGCTCATTAACCACCCACTGGATTGTCCAATTTGTGATCAGGGTGGCGAGTGTCAATTACAAGATTTGACGATGGGTTATGGTAAATCAAGCTCTCGGTACCAAGAAGAAAAAAGAGTGGTGTTTCATAAAAATGTTGGACCGCTGATTTCGATGGAAGAAATGAGCCGTTGTATTCACTGCACACGCTGTGTTCGCTTTGGTCAAGAAATTGCTGGCGTCATGGAGTTAGGTATGTTGGGGCGTGGAGAGCATTCGGAAATCACATCGTTTGTAGGACAAACTGTGGATTCAGAGATGTCGGGCAATATGATTGATATTTGTCCGGTTGGTGCGCTCACCAGTAAGCCATTTAGATACGCAGCTAGAACATGGGAACTTGGCAGAAAAAAATCTTTAAGTCCTCATGATGCGATGGGCAGTAATACGGTCTTGCAGACAAAAGGTGAGCGTGTCATGCGCGTAGTGCCTTTGGAGAATGAAGCGATTAACGAATGTTGGATTTCTGATAAGGACCGCTTTGCATACGAAGGATTAAATAGTGAAGATCGATTAGAGCAACCGCTGATTAAACAAAATGGCGAGTGGATAGAAACTGATTGGCAAACTGCTCTTGAATATGTGGCTAGTGGTTTGTCAGGGGTAAAGGCAGACCATGGTGCAAAAGCTATTGCAGCGATTGCTCATCCCATGAGTTCTGTTGAAGAACTCTATTTGCTAAACAAACTCATCAAAGAATTAGGTTCGCAGGATATAGAAACACGTCTGCGTCAAATTGACCCAACAAATGACATTTCAACCCCTTGGTTAGGTCGCCCGATTGCTGAACTTGAAAAATTACACAGGGCTTTAGTGATTGGTAGTTTCTTACGCAAAGATCACCCATTAATTGCAACGCGCCTACGTAGGGCAACTAAAGCGGGTTTACAGGTGATGAGAATTGATACGGGTGCAGATGACTGGTTAATGCCTGCTAGGTCGATGACGCTTGCACCATCAAAGTGGTTATCTGCATTGCAGGCGATTGCGCTTGAAGTTGCTAACGCTAAATCAATTCCAGCACCTTTGAATATTTCTCACAGCGATGCACAAGCAAAAGTATTTGCGCAAGCTTTATTAAGTGGTGAGCAAAAATCGATTTTCATTGGTAATACGGCTTTAGCGCATCCACAAGCAACTCAAATCGTGGCATGGGCACAGTGGATTGCCGATCAAACGGGAGCTACCTTAGGATTTCTAGGTGAGGGGGCGAATTTTGTCGGGGCCAAATTGATTGGCGCTGTGAACAAGGGTATTCAGTCGATTCTAGATGGCTCTAAAAAAGCAGTCGTTTTATATCAAGTGGAACCCACCATGGATTTAGCAAATCCCGCAATGGCAAAAGAAGCTTTACTACAAGCACAGACGGTTATTGCTATCAGTTCGTTCATATCTGACGATTTACTGGATCTGGCCGACGTCATTTTGCCGATTACACCATACTCTGAGCAAGCGGGAACTTACATCAATATAGTCGGAGACGTACAAACTGTACAAGCTTCCGTAAGACCATTTGGTCAAGCACGCCCAGGTTGGAAAGTTTTGCGCGTTTTAGGGGACTTGCTCAAATTAGATGGATTCCATTTCAATGCGGTTGATGAAGTGATGAATTCGGCTTTAGGTGGACTTGATATTCCAGCAGCTTTATCGAATAGAACACAAGTTGGTCTTGAGCAGGGTCAATCATTTAGCAGCGCTGGCGTAGAACGTGTGGCAGATTTACCGATTTACTTTACGGATGCGATTGTGCGTAGAGCACAGTCACTCCATTTAACTGTAGACAGCAAAAATGCCATGAAAGCAGGACTCTCACCTGAACTGTTTGCGCAGTTTGGTCTTAAAGAAGGTGATGCCATCAAAGTCACGCAAGGAAATCACTCTGTTGTTATGCCCGCGACTTTACAAAAAGGTCTGGCCTCTGGGGTGGTTAGAATTGCATCGGGCACACCTGTAAGTGCAGAGCTTGGAAGTTCTTTTGGTGAATTAATCGTGGAGCGTGCTTGAAATGATTGAAACCATAACCACTCAAGGTGAAGCTACATTTGGTCAAGCATGGCCATTGATTTGGGCACTTTTACGCATCGTTGTTATTGTTCTGCCGATGTTTGCTTGCGTGGCCTATCTCACCCTATGGGAACGTAAACTGATTGGCTGGATGCACACGCGTATGGGTCCAAATCGCGTAGGACCTTTGGGACTATTACAACCAATCGCAGACGCGTTAAAGTTACTTTTAAAAGAAATTATTCAGCCCATCAGAGCAAATAAGTTGCTCTATATTGTTGGTCCTGTCATGGTGATTGCACCAGCTTTTGCCGCGTGGGCCGTGGTTCCTTTTCAGGATGGTATGGTGCTTGCAGATGTTAACGCAGGATTGCTTTACGTCATGGCGATTACTTCGGTAGGCGTCTATGGTGTGATTCTAGCTGGTTGGGCGTCAAATTCTAAATATGCTTTTTTAGGGGCGATGCGTGCCTCTGCGCAAATGGTTTCTTATGAAATAGCAATGGGATTTGCCCTAGTCACTGTACTCATGATTACAGGCTCTCTCAATTTAGGCGATATTGTGCGAGCACAGTCGCAAGGATACTTTGCTTCGCATGGACTGAATTTCTTATCATGGAACTGGTTACCTCTCTTACCGATGTTTGTGATTTACTTCATCTCTGGCGTGGCAGAGACAAACCGACATCCATTTGACGTCGTTGAAGGTGAGTCTGAAATTGTTGCTGGACACATGATTGAATATTCAGGAATGGCATTTGCGATGTTCTTCCTCGCCGAATATGCCAATATGATTTTGATCACGACCATGTGCGCCACATTATTCTTGGGCGGGTGGTTACCTATTTTAGATATACCCATATTGAGAGATATTCCAGGGTTCTTCTGGTTATTTGCAAAAACATTTATTCTCTTATCGATTTTTATCTGGTTAAGAGCTTCATTGCCTAGGTATCGTTACGACCAAATTATGCGTTTAGGCTGGAAAGTATTTATCCCGTTATCCGTTTTTTGGGTCGTTGTGGTTGGCGCATGGGTAGTATCACCATGGAGTGTCTGGAAATAATGAAGATCTACTTTACAGGAATTACATATGTTAAATAATGTCCGTGAATTTTTAAACAGTCTACTTCTTAAAGAAGTTTTTAAAGGCATGAGCCTGACGGGGCGTTATTTGTTTGCGCCAAAAACGACGATTCAATATCCAGAAGAAAAAACACCGATGTCCCCGCGTTTTCGGGGCTTGCATGCGCTGCGTCGATATCCAAATGGCGAAGAGCGTTGTATTGCTTGCAAAATGTGTGAAGCAGTTTGTCCTGCCATGGCGATTACGATTGAATCTGACTTACGCGATGATGGTACAAGACGAACATCACGCTACGATATCGATTTAACTAAATGTATATTTTGTGGTTTCTGTGAAGAGGCGTGTCCGGTAGATGCGATTGTAGAAACGCACATCCACGAATATCACGGTGAGAAACGTGGTGACTTGTACTTCACTAAAGATATGTTACTGGCGGTTGGTGATCAATTTGAAAAAGAGATAGCAGCGAACAAAACGGCAGATGCTAAGTATCGCTAAAAATATATATGAACATTAATCCCACCTTATTATTTTTTTATGGTTTTGCCACGGTGCTTGTGTTGTCGGGACTGAAAGTCATTACTGCAAAAAATCCAGTACATGCAGCCTTATTTTTAGTATTAGCATTTTTTAATGCTGCGGGTATTTGGATGTTATTGGAAGCCGAGTTTTTATCGATTGCCCTCATCCTAGTTTATGTCGGCGCAGTGATGGTTTTGTTTTTGTTTGTGGTGATGATGTTGGATTTAGATCTTGCGCATTTACGCAGTCAATTTAAACAGTACATACCTGTAGCATCGCTTGTTGGTGCGGTGATTGTCGCAGAAATGACGGTAGTACTTGTGCGTGGATTTGTGGGTACAGTCAATCCCTTGCCTAAGAACACTCCTGAAGGTGAGAGCAACACGATGAGTCTTGGCAAGATGATTTATGGCGAGTATGTTTTTAATTTTGAGATTGCCGGGATCATTTTATTAGTTGCGATTGTTGCAGCTGTGGCATTAACACTGCGCCGTCGTAAAGATCATAAAACACAAGATGTCGCTGCACAAATTCGTACTAAATCGAAAGATCGCGTCAGAATTGTACCGATGGAATCTGAGAACGAAAATCGTCAGACTGGGAAAAAATCATGATTACACTCGCCCACTATTTAGTCCTCGCTGCGATGTTATTTGCGATTGGCATTATTGGTATATTTCTGAATCGTAAAAATATCATTGTTTTGTTGATGTCAATAGAACTGATGCTACTGGCAGTAAACACCAATTTCATCGCATTTTCCCATTACTTGGGGGATATGTTAGGTCAGGTTTTTGTCTTCTTTATATTGACAGTTGCGGCAGCAGAGGCAGCTATCGGATTAGCGATCTTAGTGATCTTATTCCGCAGTAGTGATACGGTCAGTACTGAAGATCTTGGGCAGTTAAAAGGTTAATAGGGCTATTCGATAGAACACATCATGACGACGTCAACATTTAATCCTACGCTCTTAACCCTCATACCACTCGCTCCCTTAATTGGAGCAATCCTTACTGGATTCTTTGGCACGAAGTTTATGGGTAATCAGTTAGGTCGCAAGGCTTGCCATCGGATTGCGATTCTTGGGGTAGCGATTGCTTGCGCTTTATCCATTTATGTTTTGACGCAGGTAATAGCTGGGGCACGATTCAATGCCAATATTTATGAGTGGATGCGTTTTGGCGATGAAATGGTCATGACGATCGGGTTTTTAATTGATCCGTTATCAGCGATGATGATGGTTGTTGTGACATTTGTGTCACTCATGGTGCACATTTATACCATCGGTTACATGAAAGAAGATCCAGGTTATAACCGTTTCTTCTCCTATATTTCTTTGTTTACCTTCGCGATGTTGATGTTGGTAATGAGTAATAATTTTTTACAACTGTTTTTTGGTTGGGAAGCGGTTGGACTGGTCTCTTATTTATTAATTGGATTTTGGTATACCAAACCTACAGCCGTCTTTGCCAATATGAAAGCCTTTTTAGTTAACCGTGTGGGTGACTTCGGTTTCATTATGGGTATTGGTTTAATATTTGCGAGTACCGGGACACTCGACTACGACACTGCTTTTGGCCAAGCGCAAAATATTGCAGTTCAAACATTGCCTGGCACAAGCTGGGATTTGATGACTGTTGCGTGTATCTGTTTATTTATTGGCGCGATGGGTAAATCAGCGCAATTTCCGTTGCACGTGTGGTTACCTGATTCGATGGAAGGACCCACACCTATCTCCGCCTTGATTCATGCAGCGACGATGGTGACAGCGGGTATCTTTATGGTGTCACGGATGTCTCCTTTCTTTGAGCTATCGGATACGGCCTTATCTTTTATCCTGATTATCGGCTCGATTACAGCATTATTTATGGGCTTTCTGGGCATCGTACAAACTGATATTAAGCGTGTTGTGGCTTACTCTACGCTATCGCAACTGGGGTATATGACAGTGGCCTTGGGAGTTTCTGCTTATCCAGTAGCGGTGTTTCATTTAATGACACATGCATTTTTCAAGGCCTTACTCTTCTTGGGAGCCGGAAGTGTCATTATGGGTATGCACCATGATCAGGATATGCGGAATATGGGTGGACTGCGTAAATACATGCCCATTACCTGGATTACATCACTAGTGGGCAGTTTAGCGCTCATTGGGACACCTTTCTTTTCCGGCTTTTACTCCAAAGACTCCATCATTGAAGCGGTAGCTGAGAGTCATATTTACGGATCTGGCTTTGCGTACTTTGCCGTTATGGCTGGAGTATTTGTGACGGCGTTTTATTCATTTAGGATGTATTTTTTAGTCTTCCATGGCAAAGAGCGTTTTGGTCATGGGCATGACCAGCATGATCACCACGATGATAGTCATGAACATCATGGCTTAGCGCCGGGTCAAAAGCCCCATGAATCTCCGTGGGTTGTGACACTACCGCTCATATTATTAGCTATTCCATCGGTTTTTATTGGGTACTTTGCGATAGAGCCGATGCTCTTTGGTGGTTTTTTTGATGAATCCATTAGCATCAATCATCAAGCTCACCCTGCGATGGAAGAGTTAGAGGGAGCATTTCATGGGGCGTTCAATATGGTGATTCATAGCCTGACTTCCCCAGTCTTATGGTTAGCGATTGGTGGTGTAGCAACCGCAGCGTTATTCTATTTAGTTATGCCGAGTATCCCAGAAAAAATAGCACATTTTCTTGCCCCGTTAAAGAAGTTATTAGATAACAAGTATTACTTGGATGACATCAACCAAGCGGCGTTTGGTCGTGGTGCGCAAATTTTGGGGAATGGATTTTGGAAGGGCGGTGATCAAGCAGCCATAGATGGTTTTGTAGTCAACGGAAGTGCTAAGGTCGTCGATTGGTTTTCCAAGTTAATCAGACATTTTCAATCTGGGTATTTATACCACTATGCCTTTGCAATGATCATTGGTGTTGTGGGTTTAATTGCATGGATACTTTTCACCCATTTGGGTTCAATTCAATAAGCGGCCAGTTATGATTTTATCTTTAGCAATTTGGATGCCGATTGTTTTCGGGTTATTCATTCTCGGTAGTGGTTCAGACACGAACAAAGGCTATGTCCGGTGGATGGCATTATTTGCTGCTACATTGAGTTTTGCGATCACGTTGCCCCTCGTTGTTGATTTTGATATTGCAAATGCGGGCATGCAGTATGTTGAGAATGTATCTTGGGTAAAACGCTTTGATCTCAATTACCACTTAGGGGTAGACGGTATATCGGTTTGGTTTGTGGTTCTGACAGCATTCATCACTATGATTGTGATTATGGCTGCTTGGGAAGTGATTCAGGATCGTGTAGCGCAGTATATGGCAGCATTTTTAATCTTATCTGGACTCATGATTGGTGTCTTTTGTGCCTTAGATGGATTGCTGTTTTATGTGTTTTTTGAAGCCACTCTTATCCCGATGTACATCATTATTGGAGTGTGGGGTGGTAAGAATAAAATCTATGCCGCGTTTAAATTTTTCTTGTACACCTTGCTGGGCTCATTACTGACTCTGATTGCGATTTTATATTTATATAACGTAACAGATACATTTAATATCTTAGACTGGCATCAGGCGCAGTTGAGCTTTACAGAACAAGTCTTAATATTTTTCGCCTTTTTTATGGCATTTGCTGTCAAGGTCCCGATGTGGCCCGTACACACATGGTTACCTGATGCACACGTTGAAGCTCCAACCGGTGGGTCGATTGTTTTAGCCGCAATCATGTTAAAGCTAGGAGCTTATGGATTTTTAAGGTTCTCATTGCCGATTGCTCCTGATGCGAGTCAGTATCTGGGACCGTTCATCATTGTTCTATCCTTAATTGCGGTTATTTATGTCGGATTAGTTGCGCTCGTTCAAAAAGATATGAAAAAACTTGTTGCATATTCATCGATTGCGCATATGGGATTTGTCACCCTAGGGTTTTTTATCTTCAATCAGATGGGGATTGAGGGAGGAATCATCCAAATGATATCTCATGGATTTATCTCTGGAGCGATGTTCTTCTCGATTGGTGTTTTATATGACCGGATGCATACACGTCAAATTGCAGACTACGGTGGCGTTGTCAACACGATGCCGAGGTTTACGGTATTTGCAGTTTTATTTGCTATGGCCAATTGCGGTTTGCCAGCTACCTCAGGCTTCATTGGAGAGTTTATGGTGATTTTAGGGGCAATCGATTACGACTTTACGATTGGCTTACTAGCGGCAACCGCATTAATTTTGGGAGCGGCATATTCCTTATGGATGACTAAACGCGTATTCTTCGGCGAGGTCACGAACGATCACGTGGCGCAGCTCAAGGATATTAACTCTAGAGAGTATTTCATTCTTGGCATATTGGCGATATTAACCATCGGGATGGGTGTATATCCCAAGCCATTTACCGATATTATTCATCCAGCGGCGGTTGAGTTACTCAAGCATGTTGCTGTGACTAAGATTTAAAGAACTGGAACTCGTATGCAAGCCATTGACCTTTTAGAAATTCTGCCCGAGTTAATTCTATTACTCGTCATTTGTTTCATCTTATTAGTAACCCCTTTTATGAAGGAAAATGAGACGAATGATGAAGACGTATTCTTCACACCCAAGGCAGCTGGCTTTGCTTACCAAATCGGTATTCTGACGCTGTTGATTTTGGCAATCATGTTTGCAATGCGGGTTAGTGATATGCCACTAAGAATTATGAATGGATTGTATATTATTGACCCATTCTCTAATGTGCTCAAGTGTATCTCCGCGATTGCAGTGATGATCACACTGATTTATTCGAAACAGTATTTAATCGATCGTCAGTTGTTTAGAACAGACTATATTGCACTCGCGCTTTTAGCGTTACTTGGACAGTTTGTCATGATTTCTGGGGCAAACATGTTAACCCTGTATTTAGGACTTGAGTTGTTGGCGCTATCGACCTATACCCTCACGGCGATGCGTCCGAACTATCCACGGGGAATAGAAGCAGGGATGAAGTATTTTATTTTGGGCGCCTTATCCTCCGGGTTTTTGTTGTACGGTATGTCTATGATTTATGGTGCGACAGGATCATTAGACTTAGAAGATATTATGCGTAACATTAGTAATGATGGTGTGATGCGGTTAGTGATGGCATTTGGGCTCGTGTTTTTGTTAGCAGGCTTAGCCTTCAAATTAGGTGCTGCACCATTTCATATGTGGGTTCCCGATGTTTATCATGGGGCACCGACCTCAGTGACCTTGCTCATTGGCGGAGCACCCAAAATTGCTGCCTTTGCGATTACCTTTAGATTATTGGTTGGGGGATTACAGCCATTAGATATGGAGTGGCAACCAATCCTTATCTTTTTAGCAATTACATCCTTAGTTCTAGGTAATCTCACTGCGATTGCTCAAACTAACATCAAGCGGATGTTGGCTTATTCCACGATATCGCATATGGGCTTTATGTTGTTGGGATTTTTATGTGTTTATGATGATCTAGCCTATAGTGCAGCTTTCTTTTATGCAGTGACTTACGTCTTATCGACTCTTGGCACATTCGGTATCTTGATGATTCTTTCGAAAAAAGGTTTTGAATGTGAAACGCTTGATGATTTAAAAGGACTTAATCGGCGTAGTCCATTACTTGCATTTATCATGCTACTACTCATGTTTTCGCTTGCAGGGATACCTCCTACAGTCGGCTTTATAGCAAAATTATCCGTTTTAGACGCCATCATTGATGCGGGATATTTAGGACTCGCGATTTTTGCGGTCATGGCAACTTTAGTGGGGGCTTTTTACTACTTGAGAGTAGTGAAAACCATGTATTTTGAAGAGCCAACAGACAACAGTTCGATTGATGGCCAGGGCTTTGCAAAAGGCATTCTAACGATTAATGGTATCTTTATTCTGCTAGCTGGTATTTTCCCTGCATTTTTAACGGCCTTGTGTTTAAGCGCGATGCGAATGTCATTACAGAGTTAATGACAGACAAAACTTTGAACTTTCCGAGTTATGCAGAATTACCGCAAGGAGATGTTCATTTGCGTGAAAGTACTTTGTCATCAAAACAAGCTTACGCGGGCTACTATCTTAAGCTGATGCAAGATCAAGTGCAGTTGCCAGATGGACTTACAGCAGGTCGTGAGTATCTCATTCACCCTGGTGCAGTAGCTATTGTGCCGATTTTGCCGGACGGTAGAGTTTTACTAGAAAGGCAATATCGATACCCCTTGCATCAAGCCTTTATTGAGATACCTGCGGGTAAACTAGATCCCAGTGAAACTCCTTTAGTCTGTGCACAAAGGGAACTAGAGGAAGAAACTGGCTGTATCGCAGGACAGTGGCATTGGCTAGGTAAAATCCATCCTATTATTTCGCATTCTACGGAAGTCATCGATATCTACCTAGCGCAAGATTTGAAGATCACACAAGCAAAGTTAGATGAAGGTGAATTTTTAGATCTATTTGCAGCCACCTTACCGGAAATCCACCAATGGATTAAAGAAGGCAAAATTACTGACGTCAAAACAATCATCAGTGCTTATTGGATCAGTGACTATCTCAAGATTGACAGGTAATTTAATCCTATTCCATTTTTTAGATAAAATAGAGATTACCGTCAGTATTGACATGAAATATTAAAATAAGAATTTATCCCCATGAAAGTATATAACTTAGCGTGCCCATTAAATCACCACTTTGAAGGGTGGTTTAGTTCAAAGGAAGATTTTTCCTCTCAAAAAGAACGTGCCGTCTTATGTTGCCCGATGTGTGACAGTGCGGAAATATCGCGCATGCCATCGGCACCCTATATTGCTAGTCGTGGGCATCAGCATGAACTTAGCGCAGAGGCTTTTGAAAAAACCAGTAAAAATCTTCCGACAGGCAATGATGCAATGCATTTAACGCCAGAACAAAAATCTCAGTTTCAAGAAAAAATGCAGTCCTTGATGTTACATGTCGTGCGGGAGATTATGGAAAAAACTGACAATGTTGGGGAATCTTTTGCTGAAGAGGCGCGTAAGATTCATTACAGAGAGGCGCCTGAGCGCAGTATTCGCGGAATAACAACCGTCGAGGAGGCTGCTGAATTAATGGACGAGGGTATTGAGATTTATTCATTACCAGTGCCACCTTCTTTAAAAACGACACTACAGTAATTGAATTAATTAGCAAGACCAGAAAACAAAAAAGCCCGCAGATTTTCTGCGGGCTTTTTAAATTGAAGCGGCTTATTTAATGGTAGGCATCACAAATTCACCACCCTTAGAAATGCTCTCAGGCCAGCGTTGCATGATACTCTTTTGCTTAGTATAGAAACGAACGCCTTCACGACCGTAGGCATGCATATCACCAAATAAAGAGTTTTTCCAACCACCAAAGCCATGCCAAGCCATAGGTACTGGAATCGGCACATTAATACCTACCATACCGACTTGTATTCTTCTTGCGAATTCGCGAGCAATATTACCATCGCTGGTAAAGCAGGCTACCCCATTACCGAACTCATGGGCATTAATCAGATCTACAGCCTGGCTAAAGTTCTCAAGACGCACACAAGACAGAACAGGCCCAAAGATTTCTTCTTTGTAGATTTTCATCTGTGGAGTGACATGATCAAATAAAGTACCACCTAACCAAAAGCCATTTTCAAGACCTGGAACAGTAAAGTTGCGACCATCGACTAAAAGCTTTGCACCTTCATCAACCCCGGCTTGAATATAAGAGCTAATTCGGTTCTTGGCCGTAGAAGTAACAATAGGACCCATTTCAGCATCGAGTTCCATACCATTTTTAATTTTTAGAGCTTTTGTTTTTTCGATCAAAGCAGGCATCACACGCTCAGCAGCAGAGCCAACTAAAACAGCTACTGAAATCGCCATACAACGCTCACCGGCTGAGCCGTAAGCAGCGCCTACGAGCGCATCGACAGCCTTATCGATATCTGCATCTGGCATGATCACCATATGATTTTTTGCACCACCTAAAGCTTGAACACGCTTACCAAAGTGGGCACTACGCTCATAAATATAATTTGCAATGGGGGTAGATCCCACGAAACTCAGGGCTTTGACGTCAGGATTTTCGATTAAAGCATCTACTGCTTCTTTATCGCCTTGCACCACGTTAAAAACACCATCAGGCAGACCAGCTTCTTTAAATAGGTCAGCTAAAAATAATGAGGCAGAGGGATCTGTAGGGCTAGGTTTGAGGATAAAGGTATTACCACTAGCAATCGCCATAGGAAACATCCACATCGGGACCATGACAGGGAAATTAAATGGTGTAATACCTGCTACAACACCCAAAGGCTGACGCATCGTCCAATTATCGATATTGGTAGAAACTTGTTCGGTATATTCCCCTTTAAGGAGTTCAGGGATGCCGCATGCGAATTCCACAATTTCAATACCACGGGTGACTTCACCTTGGGCATCCGTAAAAACTTTACCGTGTTCTGCGGTGATGATGGCGGCAAGTTCATCTTGATGTTGATTTAAGAGTTCAAGATACTTGAACATAATACGCGCACGGCGCAGGGGTGGAGTATCTGCCCATTTTGGAAATGCGGCCTGTGCAGCAGAAACTGCCTGAGCTACATCGGCGGTGCTTGCTAAAGCAACGCGACGGCTTTTTTGACCACTTGCAGGGTGGAAGACATCTTGAAAACGACCCGATGTACCAGCAAATCGTTGCCCACTAACATAGTGGGTTACATCATCAGTAAAGGAAAACGCTGCAGTTGTCATAAAGTCTCCAAAGGGGATTGCAATTTAAGTAATATGAATATTTTACATAGAAGATAGCTTAAAGATGTATAAATACTAAAAGTCTTATTCGGTCAGATTTAATTCAAGCGATAATAGATTCTTATATCAATCATGCAAAAATTACAATGGATTTACAAGTGAATCGAGAAACTTGGTTGCAACAAGCTGTACAGGCATTAGAGCCTATTTTTTCCGCGGTGGGTTATGGCATTCCGCCATTGAAAGTATCCTGTGGGTTTGCCGCCTCTAGCAGCCCGAGAACCACTCTGGGGCAATGTTGGCCGAGACAAAGGTCCGGAGAAATGGTTAATGAGATATTTATTTCACCCAAGATTGAGGACCCTGTTGATGTCCTAGACACCTTAGTTCATGAAATATGTCATGCCATTGACGACTGTCAATCGGGTCATGGTGCTGATTTTCAGGGGATTGCTCAAGTCGTTGGTTTGGAAGGTCCTGCAAGAATGGCAAGTGCTGGGCCATCACTTAAAATACGTCTGATGACGATTAGTCAAAAGTTGGGCGAATACCCCCATCGGGCACTCAATTTCCCTCCGCCAAGACCCAGTAATTTTAGCCGCAGTAAAGCGAAGTGTCCTGAGTGCGGTTATGAAGTCACCCTGCTTAAGCGTTGGGCGGATTATGGACCACCGATTTGCCCAAAAGACAAAGTTCGGATGGAAGATTTTTCAAAAGAAGTGATTGAACCTAGTATTGAAAATGTAGATGATCAACAAAAAGAAATTATTCATAGGGCTGTGAGTTAAATATGACAAAGAAACATGAAATTGCAGTAATTGCTGGAGACGGTATTGGTGTTGAGGTGATGCCAGAGGGTTTGCGTGCGCTCGAAACAGCGTGCTCGAAGTTTGGGATTGATATCCAACTCAATCATTATGATTTTGCGAGTTGTGATTATTACCTTAAGCACGGCAAAATGATGCCTGATAATTGGTTTGATCTTTTAGTGGGGCAAGACGCTATTTTCTTTGGCGCGGTTGGCATGCCTAAATTGGTGCCTGACCATATTTCTTTATGGGGCAGTTTGATTCAGTTCCGCAAGCGCTTTGATCAATATGTTAATTTGCGACCCGTCAAACTGATTCCTGGTGTGCCGAGCCCGCTAGCCAATCGCAAGCCTGGAGACATCGACTTTTATGTGGTGCGCGAGAATACAGAGGGAGAGTATTCTAATGCGGGTGGGATTTTATTTGAGGGTACAGACCGCGAGTTTGTCATCCAAGAAACCGTCATGACGAGAACAGGGGTTGATCGCATCCTCAAGTATGCATTTGAGTTAGCCAATAAGCGCCCTAAAAAGCATCTCACTTCAGCCACAAAATCCAATGGGATATCCATTACTATGCCTTATTGGGATAAGCGTGTGGCTAATATGGGAACTCAGTATCCGCAAGTGAAGGTAGATCAATTTCATATTGATATATTGACGGCTTTCTTTGTGCAACGACCACAACATTTTGATGTGGTTGTCGGTAGTAATTTATTTGGCGATATTTTGTCGGACTTAGGGCCTGCTTGTACTGGTACGATTGGTATTGCCCCATCGGGCAATATTAATCCTGAAGGAATCTATCCTTCCTTGTTTGAGCCTGTTCATGGTTCTGCCCCTGACATTGCGGGCAAAGGTATTGCGAACCCGATCGGACAAATTTGGAGTGCGGCGATGATGTTAGAGCACTTGGGATATCCACAGGCCTCTCAAGCGATTGTGGATGCCTTTGAAAAAGTCTTGGCTGCTGGTCCAAAGAACGCACCATTTACACCCGATATGGGTGGCACTGGTAATACGCAAGACTTTGGCAAAGTGATTGCTGCAGCGATTTAATCGTCATGCTTAAACATCTATCGATTTTGGATCAATCTGCTGCTATCGAGGGAGTTATGCATGCAGAAGTGATTCAAAATACGGTAGATTTAGCAGTCGAAGCAGAGGCCTTGGGATATCACAGGTTTTGGGTTTCAGAGCATCATAGCCATCCCAGTATTATCGGCACAGCCCCTGAGATTTTAATGGCGGCAATATCGCAAAAAACGACATCGATACGGATTGGTAGTGCAGGTGTGATGTTGCCCCACTACAGCGCTTTAAAGGTGGCTGAGCAGTTTCGAGTTTTAGAGAGTTTAGCGCCAGGTAGAATTGATTTAGGCGTAGGACGGGCACCAGGTAGCGATATGCGGACAGCGCAATTGCTTAATCCCAATACACAATCGGCAGCATATTTCCCGCAACAAATCCAAGAACTTGATCTTTGGTTACGAGATGAAGGTTTTCCAACGGGACACCCTGCACGCGGTGTGCAGGCCATGCCACTCGGCGCAAGCTATCCTGAGTTATGGATTTTGGGGAGCTCAGATTATGGCGCTCAGCTCGCTGCACATTTTGGATTGCCGTATGTATATGCTTACTTTATAACTGACGGTGTTGGAGCGCAACAGGCGATCGAGTTATATCATCAGCAATTTAAACCATCTGAGCGCCTGCAAAAGCCACAGGTGATTGTCTGTTTGTGGGCATTAGCGGCCGCAGACTCAGAAGAGGCTTATTACCATTTTAGAAGTCGAGCACGCTGGAAGATTGACCGTCAAAAAGGCATCTTGGGTGCGATGAAAGATCCAGAGCACGCCCTTGAGGGCCTTAATGCGCATGATTTAAGTATTTTTGAGGCTATGTGCCAAAAAGGTTTTGTCGGTAGTAGTGAAATAGTGATTCAAAAAATGCAAGTTCTAGCTGAAGAGTTAGGTCTTGAAGAAATTGCAGTGATTACTTGGGCTCATGATTTTAAAGCTAGGAAAAACTCTTACAAACAATTGGCTAATAGTCTGTAGGTATAATCAATAGTTGTCATAAATATGAAATCGTCAAAAATCTCTATGAATCGAAAACTCGCCATAATTAGTATCGCATTGCTTTTAATAGGCTCCGCAATCATATTTTTGAAGCCACGTTTTTTTAGTCAACCGAGCCCTAAAGTCGCTGAAGTTGCGAATGAGCCCTTGGTCAAACAACCTGTATATCAAATACCATCGACGATTGATCAAACGGTCGACTTAATTACAGGTAATACCCTTCAGCAAGATAAGCCGGCTGATCTTAAGCAAGAAGAATGGAAGCAATTTAACGAGCTGATTCAAACGAACTGGTCGAGGTACTCTACGAAGATGGGTAAGCCGATGATAAGTTGGTCGGCTACAGAAGTTCAAACCAATGCAAAAAATGTCTTTTACCCTTTTTCTGGTCCTGACTTTACAACACTACATCAAATTTACCCCCAATCAGAACATTACGTGATGATTGCTCAACAAAGGGGAGAGCGATTGGTTAATCTGAACCAATTAACACCTACTGCAGCATCACAAACTGTGGAAGTATTGAGCTCAGCGTGGAAAAGTTTTGGTATAGACGGTTTTTTTGTAACGGAGTATTTATTTTAAATATATCTCTACGAATAAAGTAAAAATAGGCGCAACTACTTTAATTGCTTCCTTCGCTCGCCTGCATGATTTTTCGATACAAAAAATTGTGCCCATAAGTATTGATAAAGATGGCTCAGTCATCGAACTTGCCGAGGATCAATCATGGGATTCGGTAAGGTTTTATCTAGTCAAAAATGATAAGCCGGTCACTTTAGATTATGTCCGTATCGATTTATCTAATGATGGCATGAAAGAAAATCCTCATCACTTAGCTTTCTTTCGGGAGTCAGCTAAAGCACCTATATTACTAAAGGCAGCCTCTCACTTGCCACAAAATCTTGGTTTTTCAATGATAAGGGACGAGATATTAACCCAGTCTCCTCTGATCGTCCAAGATGAGACGGGAATAGATTATCGTCCTTTAAACGAAAAGTTTAATACAGTTTTATATGGGAAATTTGTCATTGCGCATAAAGAATTTACTACTTACAACACTGAATTAGCCAAAGCTTATAAAGTTCGCGACGATGGAAAGGGATTACCTTTCCGAGTTGGATACTATAAAGATGGTAACTATGCTTTAATCGTTGCAACCCGTAAGGCACAAAACTAAAAAATCAAGATATGGACTTGAGGTCGCATGTCTTGATCCTATTCTATAAGTTGCCACTTGAAGTTTTAATATCTTGGCGTATGGTGACGATGCAAATGACGATGTAATTCTTGACGCCCCCTGAAAGTCGAACCATGATGTGGTCTATTCCATTTGGGTTGCACAAAGATGACTCTTGGCATCTCAAGAGGGATAAAAATACGATTCGGATGGATATTTGATGCTCCCCAACCATGATTTTTCGCATGCAAATTTTTGCGATGTTTTGGCTCAGATATGTATTCATGTGCAGAGCTGACCCCACTACTTAATAGACCTAAAACAACCAAGACTTTAATCATTAATTGCATAAGAAACTCCTTTTTGTTAAGTTCTTATTTTCATTAACGGGTAGGGTTTAGAAAAGTTTACAAATCAGTTCTTAAAGTTGTAGCTGAAATCGCGGAGCTAGGTTTTCTAAATGAAGTTCAACTAAAAGATTTTTAAGTTGTGCCGTTGCTTTTTGTGATTTGACAGGCGCATTTATTTTATTGGCAATGATGAGTTCATTTTTCATGGAGTGTTCCCATCCAACTAATTCTGTTACTGTCACATCATAGCCCTGAGATTCTAAATAGAGGCAACGTAAGACATTTGTTAGGTGACTACCAAATTCTCTGGTGTGTAGAGGGAACTTCCATAGGGCTGAAAAATAACTATTTTTTAAAGCGTGCGACTTTTTTTCTTTGAGAAGACTCGCTAATTCAGCTTGACAGCAAGGTACTAAAACGATGTGTGGAGATTGTTTATGCAGTGCAAAGGCAATGGCATCATCGGTTGCTGTATTGCAGGCGTGTAAAGCGGTAACAATATCAATTTTGTCGGGTAGCTCAGATGACTCAAGAGCCTCTTGGGTATTTAAGTGAAAAAAATCCATATTTTTAAAGCCAATTTGCTTTGCCAGATCTTGCGAGTGAGCTACTAACTCTTCACGGATATCAATACCAATGATATGAAATGGATGGGTGAGATGTTTAGCGACTAGGTCGTAAAGCAGAAATCCTAGGTAAGACTTACCAGCGCCAAAATCTACCAATTGAAAATGTTGTTGCTGTGCCGAAATATCCTGCATGATGGGTTCGATAAACTGCACCAAATGAAATACTTGTTTAAGTTTACGACGACTATCTTGGTTCATCTTGCCGTCACGTGTCAAGATATGTAGCTCTTTTAAAAGCTCGACGGATTGTGTTGGCCTGATTTCGTACTTATCAGACACTTTTTGTGGAAGGGGTGTCTTTGTCATAGTGTTAAATCATCATGATGAACTGATTCAGACCAAAAAGGATGCCAGATCACAGCTTATCCATCAGCGTAATTAATGTAACCAAGTTGGTGGAGTTTTAGCTTTTTTGGCGATGTCTGACATTAACTGTTGATGCAAACTTTCTTCCTCAGGCGAAGCGAGGGTAATTAAAAGGTCAGCCGGAGCTGGTAGTTTTGATTGAACATCAGAAGATCGCATTTTTTCGGAATGATGATCGATGATCAAATCATTTTGTCCACGTGTCATGCATAGATAGACTTCCGCTAGCAGTTTGGCATCTAAGAGGGCCCCATGAAGAGTACGATGGTCGTTTTTTACATCGAAACGATTACATAAATCATCAAGCCTATTTCTTTTGCCAGGAAACATTTTTTGAGCATCGGTTAAAGTATCAATGACCCCGCCTAGAAGAGAGCTAAAGGGAGAAAGATTTAAACGCACAAACTCCATATCCAAAAAACCCAAATCAAAAGGGGCATTATGGATAATGACTTCAGCATCCTCTATAAACGCTGAGATTTCATGGACAACATCAGCAAAGACAGGCTTATCTTTTAAAAAATCATCACGCAAACCATGAATTGCTGCAGCTGCTTCAGGCATGCTTCTCTCAGGATTAATGTAAAAATGTAGATGATTACCTGTCTGACGACGGTTGATCAGTTCAATACAACCAATTTCAACTAGGCGATCCCCTTGATTGGGGTGCAGCCCCGTGGTTTCCGTATCTAAAATAATTTGCCGCGTCAGTTTCAATGGTTAACCTTAAGTATTTTTTAACATCTCGTCAGGGATTTCAAGTGGGCCGTTACCCGCAAATTTATCTAAATAAATATAAATCACTGGAGTGATATAGAGGGTAATCACTTGTGAAAACGCTAAACCACCGACGACAACAATACCGAGGGGCTGCCTTAATTCAGCGCCAGCTCCTAGACCAAGTGCAATCGGCAAGGCACCCATCATGGCTGCTAGAGTAGTCATCATAATAGGTCTAAAGCGCACTAAACAGGCTTCATGAATTGCTTCTGCTGCGGGCAAGTTTTTCGTGCGTTTTGACTCTAAGGCGAAGTCAATCATTAAAATCGCATTCTTTTTGACAATCCCAATGAGCAGCAAAATACCAATCGTAGCAATAATCGTGAGCTCCATGCCAAATAATTGTAAGAAAACAATCGCCCCAATGGCCGCAGACGGTAAACCTGCCAGAATCGTGAGGGGGTGGATATAACTTTCATAGAGAACACCTAGTAAGACGTAAATGACGCCAATGGCGGCAATTAATAAGATGGCTTGACCAGATTGGTTGTCTTTAAATACAGCGGCATCACCACCATAACTCGTGATAATTGAACTAGGTAAATTTATCTCTTTAGTAATCGCCTCTAGTTTTTTAGTGGCATCACCCAAAGGCACATCTGGAGCTAGGTTAAAGGAGATTGTTACCGCTGGAATCTGACCTTGATGGTTCACAGACGTAGGACCAATAAACCTTTTATAAGTAGCTAGACTTGATAAAGGAATCAGTTTGTCTGTCGTTCTACCACGCACATAAATCGAGTTCAGGTCGGACTCAAACTGCTTATCTTGCGGAGTAACTTCAAGGATGACTTGATACGTATTCGTTGGGGTATAAATGGTAGAGACTTGTTTCTCACCGAAGGCCGTATACAGTGCCGTACGAATATCTTGCATCGTGACACCGGATGAAGCCGCTTTTTCACGATCAATGTCAAGCTTTAAGCTTAGTCCTTTTAATTGCGAATCACTCGTAACGTCTCTAAAAATTGTTTCCTTTTTCATTTGGGTTTGGACTTTTTCAGACCACTCATTAATTCCTTCAAATCCGACACTTTGCAGAATATATTGGTATCTACTTTTACTTTGTTTACCGCCTAATTGCAGGTTTTGGACGGGGCGCATGAAAACGGTTAAGCCTGGTATTTTTCTCAATTCTCTTCTAAACTCTTCCAAAGTTTGCTTCATTTTGGGACGTTCATCTTTTGGCTTTAAGTTAACAAACATTCGCCCAGAATTAAAGCCTGTACTGGAATTACCCCCTAAGACAGAAACAAAACTTCCAACGTGTGGGCTTTGATTAATGATATCGGCTGCTCGGTCTTGAAGTTTTAACATAGCTTCAAAAGAAATATCTTCAGATGCCTCAGTAGTAATGATGATTTGTCCAATATCCTCTTCAGGAAAAAAACCTTTTGGTATAGCCATAAACAAAGCAACCGAAATTACAAAGGTCGAAAGGGCTACACCCAAGACGATTCCTTTATGTTTAAGTGCAAGAGATAGACTGCTCGAGTAACCACGATAAACGGTATTAAAAAGAACATCGAATTTTTTAGTTAGCCAGTATTCTTTAGGGTGACTATTCGGCTTGGATAAATCGGGTAAAAACCGACTACATAACATGGGCACCAGTGTTAAAGAAACTACTGCTGAAACCAAAATCGACAAGCTAACAACGACAGCGAACTCTCTAAAGAGAAGCCCTACTGGACCGGCCATAAAGAAAATAGGGATAAAAACCGCAACCAAAGAAATCGAAATAGAAATAATCGTAAAGCTCACTTCTTTACTACCCTTTAAAGCTGCTTGCAGCGGACTCATTCCTTCTTCAATATAGCGAATGATATTTTCTAAAACAACAATCGAGTCGTCCACAACTAAGCCAACAGCTAAGGTAATAGCTAGTAAAGAAATATTATCAAGACTGTAGCCCATCCAATACATTAAGAAAAAAGCGCCAATCAGAGAGATAGGCAAACTCAGCGCAGGAATCACTGTTGCGGATAGGTGTTTTAAAAATAAGAAAATGACAAGAATTACGAGAAAAATTGTCAGTAAAAGTGTCAAGTTCACATCATGAATAGCTTCTTTAATCGAGACCGAGCGATCATTGAGTTGATGGATTTGGATGGATGCGGGCAGTTGCGACTGGAATTCCGGAAGCATCGCTTTGATATTGTCGACTACCTTCACCGTATTTGCATTAGGTTGTTTTTGAATCGCTAAAGTGATGGATCGTTCGGTTTTATATCTACCCAAGGTACGGTTATTTTCAAAAGACTCAGTGACTTCAGCGACATCGCCTAAACGAATCGGATAACCATTACGCTGGGCAATAATTAAGTTCGAGTATTCCTCTGCCTTGATCAATTGGCTATTGGCATAAATGGTTAATGCTTGTCTTGGGCCTTCTAAAATACCCACTGGGGAATTCGAGTTAGCTTTGTTGATAGCAACACTAATATCATCCAAAGTCAGATTATTTAAAGCCAGCTTTGCTGGCAATGCCCTGACACGAACGGCATATCTTTTGGCACCAAAGATAACTACTTGGGCAACGCCCTCAATCGTTGAGAGGTTGGGTGATAGAAGATTTTCGGCATACTCAGTAATCTGAGACAAACTCATCGAGGGAGATGTTAAGGTGAGAACTAAAACGGGCGCATCTGCTGGATTGACTTTTCTGTAAGAAGGGGGTGTAGTCATTTCAATCGGTAGGCGTCTTTGTGCTCTGAGTAAAGCTGCTTGGACATCAACCGCTGCTTTATCAATATCTTTGTCATTATTAAATTCAAGGGTAATGCTGGTAGAGCCTAAGAAATTGGTCGAGCTGATCACATTGATACCGTCGATCGTAGAAAATTCTTTCTCCATCGGTAGTGCAACGCTGGAGGCCATATTTTCTGGGCTGGCTCCGGGTAAGCTTGCTGAAACCTGAATGACTGGGGAATTAAAACTAGGTAGCGCTGCAACTGGAATTTTTGTGTAGGCAATCGACCCAGCTACAACTACGGCTAGGGACAAAAGCACTGTCATTACTGGACGTCGAATACAAAGTTCTGAGATTGACATTAAATATTCCCTTTAAAGAATTTTGTCGGACCTGCTAGCATTATTTTTTCACTTCTTGAGCATTCGGCTTTTTTGTAGATGCTTCAACGACTTTTAATCCTGGGCGAATATTTTGCTTACCCTCGACAACGATGCGATCGCCGACCTTTAGACCAGAAATCACAGCGAGGCCTTCACTTTGATGAATGACTTTAATTTTATTAGGTACCACCTTACTTTCAGTATCGACGGTATAAATAGTTGTACCTTGAGTATTAGTAATAATGGACTGATTAGGAACGACTAATGCGTCTTTAAGGATTTGGGTTTGTAAATTGACACGTACAAATCGACCCGGCGCCAAGCTAAAATCAGAATTATCTAAACTGGCTTTCACTCGAACGGATCCAAGCACGGGATCAATTTGATTATCAATAACAAAGACTTTACCTTCCTTAGTCAAGCCACCACCAATATCTACACTCACTAATAAGCCCTTAGTCGCATTTTGGAGTTGCACAAGACTTGCCATATAGGCTTCTGGAACTACAAATTGCACATTAATCGGATTAAGTTGACTAATCGTAACCATGGCCCCTTGAGCAGAAGTTGCGGTTGCTGAAGAGACAGTAGAAACAACATTGGAGGGTGAGACGAGAGATCCAGGAAATACATTGATGACGCCGGCTCTTCCTGAGATCGGTGAGCGAATATAGTCATAACTCAAGGTCACTTGCGCAGCATTGGCTGCTGATCTTGCTGAATTGGCATTTGCCATTGCCGTATCAACGCTGGCTTTAGAAATAAAATTTTGCTTTGCGAGCTCAAGCGCTCTTTGGTATTGACGTTCGGCATCCTCGGCAGTGGCTCTAAATTTTTCATAGTTGGCTTTATTCGCACGATCATCTAGAGTAAAAAGCAAATCCCCTTTTTTAACTTCTTGACCATCTTTAATGTGTATTTGGGCAATCACATTGGCGACCTGGGGCCTGATATCAACAATATTTGTAGCAACGATATTGCCTGAAGTTTCGATAATAATGGGATAGTCTGTTTGTTCGACTAAGGCAGTGACAACAGTTTGTACGACTTCATTTGTCTTTTTTTGAGGCTTATTAAAAGACTCATAAAAAAAATAGCCAAATACTGCGATTGCTACAAATATGAGGGTGCCGTACACATATTTTTTCTTAAAAGTGAAACGGCCGCTAGCTGATGTATTCATGAATCTCCAATAAGACTTTTTTATTATGAAATAGCTTGAAGACGCAATTACTGAACGGAAAAGCGTACTTATCCTGATTTTCGCATATTTTTCTCGAAATCTTTAAAATTCCGAGTTATGTTTTTTAACCCCCTAACGGGTATTTCCAGCCTCAGCGGCTCCAAGGTTGGCAAGTTCATCTGCTAAATCATTACCAGGGTCACCAGAATGTCCTTTGACCCAGTGCCAATGAATTTCATGAAGACCAAGAAGTTCATCTAATTGTTGCCATAAATCAACATTTTTCACCGGCGCTTTAGAGGCAGTTTTCCAGCCAGACTTTTTCCAGTTTTGCAGCCATTCATTGACACCGCGATTGACATATTGTGAATCGGTATAAAGCTCAACCAAACAGGTGGTTTTTAAGGCTTTTAGCGCTTCGATGACTGCGGTCATCTCCATACGGTTATTGGTGGTATTTTTTTCACCACCCTTGAGGTGTTTTTCAGTCCCTCCAGAGCGTAATACTGCTCCCCAGCCACCAAGACCAGGATTGCCTTTACACGCTCCATCGGTATATATGGTGACTATGGGTCTATTCTTGATCATGGTTAGACTGTTTTTGGGAAATGGGTTTGAGTGCTTTAGGAATAAGCATTTTTTTGGCTTTAATTAGCCCCACCATTTTGGTGCCAGGAACCCTTTTAACCGCACTTAGAATAAAGACTGAGCCCAAAAATGGCCACCAGCGGTCACCGACTTTGTCTAAAAAGGTTTGGCCATGCAGTCGAGAGCTTTTTTTAATCGGAACACCATAACACCCAAATTTTCCTCGATCTAGCGAGTAATTGAGTAATTTAAGCCAATCTTTAATCCTGCGATGGCTAATAAATTGACCTTCTTTAGGTAAAAAAGGATGGTTAATGAGATTGCCAGTGTACTGCCTTATGCCCCATAGACTATAGGGATTAAATCCCGAGATAATAATACGTCCTTCAGGCCTCAAGATGCGATGCACCTCCCGTAACGCCTCATGGGGGTTTTCCATGAATTCGAGAACATGGGGTAGGGCAATTAAATCCATGCTTTCATTTGCAAAGGGCAAATCATAAATGGAGCCTTGGCAAAGAATTGGAATATGGGGGTGAGATTGCGCATGAAAAGGTTGGGATGGTAGTAGCATTTGCCAACGATGATTAATCCGATTATCGGATAAGCAAGATAACTGGGGTAAGCCAATTTGCAGGGCCTCAAAGCCAAATGCATCCTCCACTGACTTGCTATATTGCAAAGTCTCCCAAGCAAGAACATATTGTCCGGGTGAAGTATTTAACCAATCATCCCATTCGTATTGGGAATGGTTGGCATTTTCTGAAGCACTTGGTATCATCTTTATGCGCGAACTAAAAAAGGTATTTCAATATTATCTATCTTGTTGTTCGTCATGAGTGGAAATTTTATAAAACGTAAGACTTCAAAATTGAAGGGTCAATTGGAAAACAATCTCTTGCAGTTTAAACAAATTCCTGCTTTTACTGATAATTATCTCTGGGCTATCATCCAAAATCATCAAGCTTGGGTCGTAGACCCTGGTGATGCCCAGTCCATTATTGCCCTCTTGGAGAAAGAAAAGCTCACTTTAAAAGGGATTTTAATTACGCACCATCATCAGGATCATATTGGCGGTGTGGAGCAATTAATGGCTTGGTCTAAAGAGCATGGTCAAGGACCAATCAATACGATAGGACCTTTACATCCCAAGATTACCCCTTTAGACCGGGTGATTACTGATCAGGATGAGATTGAATTATTCCCTGGAGTGATTGCAAAAGCGATTTCAGTGCCAGGGCATACTTTATCGCACATGGCGTATTATTTACCTCAATCTGAGAATGTGCCAACGCCAAGACTGTATTGTGGGGATACCCTGTTTGCCACTGGGTGTGGTCGATTATTTGAGGGTACAGCCGAGCAAATGTATCAGTCCTTACAAAAATTTGCGCAATTACCGAATGAAACCTTGGTCTGTTGTGCTCATGAGTACACCTTATCAAACATTAAATTTGCGCAACACATTGAGCCATCGAATCATGACTTGTCAGCTTGGGCGCAAACGGCTCAAAAAATGCGAAGTGAGTTTATTCCGACTGTGCCGACGACGATAGGCTTTGAGAAAAAAGTCAATCCGTTTATGCGCTGCAATGAACCAAGTATGATGAAGAATATTCAAAAGCTAACAGAAACATCATTGCAAACATCATCCGATGTTTTAGCGGTGATTAGGAAAATGAAGGATAGTTTTTAATGTTAAGAGTAATTTTCGCCAGTATGGCCCTGAGCTTTCTTATATCAGGATGTGCCACAAATAACACTTGGACGAATGAGCCAGAAACTCCAGTAAAGCCAGCACAAGTGGCGCCTAGCGTGAAAGAAAAAAAGGAGACAAAAGTCGAGGATGACTTGTGGGAAAGAATACGACTTGGTTTTGAGATTTCAGACCCCAATTTTCCGATTATTGATCGCCACGTCAACCAATTGAAGGCTAATCCAGCATATGTTGACCGGTTGCTACAGCGATCATCATCCTACCTTTTTTATATTATTGAAGAAGTTGAAGCTAGGGATATGCCCAGTGAGTTGGCATTATTACCCTTTGTCGAAAGCGCCTTTGTTCCTACGGCGGTTTCGCCAGCAAAGGCAGCAGGCATGTGGCAATTTATGCCAGCAACTGGTAAATACTTCAAGTTAGATCAAAATATTTTCCGGGATGAGCGTGGCGACATTATTAAGTCCACTCGCGCCGCTTTAGATTATTTACAAAAACTTTATGACATGTTTGGTGATTGGCAATTAGCACTCGCCGCCTACAACTGGGGTGAGGGTTCTGTTGGGCGTGCAATTGCAAAAAATAAGGCCGCAAATCTCCAAACTGATTATTGGAGTTTGTCAATGCCGAATGAGACTCGAAATTATGTCCCTAAGTTATTGGCTTATAAGCGCATCATTGAGGATCCACAGAAATATGGCTTTAAGTTACCGAAGGTAACTAATCACCCCTATTTTGTTTCCATCCCAGTTGAGCAAGACATTGATGTTGATAAAGTGATTGAATTATCGGGGATAACTCGTAATCAATTTTTGGCGCTCAACCCGTCATATATCAAGCCAGTTATTTTAAAAGGCTTTAATCAAGAAATTTTGTTGCCTTACGGTAAGGCAGAGATTTTCAAGATGAACTTGAACGATAACCGAACACAATTAACGAGTTGGACAGTTTTGAAGTTAGATAGAACTGAAACTGTTGAGAGTGTGTCGAGTCGCTTGCAGATTGAGCCTGAGCAAATTAGGGAAGTTAATAAAATACCGAAAGGTATGAAAATTCGATCGGGATCAACAATTTTGATACCTAAAAATGAAACGCACTCTACGAACGTTCCATTAGAGATTGCGCAAAATCCTATTTTAAGTTTGGAGCGAGAATTTGCGCCTGTGCCGGTCGTAATGAGATGTAAAGGAAAAAAATGTGTTGCGGTTCCGAGTAATTTAGCAAATTACAATCCGCGGGATACGAATTCTGGCAAGGTCACCACAGCAACTAATCAAGGAAAGTCTTCGCCTGTTAAAAACGGGACCTCAAACACTAATAGTAAGACAAGTAAATCGACAACACCTAGCAAGGGAGCGGCAAACATTAGTACAAACAAAAATACGCAAAATAAATCTATTACGACAAAAAATTCCGATAAAAAATAATTGAGGGAGTACGTATGGGAAAGTATCTTCAAACACACCTACAATCGATTGAGCAGCCCGAGATTTTTTGGGGTGAGCAGGCTAAAAGAATTTTCTGGAAAAAGCTTTTTGATCAGGTACTTGACTATTCATCTCCGCCATTTGCGAAGTGGTTTGTCGGGGGGCAAACGAGTATTTGTTACAACGCGATTGATCGACATCTAAAAGACCGAGCTCAGCAAACTGCGCTAATCGTAGTTTCCGTAGAAACGAATACGGAGACATCCTACACCTATCAAGAGCTTCATACAGAAGTCAATCGCATGGCGGCGATTTTAAAGTCACACGGAGTGGGTAAGGGTGATCGCGTATTGATTTACATGCCGATGGTTGCGCAAGCTTGCTTTGCCATGTTAGCTGTTTTGCGCCTAGGGGCGATTCATTCAGTCGTATTTGGTGGTTTTGCTTCCCATAGCCTTGCGGCGCGGATTGAAGATGCGAAGCCGAGAATGATCATTACTGCTGAGGCGGGGATGCGTGCGGGCAAGGTGGTGCCCTACAAACCCTTGTTGGATGAAGCCATTCAAATATCTACCTATAAGCCTGAACATGTTTTGATTGTCTCTCGAGGCTTGTGCGCTTATGAAACGATTGCAAACCGTGATTTAGATTATGCGCAGGAAAGGCAAAAGCATCTCGATAGTTTGGTGGAGTGTGAATGGTTAGAGGCGACAGATCCGTCTTATATTTTATATACATCAGGCACAACAGGTAAACCCAAAGGGGTGCAAAGAGATACAGGTGGCTATGCAGTAGCACTTGCAACTTCGATGGACTATATTTTTTGTGCCAAGCCAGGGCAAACAATGTTTTGTACCTCTGATATTGGCTGGGTTGTTGGCCATGGATACATTATTTATGGACCCTTGATTCAAGGTATGGCAACGATTATGTTTGAGGGTACACCCTTAAAACCAGATCCTGGTATTTGGTGGCATTTAGTAGAGAAGTATCGCGTATCCATCATGTTTTCCTCGCCTACAGCGATCCGGGTATTAAAAAAGCAAGATACAAAATTCATTGAGGAGCGGGATTTATCCTCATTAAAAGCATTTTTCTTGGCAGGTGAGCCGCTTGATGAGCCTACTGCGCAATGGATATCACAAGCGATTAAGAAACCTATTATTGATAATTATTGGCAAACCGAAACAGGCTGGCCAATTTTGTCTTTACAGCGAGGTATTGAGGCAATGCCCAATAAATTTGGCTCGCCAGGTGTTCCTGTTTTTGGCTACAACATGAAGTTACTCGATGATGTCACAGGGGAAGAATTACCGCCGCATCAAAAAGGCTTATTAGCCATTGAAGGTCCTTTACCTCCTGGGTGTATGCAAACAGTCTGGGGTGATGACAAGCGTTTTGTAAGTACTTATTGGCAAGGCTTTGAGGATCGACTGGTTTACTCGACATTTGATTGGGGAATTAAAGATGAGGATGGATATTTCTTTATCTTAGGTAGAACCGATGATGTGATCAACACGGCAGGCCATCGTCTTGGGACGCGGGAAATTGAGGAAAGTATTTCGAGTCATTCGAATGTTGCCGAAGTGGCAGTTGTAGGTATTGCTGACGAATTAAAGGGCCAGGTCGCGATTGCCTTTACGATTCCTAAAAATAATCAACACATTGCCAATTTAGAAAAAGAGTTAATGTCGGTGGTTGACCAGCAATTAGGCTCTGTGGCAAGACCCGCAAGAATTTATATTGTCGAAGCCTTACCTAAAACTCGTTCTGGAAAAATTGTACGCCGGGCATTGCAAGCCATTGCAGAGTATCGAGATCCTGGAGATATTAGTACGATGGAGGATAAGAATGTACTTTTACAAATCCAAGACGTCATTGCTCAGCAATCAAAAGTCTTAAAAAGTTGATAATTTTGAGGGGATTATTTTTTGCTTGGTATAATGTAAGTGTTTAGTAACTTCCTACATATCCCTAACGCTAAAAAAAATTTCCTCCCGAACAACTCACCTCCGGGATAAGACTTCGGGGAAAGTAGATTTAGGGCAGCAGGGTAATGGAGAATGACTTGCTGCCACTATCAAAAAATAAATTGACTACTTTAACTTCCCAACTTCCACCTGCGGTCCTTGTGCTTGCAGATGGCACAAAATTTATTGGAAAAGCCATTGGTATATCCGGGGTTAGCTCCGGCGAGGTTGTTTTCAACACTTCCATGACCGGCTATCAGGAAATATTTACAGATCCTAGCTATACACAACAACTGGTTACCTTAACCTACCCACATATTGGTAATGTTGGGGTCAATGGACAAGATAACGAATCGAAAAAGATTTATGCATCTGGAATTATTATTCGCGCCCTTTCACCGATAGCCTCTAACTTTAGAAGCCAACAATCTCTACAAGATTTTCTGGTTGAGCAAGGTGTTGTGGGGATCTCTGAGATTGATACTCGTCATTTGACGACACACCTACGAGAGCATGGAGCGCAAAATGGCGCCATTGCGACTGGTGAGTATGGACAATCGATTGAGAGCTTAATACAAACAGCAAGCCAACACTTGAATTCATTCCCAGGCATGATTGGCTTAGACTTAGCTAAGGTAGTTACTACTGAGAGCCCCTATGAGTGGAATGATGGTGAGTGGCACTTATCTGGCCCAGATGGTCAAACAGGATTTAATCAGATCAAAGCAACTAAGCATGTCGTTGCCTATGATTTTGGGGTCAAAAGAAATATTTTGCGCATGCTAGCGCAAAGAGGCTGTCGTGTGACAGTTGTCCCAGCGCAAACATCTGCTCAAGAGGTCTTAGCTATGAACCCTGATGGCGTGTTCTTATCGAATGGCCCTGGTGACCCACAGCCTTGTGCATATGCGATCGAAGCAACCAAGGTCTTTTTGGATAAGAAAATTCCGTTATTTGGAATTTGCTTAGGTCATCAAATTATGGGACTTGCAGCAGGAGCTAAAACAGTAAAAATGAAGTTTGGTCATCATGGGGCAAATCACCCAGTCAAGGACTTAAAAACTGGAAAAGTAGTGATAACTTCCCAAAATCATGGATTTGCTGTCGATGAACCAAGCTTACCTAAAAACGTGGAAGCAACGCATATTTCTCTGTTTGATGGATCACTACAGGGGATGGCTTGGCTGGATCGGCCGGCTTTTTGTTTTCAGGGTCATCCAGAAGCATCTCCGGGTCCACAAGATGTGGGATATTTGTTCGATCGTTTTATAGATTTGATGTGAGAGTATAGATGCCAAAGCGAAGTGATATAGAAAGTATCTTAATTATTGGAGCAGGTCCAATTGTGATTGGACAGGCATGTGAGTTTGATTACTCAGGTGCACAAGCTTGTAAGGCTTTGCGCGACGAAGGTTATAAGGTCATCCTAGTCAATAGTAATCCTGCAACCATCATGACTGATCCAGAAATGGCGGATGTGACTTATATCGAACCCATCACGTGGGAAGTTCTTGAGAGAATTATTGAGAAAGAGCAGCCAGATGCAATTTTGCCAACGATGGGTGGACAAACGGCGCTCAATTGCGCATTAGATTTGTTCCGTAATGGCATTTTAGAAAAATACAATTGTGAGCTCATCGGCGCATCACCGCAAGCCATTGATAAAGCAGAAGATCGACAAAAATTTAAACAAGCAATGACCAAAATAGGTTTAGGTTCTGCTAAATCTGATGTGGCGCATTCTTGGGAAGCGGCACAACAAGTCCAACAGGAAATTGCGAAGCTGACTGGTGGAAATGGCTATCCCGTCATTATTCGACCATCATTTACGATGGGTGGTTCTGGCGGCGGTATTGCTTACAACCGACAAGAGTTTGAAGAAATTTGTAAGCGTGGTTTGGATTTATCACCAACCCATGAGTTATTGATTGAAGAATCTTTATTGGGTTGGAAAGAGTATGAGATGGAGGTGGTCAGAGATCACCACGATAATTGCATTATCGTCTGCTCGATTGAGAATTTTGATCCAATGGGAGTCCACACAGGGGATTCTATTACGGTGGCTCCAGCACAAACATTGACGGACCGTGAATACCAAATCATGAGAAACGCTGCGATCGCAGTGTTACGTGAAATTGGGGTAGATACTGGTGGTTCGAATGTGCAGTTTGCAATTAATCCTGTTGATGGTCGCATGATTGTGATTGAAATGAATCCGCGAGTATCTCGCTCATCCGCTTTAGCATCTAAGGCAACTGGGTTTCCGATTGCGAAGATTGCGGCTAAATTAGCGGTTGGTTTTACTTTAGATGAGTTGCAAAATGAGATTACGGGGGGAGCAACACCAGCTTCTTTCGAACCTGCTATTGATTATGTGGTGACTAAAGTTCCGCGATTTGCGTTTGAAAAGTTCCCTGAGGCGGATAAGCACTTAACTACGCAGATGAAATCTGTTGGTGAGGTGATGGCGATAGGTAGAACTTTCCAAGAGTCGATTCAAAAGGCGCTGCGGGGCTTAGAGGTTGGTGTCGACGGCTTTGATGAGAAAACGACGGATTTAGATGAAATTATTTTAGAGATTAAATCACCAGGACCGGAGCGGATTTGGTATGTGGGTGATGCTTTTAGAGCAGGTCTTACCTTGGCGGAGGTGCATAAACACACGGCCATTGACCCTTGGTTTTTGGTACAGATCGAAGAAATTATTGCCCTTGAAAAAACTATTGCCCAACGACAACTAGAGACATTAAGTCCTGAAGAGTTACGCTTTGTCAAACAAAAAGGATTTTCTGATCGTCGCTTAGCGCGCCTGATGAATTCTGATCAAAGTTTAGTCCGCCTGCGTCGCCATGAGTTTGATATTCGACCCATTTACAAGCGGGTTGACACCTGTGCTGCGGAGTTTGCGACGAATACAGCATACATGTATTCCACTTACGAAAATCCAGATGGTGTCTGTGAAGCAAACCCGACGGGTAAGCAAAAAATTATGGTCTTAGGTGGCGGCCCTAACCGAATCGGACAGGGTATTGAATTCGATTACTGCTGTGTACATGCAGCACTTGCTATGCGCGAAGATGGTTACGAAACCATTATGGTCAATTGCAATCCTGAAACTGTTTCGACGGATTTTGACACCTCCGACCGCCTTTATTTTGAGTCCTTGACTTTAGAGGATGTTTTAGAAATCGTTGCCTTAGAAAAGCCCTTAGGGGTGATTGTGCAGTATGGTGGACAGACGCCTTTGAAGCTTGCACTTGATTTAGAAGCTAATGGGGTGCCGATTATTGGGACTTCGCCAGACATGATTGACGCCGCTGAAGATCGCGAGCGTTTTCAGCAGTTATTGCATGAGTTACAACTCAGACAACCACCTAATCGAACTGCCAGAACGGAAGATGAGGCTCTCAAGCTCGCCTTAGAAATTGGTTATCCATTAGTAGTTCGTCCGTCCTATGTGTTGGGGGGGCGTGCTATGGAAATCGTGAATGATGGTTTTGATTTAGAACGGTATATGCGTGAAGCGGTTAAAGTCTCCCATGATTCGCCTGTCTTACTAGACCGCTTCTTAAATGAGGCTATAGAGTGTGACGTGGATTGTATTAGTGACGGTAAGCGCGTCTTCATTGGTGGGGTGATGGAGCATGTTGAGCAAGCCGGAGTGCACTCAGGAGACTCTGCCTGTTCATTGCCACCCTACACTTTGTCTGAAGAAACTATTGAGGAACTCCGTCGCCAAACGCAAGCTATGGCAATGGGATTGCATGTTGTTGGTTTAATGAATGTCCAATTTGCGATACAGCAAATCGATGGCAAGGACGTTGTTTATGTCTTAGAGGTTAATCCAAGAGCATCACGTACAGTGCCATTTGTTTCGAAAGCAACCGGCTTACAACTAGCGAAGATAGCGGCGCGTTGTATGGCTGGTAAATCGCTGGATGAGCAAGGGATTGGCGATGAAGTTAAGCCAAGTTATTTCTCGGTCAAGGAAGCGGTATTTCCATTTAACAAATTTCCTGGAGTGGATCCTATTTTGGGACCAGAGATGCGCTCGACTGGAGAGGTTATGGGAGTTGGCCGGACCTTTGGGGAGGCTTTATTTAAATCGCAATTAGCAGCAAGCACCTTGCTCCCAAGTAGCGGCACAGTTTTACTCTCCGTGAAAAACAGTGACAAACCAAAAGCTGTTGAGGTTGCAAAAATGCTGCATAGCATGGGCTATCCGATTGTTGCTACACGTGGCACTGCCAAAGCGATTGAAGCTGCTGGTATCCCTGTGAAATCAGTCAATAAGGTTAAAGAAGGGCGACCTGATATTGTTGATTTGATCAAAAATGGTGAAATTACTTTAGTATTTACTACTGTAGATGAGAATAGGGCTGAAATTGCCGATTCACGCTCAATTCGCACGACATCGCAATCGAATAGGGTTACCTACTACACGACGATTAGTGCGGCACTTGCAGCTGTTGAGGGTTTGCGAGCCATCAATGAACTTGAGGTCTATGATTTGCAAAGTTTGCATCAATCCTTACAATAACTTATTTTAAAAGAGTGATTTTATGAGTACTATTCCAATTACTACCAAAGGTGTAGAGCGCCTCAAAGAAGAGTTGCAGCGATTAAAATCAGTTGAGAGACCCGCTGTCATCAACGCGATTTCGGAAGCACGCGCTCAGGGTGATTTATCTGAAAATGCCGAATATGATGCTGCGAAAGAAAAACAGGCTTTCATTGAAGGCAGAATCAAGGAAGTTGAGAGTAAGTTAGCTGGGGCACAGATCATAGACCCTACTTTAATTGATGCGGATGGTAAGGTGGTTTTTGGGGCAACCGTAGAACTTGAAAACTTAGAAGATGGTAGCAAAATGACCTACCAAATTGTGGGTGATGATGAAGCTGACCTTGAGGCTAATAAAATTTCGATTAGTTCTCCCATTGCCAGAGCTTTGATTCGTAAAGAAGCTGGAGATGTTGTTAAAGTGGCGGCTCCAGGAGGTGATCGCGAAGTAGAAATTATCGCAGTTCACTATATCTAATTAGTCCATCAATCTGTCTAGTCTAAAAGGATATTTATTTCCCCAATCGCTCAACGCCTCTTTTTAATCCTTTCAGGCATTCTTTTTGGAGGCTTGACCACAATTGGATTTCTGGTGACTCCTACGCTATTTAACTACTTAGATGATAAGCAAGTTGCCGGAATGATTGCTGGGGAGATTTTTAAAAACGCTAGTGTTTTTAGTTTAAGCATCAGTGTTTTTTTACTCATCTTTGCTAATCTCTTAATTAAAAGAGGTTATGAGGGCTATAAAACAATTCGCTGGCTTTTATTACTCGGCATACTATTAACTTTAATAGGGTCTTTTATCATTCAACCGATGATGCATGAGTTAAGAGAAACTGCGTTAAACCAAGGTGCGCCAGTGATGCAATCACCTTTTGCGAGCGAGTTTAATTTACTGCATCGTATTTCTAGTACGTTATTTATTATTGAAGTCATTTTGTGTGGATGGGTCTATTGGGTCTCAGCGCAATATAAGCCAATGCGGCAGAGCACTACTTGAGAGGTTTTACCCGAGCTGTCTTTTCTTCACACTTTTTAGACGTGGTTTGACGCGTTTGATTTGCCCTCCAGCGGCAACACGTTCATTACCCAACACTTTTGTGGCAATTGCTTTAGGGCGTTTTTGAGGATTACGGGTAAACTTTTTGACCATGACGGTTCTAGGTTTACCAAATCCATCTTCATTACGGGTTGACTTACGGGGAGCGGAAGAGCTTGCACCCGTTTTTAAATTAGGGCGATAAATGACAAGTAATTTGCCGATGTGTTGAACCTTAGCGGCATGTAATTTTTCGCAAATCGCTTCATAAATTTCGAGTCGCGCTTCACGGTCGTCACCAAGCACTCTGATTTTTATGAGTTCATGTGACGAAAGAGCGATCTCAGCTTCTTTGAGAACCCCGGGAGTCAGACCGTCGGCACCGATCATGACAGTTGGAGAAATATTGTGTGCTTTTGAGCGTAAATCTGAGCGTGTTGTTGAATCAAGTTCTAAAATAGTCATAATGCGTATTATCGCTGACTTAACTCTATACAGAAAGTGTTTTTTTAAAATCTCTAGTGGCTAAAAATAAATTTAACAAAGAATGGCTACAAGACCATCTTAATGATCCTTACGTAAAAATGGCGCAACGAGAGGGTTATCGCGCTCGTGCCGCCTACAAGCTGAAGGAGATTGACGATCAGGATTACTTGATTAAAGCGGGTATGACGATAGTTGACTTGGGCAGTGCGCCCGGAAGTTGGAGTCAGTATGCCCGGAATCGTCTCGTGGAGTTGGGTAAAAAAAATACCACTATTGAGCCGGGTAAGCCCGATGGCAAGATTATCGCCATTGATCTGTTGCCCATGGAGGCTATTGCTGACGTGACTTTTTTACTAGGTGACTTTAGAGAAGAGTCTGTTTTAGAGTTATTAGAGCAAGCTATATTCAAAGATGGGCAAAGCGCACAACAAAAAGTACACTTGGTTTTATCGGACATGGCCCCGAATTTATCTGGGGTTGCGCTCGCCGATGCAGCGCGCATGGGTAATCTCGCTGAGCTGGCCCTCGAGTTTTCACAAATGCACCTACACCCTGAAGGCGCTTTATTGATTAAATGCTTTCATGGCAGTGGTTATAGTCAAATTGTGGAATCATTTAAGAAAGTATTTAAAGTTGTGGCCCCTAGAAAACCACAGGCATCAAGAACGCGCTCAGCAGAAACCTTTTTGCTAGGGAGGTTTTTAAAGACTTAGCAAAGTGATTAAATATATAAGTCATTGTATTTATTGACTATTGATTAAATTACTGACAGAATAGGAATATATTAATTCTTATTCAGCACTTGAAAATGATGGGTAGTAGAATTATCTACTATACATGTACCAAATAATTCGGATTTTGGAGATATTTTGAATAATCAAACGATGCAAAAAGTCGGCATATGGCTGATCGTAGCACTGGTTGTCTTTACCTTCTTTAAGCAATTTGACAAGACTAGTACTCAAAGTCAGGTTACTTATTCGCAGTTTATGGAGGACGCCAAGTCTGGGAAAGTACGCCGGGTAGATGTACAAGGCCGAAACCTGCAAGTGACCGCCGTAGATGGTAATCGATACAGCATTCTCACTCCAGGCGACATTTGGATGGTAGGGGATTTGATGAAGTACGGTGTACAGGTTACAGGTAAGGCTGAGGACGAGCCCAACTTACTCGTGTCTGCTCTTTACTATCTTGGACCCACACTTTTAATCATTGGTTTTTGGTTCTTCATGATGCGTCAAATGCAAGGCGGCGGTAAGGGTGGTGCATTCTCATTCGGAAAATCCAAAGCGCGCTTAATTGATGAGAATAGTAATTCTGTTAATTTTGGTGATGTAGCAGGTTGCGATGAAGCTAAATCAGAAGTATCAGAACTGGTAGATTTCTTAAAAGACCCCTCGAAATTTCAAAAACTCGGTGGGCGAATTCCGCGCGGTGTTTTATTAGTTGGGCCTCCAGGAACAGGTAAAACACTTTTGGCTAGAGCGATTGCTGGCGAAGCCAAGGTACCATTTTTTGCAATATCTGGATCAGATTTTGTGGAAATGTTTGTGGGTGTTGGTGCGGCTCGAGTGCGTGATATGTTTGAAAACGCTAAAAAGCAAGCGCCTTGCATTATCTTTATTGATGAAATTGATGCCGTAGGTCGTCATCGTGGAGCAGGAACTGGTGGCGGCAACGACGAAAGAGAACAGACACTCAATCAAATGTTGGTGGAGATGGACGGCTTTGAAGCCAATAGTGGTGTGATCGTCATCGCTGCGACAAACCGCTCCGACGTGCTTGATAAAGCTTTATTGCGTCCAGGCCGTTTTGACCGTCAAGTCTTTGTTGGATTGCCTGACATTCGTGGTCGTGAGCAGATTCTGAAAGTCCATATGCGCAAAGTACCAGCTAACGCTGACGTAGATGCGGCTGTTTTAGCACGCGGTACGCCTGGTTTTTCAGGCGCAGATTTAGCTAACCTAGTTAATGAAGCTGCTCTTTTTGCCGCACGAAGAAACAAGCGTGCAGTCGATATGAGCGATTTTGAGGATGCTAAAGATAAGATTTACATGGGACCTGAAAGAAAGTCTGCGGTCATGCGTGAAGATGAGAGACGCAATACGGCCTATCATGAGTCTGGACACGCGGTGGTGGCTAAGTTGTTGCCAAAAGCTGACCCTGTTCATAAAGTGACGATTATGCCCCGTGGTATGGCTTTAGGGATTACATGGCAATTACCTGAATTTGATCGCGTTAATTTATATAAAGATCGTATGTTGGAAGATTTAGCGATTTTATTTGGTGGTCGAGCTGCTGAAGAGGTGTTTCTAAATTCCATGAGTACTGGAGCATCGAACGATTTCGAGCGGGCCACTAAAATGGCACGAGATATGGTTACACGTTATGGGATGAGTGAGTCCTTGGGAACTATGGTGTATGTTGATACCGAGTCTGAAAGTGTCTTTGGACGTATGAATTCGAAGACGGTTTCCGAGGCGACCCAGCAAAAGGTTGATGCTGAGATTCGCTCTTTGGTGGATAACCAATATGCCTTAGCTAAACATCTCTTAGAAACCAATCGTGACAAAGTAGAGGCCATGGTACTTGCTTTGCTTGAGTGGGAAACGATTGATGCAGATCAGGTCAACGACATTATGTCTGGAAGTCCTCCAAGACCGCCTAAGGTTTCTGACCCAATCGCTCCATCAGGTGGCGACGGAAGTACGCCAACTCCAGCCCAAGGAAGTGCTCCGGCTACGGTTTAATGATGGCTTTAGAGGATATTAAGCCCACAGCATGGCGCTGTGGGCGTTTTTATTTTGATTGGGAAGAAAATCCAACTCCTGTGGTGATGGGGATTTTAAATGTGACTCCCGATTCCTTTTCAGATGGCGGTCAATACTTTGACACATCAAGGGCAGTTGATCACGCCTTTCAGATGATTGAAGATGGTGCAAAAATCATTGATTTAGGCGGAGAGTCTACAAGACCTGGGGCAACTCCCTTGAGTGCTTCTGAAGAGCAAGATCGGATATTTCCTGTCTTAGAAAAGTTACAGTCTGCGGGCGTGGCGCTATCTCTGGATAGTTATAAGGCAAACACGATGCAGCAAGCTTTAGCCATTGGGGTAGATATCTTCAATGACATCAGGGGTTTTCAAGATCCTGAGAATATACGAATTGCCGCGTCTTCTGCTGATGTTGGCTTGTGCATTATGCATATGCAAAATAGTCCTCTTACGATGCAAGAGCAACCGAGTTATGGGCATGTAGTCGAAGAGGTTGGACAATTTTTGCGGGATAAAATTACGCAGTTATCTTTGCAGGGGATTGATCGTCAAAGAATGGCGATTGATCCGGGTTTTGGGTTTGGTAAAACAGCTCAGCATAATCTCACCTTATTACATCGCCTGGGCGAGTTACATCTGCAAGGGGCGACATTATTAGTTGGACTATCTCGTAAAAAAACTTTATCTAAGATTCTCGGGCAAGACAGTGATCTGACAACAGCCAGTGTTACTGCGGCCCTATTGGCCATAGAAAGAGGCGCTAAAGTCATACGGGTACATGATGTAAAGCCTAGTGTAGAGGCGATGAAAGTATGGTCAGCGATGCACAATGAGAACCTTATCTAATTCATAATAAAATCTAGTCATGAACAAAAAATATTTTGGTACCGACGGTATTCGCGGCGAAGTAGGCTTATTTCCGATCACGCCTGACTTTATGATGCGCCTGGGTTATGCGGCGGGTAAAGTATTTGCAAAGCAAGGTGGTGGTCATGGCCGGGCAACCGTTTTAATTGGTAAGGACACTCGAATTTCAGGGTATATGCTGGAATCTGCCTTAGAGGCAGGATTTACAGCGGCAGGCGTTGATGTGGTTTTATGTGGGCCCATACCGACACCTGGGGTTGCTTACCTCACTAGAGCATTACGATTATCTGCTGGGGTAGTGATATCCGCATCCCATAATCCTTATCAAGATAACGGCATTAAGTTTTTCTCCGATCAGGGCGATAAGTTGCCTGATACGGTTGAGAATCAAATTGAAGAGATGCTAGAAACACCCTTTATTTGTGCGACTTCCATGGAGATGGGGAAGGTACGTAGGTTAGATGATGCTGCTGGGCGTTATATCGAATTTTGTAAAAGCACATTTCCGAATCAATTTGATTTGCATGGATTAAAACTGGTAGTCGATTGTGCGCATGGGGCGGCCTATCACATTGCGCCTAATGTTTTTCATGAGCTGGGTGCGGAGGTTATTCCTATGGGTAATCAGCCCAATGGATTTAATATCAATGATCAAGTCGGTGCAACTGCTCCACAAACTTGCATTGCCCGGGTCATCGCAGAAGGTGCTGATCATGGCATTTGTTTGGATGGCGACGCGGATCGCCTGCAGATGATCGATGCTCAAGGGGGTTTATTTAACGGGGATGAGCTTTTGTATTTAGTTGCCAAAGATCGCATTGAGTCTGGTAAAGAGGTTCGGGGTGCGGTGGGTACTTTGATGACTAATATGGCTATTGAAAATGCTTTTAAAGAATTAGGCGTGCCATTTGCTAGGGCAGCAGTAGGCGACCGTTATGTTTTGGAAAAATTAAAGCAAAATGATTGGATGATGGGTGGCGAGAGTTCAGGGCATCTGATATTCCTAGACAAACATACGACGGGTGATGGCATAGTAGCTGCCTTACAGGTCTTAGCCACGATTCGACGCAGTGGTAAAGGGATTCGTGAAAGATTAGAGAAAATACAAATGTATCCCCAAGTACTTTTGAATATTCGTTATAAAAAACAGTACAATTGGAAAGAAGATCAAAACTTACTACAGTCTCAAGCTCAAGTCGAAGAAGAACTTGGGCAAACGGGTCGAGTTTTGATCAGAGCTTCTGGCACAGAACCTGTTTTACGGGTGATGGTTGAGGCAAAAACCCTAGATTCAGCCCAGCTTTTTGCCGAGAAAATTGCGCAAAACATACCCGTTGAGACTCAAAACTGACTGATTTATAAATAAATTTTTAAATCTAGTGACAAATAATGGTTTTGTCATATTTTCCTCACATTGGTAGATTAAAGTTCTATCAAGTCATTCGACTTATAACTAATAAGGAAAAATATGCGTAATAAAATTCTAAAGTTAGCGGTCTTAGGAGCATTAGTAACATCTTCTATCAGCGCTAAGGCAATCGATATTACTGGGGCGGGTGCTACTTTCCCAGCACCTGTTTATAGTAAGTGGGCTGAAGAGTATCAAAAAATCACTAAGAACAAAGTGAACTATGCTTCCATTGGTTCTTCTGGTGGTGTCAAGCAGATCCGTGAAAAGACTGTTGATTTTGGTGGAACTGACAATCCTGTAAAAGGTCCTGAGTTGGATAGAGATGCAATGGTTCAATTCCCATTGATCATTGGAGGAGTTGTTCCTGTAGTTAACTTAGAAGGCTTTGCACCTGGCGAATTAAAAATTGATGGCGACGTTTTAGCAGCTATATTTAGAGGCGACATTACGAACTGGAACGCTGTGCAAATTGCTGCTGTAAATCCAGGTAAGAAATTACCAAATCAAGCAATCACTGTTGTACACCGCTCAGATGGTTCAGGAACAACTGCTGTTTTTACAGATTACTTATCTAAAGTCAGTAAATCATGGGCAGATACCGTTGGTCAAGGCGCCACAGTAAAATGGCCTGCGGACTCTAACGTTGGTGGTAAAGGTAACGAGGGTGTAGCTGCAAACGTGACGCGTGTTAAAGGTTCTATTGGTTATGTTGAGTTTGCTTATGCAAAGCTCAATAAAATGACAACAATGCAGTTAAAGAACGCTGATGGTAAATTTGTTTCACCATCGTTAGCCTCATTTAAAGCTGCGGCATCTGGCGCTAACTGGTCTTCAACACCAGGTATGGGTATTTCCTTGACGAATGCACCTGGCGCAACTTCATGGCCGATTGCAGGTGCATCATTCATCCTGATGTACAAGAACCCGGCCAACAAAGAGAGATCAAATGAAGCACTCAAGTTCTTTGAGTGGGCATTCTCCAATGCAGGTGACAAGATTGCAGCTGACTTAGATTACGTTGACATTCCACCTAATGTGGAAGATTACATTAGAAAGAATGTCTGGTCACAAATCGCTAAGTAATATTTGGTTTAAACACCCCGGAGCAATTCGGGGTGTCATCTTTTCAACATAGTTAAATACAGTTTTTTATGGAAAATAAAATGACAAGTATGTCGTCGGGAATACAGCTCACCCCAGAAATGCAAAAGATTGTTCGCAATCAAAAGATTCAAGATTTTCTTTTTCATAAAATAACTTTATTTTTTGCATCACTCGTATTAATTGTTTTAGCTGGAATTATAATTTCATTATTTATCACTGCATGGCCAACGTTAAAAGAGTTTGGCCCAGGATTCTTTATTAGTTCAGAATGGGATGTTCAAAAACAAAAGTTTGGTGGATTAACCTCGATTTATGGCACCGTAGTTACCGCCACCTTGGCTTTGGTCATTGCGGTTCCTCTCAGTTTTGGCATTGCTGTGTTCTTAACCGAGATGTGCCCTAATTGGCTACGTAAGCCTTTAGGAACTGCGGTAGAACTTCTTGCAGCGGTACCATCGATTATTTACGGTATGTTTGGTCTGTTTGTTTTTGCACCATTGTATGCTAAGTATGTACAGCCATTTTTGACTGATACGATTGGTCAAGTGCCTGTGATTGGTGCCTTATTTCAAGGGACGCCAAACGGAATTGGTTTTCTATCTGCGGGTTTGATCCTTGCGTTTATGGTGGTACCCTTTATTACTTCTGTGATGCGCGACGTATTTGAGATTGTTCCACCCGTCCTTAAAGAATCTGCTTATGGCATTGGCTGTACTACCTGGGAGGTAGTGACACGCATCGTCTTACCTTATACACAAGTAGGTGTGGTTGGTGGCATCATGTTAGGACTCGGACGTGCACTCGGAGAGACGATGGCGGTTACTTTTGTGATTGGTAATGCGCACCGGATTAAGGCGTCTTTATTTTCTCCGGGATCATCGATTGCCTCAACCCTAGCTAATGAGTTCGGTGAAGCGGAGCCAGGATTGCATTATTCATCATTATTTGCGTTAGGTTTAGCACTATTCATAATTACCTTTATAGTACTATCGCTCGCCAAGTGGATGTTGTTCAAAATGGAAAAACAAAAGGGAGCGAAGAGTTAATTTATGGATACTGGGATCTACAACAAAAGAAAGCGTAGCAATCGGATAGGGCTTACCTTATCACTGTTTGCCATGACTCTAGGAATGGTCGTTTTACTGTGGATTTTGTTCATTCTAATTTCTAAAGGATTTGCCGCTTTAAGCACAGATTTCTTTACGCAAAGTACCCCAGCCCCTGGCTCAGTCGGTGGTGGTATGGTTAATGCCATGGTTGGGTCACTCATGATGGTCGCATCGTGTACTCTGATTAGTACCCCAATCGGTGTTTTGGCAGGAATATTTATGGCTGAATACGGTGATCGCAGTAAGATTGCTGGCATTACAAGATTTGTGACGGACATTATGTTATCTGCACCTTCGATCGTGATTGGACTTTTCGTTTATGCGATCTATGTCGCACAAGTTAAACACTTTTCTGGCTGGGCTGGAACACTTGCTTTATCTATCTTAGCCGTACCAGTGGTTCTGAAGACTACAGAAAATATGTTGCGTTTAGTGCCGGTAACTTTACGTGAAGCGGCTTATGCTCTGGGCGCTCCTAAATGGAAAGTATCATTTTCGGTCATTTTGAGAGCTGCTAAGAGTGGCGTTATGACAGGTATTTTGTTAGCTGTGGCGCGTGTTAGCGGCGAAACAGCACCACTCCTATTTACGGCCCTTAATAACCAGTTCTTTTCAACAGACATGAATAAACCTATGTCTAATTTACCTGTTGTTATTTACCAATTTGCATTAAGTCCTTATGAGAATTGGGTGAACTTAGCATGGGGTGGAGCATTAATTATTACATTAACAGTTTTGGGCCTAAATATTCTTGCCCGCGTATTTTTTAGAGAGAAATCATGACGCTAGAGACATCAAATTTGAAGAATGCCATTGAAGTTCATAATTTAGACTTTTTTTATGGAAAGTTTAAAGGACTCAAAAATGTTAATCTGAATATTGCTGAGAATAAAGTCACTGCATTTATTGGACCTTCTGGTTGTGGTAAATCGACTTTGTTACGTACTTTTAATCGTATGTATGACTTGTACCCTGGTCAGCGCGCTGAAGGGCAAATTAATCTTTATGGTGAGAACATCCTCGATAAAGATCGTGACTTAAACTTACTACGTTCTAAAGTTGGGATGATTTTCCAAAAGCCAACACCATTTCCGATGACTATCTATGACAATATAGCGTTTGGAGTTAAGCTCTATGAAAACCTGAATAAAGCGGATATGGACGAGCGTGTCGAATGGGCTCTGAATAAAGCGGCACTTTGGAATGAAGTCAAAGAAAAGCTTAATCAAAGTGGTTTATCTTTGTCTGGTGGACAGCAACAACGTTTGTGTATCGCACGTGGTGTTGCGGTTAAGCCATCTGTATTATTACTGGATGAGCCAACATCAGCGCTTGATCCGATTTCTACAGGTAAAGTTGAGGAGTTGGTGCACGAACTCAAAAATGACTATACAGTAGCTATTGTGACGCACAACATGCAACAAGCAGCCCGCGTATCTGACTTTACTGCCTTCATGTATTTAGGTGAATTAATTGAATTTAATGAAACAAAGCAAATTTTCTTAAAGCCTGATCGTAAAGAAACAGAAGATTATATTACTGGTCGTTTTGGTTAAATAAAGAAGCTTATAGGGGAACGAAATGACTGAAAAACATTTATCTACACAATTTGACGCGGACTTAAATGCTGTTAATGCACATTTATTAGAAATGGGTGGCTTGGTAGAATCTCAAGTTGCCAACGCAATGAAGGCCTTTTCGACAATGGATGCTGAATTAGCCTCTGATGTGAATACAAAAGAAAAAGCTGTTAATGATTTTGAAATTAATATCGATAAAGAGTGCGCGGAAATTTTGGCGCGCCGTCAACCGACTGCTAAAGATCTTCGCTTAGTACTTGCTATTGCAAAGGCAATTTCTAACTTAGAGCGTGTGGGCGATGAGGCTGATCATATTGCATCACGAATTAGGAAGATTGTCGAAGTCAATGCCCCTTATCAAATTAATGTGGCTGAAATTCGTATTGCAGGTCAAATGGCATTGGGATTGTTACGCCGTTCATTAGATGCATTTGCAAGAATGGATTCTAAGGCTGCTGCAATTATTGTTGCAGATGATTTAGAAATCGATAATGAGTTCCGTGGTTTTGTTCGCAAGTTAAACTCATACATGAGTGAAGATCCACGTATTATTTCAACAGCACTTGAGATTTTGTTTATCGCTAAAGCTGTCGAAAGAATTGGTGATCACGCGAAGAATATTTCCGAATTTGTAATTTATGTAGATAAGGGTATGGATGTGAGACATCTCCCTCACGAGCAACTCTTGCAAGAGGCAAATAAATAATATGGCTAGCAGCATACTCATCGTTGAAGACGAACCATCTATTGCAGAGTTAATATCTGTCAATCTTAGTTATGAAGGGTTTTTGCCAGTTAGAGCTTTTCAAGCGGATCAAGCTGCAATGCTTATGCGTGACGTTTTGCCTGACTTAATCGTCTTAGATTGGATGCTGCCTGGTAAGTCTGGTATACAGTTTGCTAAAGACTTACGTAGTAATGATCGCACGAAGGATATTCCGATTATCTTCTTAACAGCACGTTCAGAAGAAATGGATAAGATTGCTGGTTTAGATGCTGGTGCTGATGATTACTTAACCAAGCCATTTTCACCAAAAGAGCTGGTTGCTAGAATTCGTGCCGTACTGCGTCGTAAATCACCGCAGTTGACAGACGAGGTCATTGAAATCAATGCTCTGAAGTTAGATCCTACGACGCACCGTGTCACATTCCAAAATCATGATGAGATGCAAAAAATTGAACTTGGCCCAACTGAATTTCGTCTGTTGCGCTTCTTGATGGCGAACCCTGAGCGTGTGCATGCGCGTGGTCAGCTTTTAGACAAGGTTTGGGGCGATCATGTGTTTGTTGAAGAAAGAACTGTCGATGTTCATATCAAGCGACTACGTGCAGCCCTTGCACCAGTAGGATGTGAAACGATGATCGAGACTGTTCGTGGTAGTGGTTATCGATTAACGCGTAACCCTTCACTCGTTTCATGAAATAATAGCTTCCATGATATTCATGGGGCTTCGCACAGTTTACGCATTATTCTTTATTTTTCTGCTAAATGCAGTTTGGGGACACTTTTTCTCTTCAGGTCAAGGAATTTTATTTAGCATCTTCCTACTGATCATTTATGTGTGCTATTTATCCTGGAACCAGTATCGATTATTAAAAGCGATCAAAGATGACGATCTCATTGGTCATCGTCGAGGCTTGGGGATTTGGCGAGAAATTTTTTCACAGTTAGAGCGTTCATCCAAAGATTGGCGTCAGGAGATTATGCGCTCTGAAGTAGAGTACAAGCGTTTTATTCAAGCCGTACAGGCATCCCCTAATGGCCTAGTGATGCTTGATGAAGATGATCAAATTGAATGGTGTAATGACATATGTAAAGAACATTTGCGCCTAGATCCGATTCGAGATGCACGGCAGCAGATCACTTATCTTGTGAGGCATCCCGACTTTGTAAGTTATATGCATCAGGAAAATTTTGCAGAACCCCTCAACCTAGACTTTATGGGAGTAGGTGGGAATTTAATGTTGTTATTGCAAATTTTCCCTTACGGAGAAAACCGTAAATTACTCTTGAGTCAAGACGTTACTATCCTCAAAAGAAACGAATCCATACGCCAAGATTTTGTGGCCAATGTGTCGCATGAACTCAGGACCCCACTGACCGTTCTCAATGGATTTCTAGAAACTTTAAGAGATTTACCTTTGTCGGATCAAGAGCGAAAAAAATATATCCAAATGATGAGTGCACAATCTTCACGCATGTTGACTTTGGTAGAAGAGTTATTGATTTTGACGCGCCTTGATAGTAGTCCATTATCGCCGAAGACAGCGATTGTCAAGGTACCTGAACTGCTTATGCGCATCACTGAAGAGGGGCGGGGTTTATCCAACGGTAATCACATTATCCGCTTATCCCAAAGCTCACAGAACAATATCTTAGGCGCAGAGACAGAAATCTTTTCGGCCTTTAGTAATTTGTTGTCCAATGCGATTCGCTATACACCTGAGGGCGGAGAAATACACATGTATTGGGAGGATACTGCTGATGGTGGGGCGGTATATTCCGTGCGTGATACGGGCATTGGTATTGCCCCAGAACATATTGCGCGCGTCACTGAGCGCTTTTATCGCGTAGACCGAAGTAGGTCTCGGGATACTGGTGGAACAGGTTTGGGACTCGCCATTGTTAAACACGTAGCGATGCGCCATAAAGCGCAATTAAATATTGAAAGTACTTTGGCCGTGGGCAGTATATTTTCAATTACATTTAGTAAAGATCGCATCAGCCGAGTAATAGACTCGCCGAGTGAAATCACTTAACCCTGAATCGTCTTTAGCAATTCCTGTTGCGCAATAAATGGATATTTACTTTTAGATTTAATTCTTTGATAGTTACCCTCAGAGCGCATGAGCCAAGCAGCTTGATTATCTTGTAAGAGAGCTTTTAAGCCCTCTTGGATAACTCTTTTTTTGATGTCTAGATCAAGGATTGGCGTCGCGATTTCAACACGACGATATAGGTTTCTGTCCATCCAGTCCGCACTAGAAAGATAGACTTTTTCTTGACCATTGGCATAAAAATAATAAATGCGGTGATGTTCAAGGAAGCGACCAATGATCGATCTCACCTTTATATTATCTGACAAGCCAGGTACACCAGGCATTAATGCACAGAAGCCGCGGATGATTAAATCAATTTTTACCCCAGCTTGTGAAGCGCGATAGAGCTCTTGAATCACACTTGGTTCCAGAAGGGCATTCATCTTGGCAATAATATGAGCTTTTTTGCCTGCTTTTGCAGCCCGAGTTTCACTACGGATATGCTTAATAATTTCTTCTTGCATCGTGAATGGCGATTGCCACAAATGGCTAAGAGCGAGTTGTTTACCAGTACCAGTCATTAATTGAAAAACTAAATGGACATCTGCCGTAATTTCTTCATGAGCAGTGAGTAAGCCAAAATCCGTATATAGTTTCGCGGTGCGAGGATGATAGTTACCAGTACCTAAATGCGCATAACGTTTCAAAATAGACTTCGTTTTTCCACGACTCGCAAAAACGGTTTCGCGGCGCACAATTAAAAGCATCTTGGCATGACATTTATGGCCAACAACGCCGTAAATAACATGGGCACCAACAGCTTCTAGCTTGGCAGCCCAAAGCATATTGGTTTGCTCATCAAAGCGGGCAAGGAGCTCAACCACGACGGTGACTTCTTTACCATTTTTAGCCGCCTCCATGAGGGCGTCCATGACCAAAGATTCATCACCAGTGCGGTAGACCGTTTGTTTAATCGCAAGCACTTGAGGATCCTTAGCGGCTTGGCGTAATAATTCAAGGACAGGCTCAAAGCTCTCATAGGGGTGATGAAGAAGAATATCTTTTTTACTGATAGTCTCAAAGATAGATTCATCCTCTTTAAAAACAGTCGGTATTTTAGGTGTTGCAGAAACAAACTTCAGATCTGGGCGGTCAATTAGGTCTGGGATTTGCACTAAACGCACCAAATTAACAGGGCCATTGACCCGATAGCAGTCAGACTCTTGTAAGTTATTCTCATTTAAAATTCGCTCGACGAGTTTATCTGGAGTGCTTGCGGTAATTTCGAGTCGCACAGCATCACCGAGGTGGCGGGTAGGCAGTTCGCCTTGGAGGGCGCTGCGTAGGTCTGTAATATCATCCTCAGAAACAAACAAGTCTGAATTTCGAGTCACTCGGAATTGATAACATCCTGTGACTTTAATGCCAGGAAAGAGCTCACTTACAAATGCCAGCATAAATGAGGACAGCAGAATAAAACAAGTTTCTGATGGACCTTCAAATTGCTTAGGAACTCTCACAACCCGGGGCAGTGAACGCGGGGCTTGTACAACTGCCAATGAGGCCTCTCGTCCAAAAGAATCTTTACCCTCAAGTGCCACTAAAAAATTGAGGCTTTTATTGATGACGCGTGGAAAAGGGTGGGCTGGATCTAAGGCAATTGGAGTTAATAAAGGAACAAGCTCACGATGAAAAAAATCACTAGCCCATTGATGCAGTTTCGGGGACCACGTATGGTGATATTTAAAAATGACTTTCTCAGCAGTTAGCTTTGGGAGAATAGACTGTTGAAGCAGTTCGTATTTTTTTTGGACTAAAGAATGTGCAAAGGCAGTAATCTTGAGATAAGAATCTTGCATACTAGATCCACCTTCAAGAATCTTATTGGGGCTCTCAGAAAGTTGCGCTTTTAGCCCAGCCATACGGATTTCAAAAAACTCATCCATATTGCTTGATACAATACATACGTAGCGTAGGCGTTCTAATAATGGAATGCTTGTATCCTCAGCTTGAGCGAGTACCCTGGAGTTGAATTCCAATAAGCCAATTTCTCGGTTAAGAAGAGGAATGTGTGTATTAGGCATCTTAAAGCATTGTTTCAGTTAAATATTTCATGATGATGATGGTAATTCATTAAAATATCACAAAAATGAAATATTATTGAAAGTAATCGACATAGAAGAAGGTATGAATTTCGAACTACTATCTACTCACAAAAAAGAATCTGAACCTAAGTTAATTGCTTCAGTTGATTTGGGCTCAAATAGTTTTAGGATGGTTGTAGCCCAAATATTAGAAACTCCCTCTGGCTATCAGCTTCGACCAGTTGATACCCTGCGTGATCCCATCAAATTAGCGGCAGGGCTAGATGGTGAAAAAAACCTTGATGCAGAAGCTTTTTCAAGGGGTCTTAGTTCGATTCGAAGATTTGGCGAACGCTTACGGAGTTTTTCGCCGATGCAAGTCAGAGCTGTTGCTACCAATACCTTACGTGTTGCAAGAAATGCCACGCAATTTATTCAGCAAGCAGAACTTGCCTTAGGATTTCCGATTGAGGTGATTGCCGGTCGTGAAGAAGCGCGTTTAGTTTATGTTGGCGCTTCTCATGGGGCACCAGCTAACGCCGGTAATCGTTTAGTGATTGACGTCGGGGGTGGTTCTAGTGAATTTATCATTGGGCATGGCTATGAAGCTAAGTTAATGGAGTCTCTGTACATTGGCTGTGTTTCACACAGTCAAAAGTTTTTTTTCAACGGGTCTGTGGATAGTTATAGTTTTAAGCAAGCGGAGTTAGCTGCGCGACAAGAAATCCAAATTCTCGCAAAAGAATACCGTAAAAAAGGCTGGGATCAGGTCATAGGATCATCAGGAACGGCCAAGGCGATTGCAGAACTCATTGTGCTCAATGGCTTTGATGGGATGAGTGGTGGTTACACAGGCTTTGATTCAAGTGGCGTCATTACGCGAGATGGCTTAGAAAATCTTAAAAGTTCACTGATTGAATCGGAAGTGATGCAAGCTTCAAAATTAATTGGTCTTAAGCTAGATCGTCGGCAAGTATTGCCAGGTGGTCTTGCCATCATGATTGCAGCGTTTGATGAATTACGGATTGAGTCGATGGAAATCGTCGAGGCGGCTCTACGTATGGGAGTTTTATATGACTTCCTAGGACGATCTCAACATCACGATATGCGGTTTGTTACCGTTGAGCAGTTTATGAAAAGATATTCAGTGGATATTGAGCAAGCCTTTCGTGTTGAGCAGTTAGCGACCTTATTTTTAGAGCAGTTTCCGATGCCAGAGAATGAAGATCGAATCAATAACATCTCTTTACTCGGCTGGGCTGCGCGCTTACATGAAATCGGCTTATCCATATCGCATAATGGGTACCACAAACATTCGGCTTATATATCGGCCAATGCAGATATGCCAGGCTTTTCCAAAAATGATCAAGCGCGTCTATCTGCATTACTGCTTGGCCATATTGGTAAGCTCGCCAAAGTGTCATCGAACAATCACTTTATTGATTGGCGGATGTTATTTTGTTTACGATTAGCTTTGGTGTTGTCTAGAAGAAGAATTCATGAAGAAATTCCTGATATCTTCGTGCAACAGATAGCTCAAGGATATAAAGTCAGTATTCCAAAAAAGTGGTTAGATGATCACCCTTTAACCGAGTTCAGTCTTAAAAAAGAAGCTGAAGACTGGTATAAAGTGAATCGCGACTATATTCTAGATTTGTACTGATTAATGATCCGCTAAGAAATGCTTAGCGTATTTGGGGTTCATATCAGACAATCTAAACATCGTTAAGAAGTCTGCAGTATTAAAGTCTGGATCCCATGCGGGTTCACCACAAATTTTTGCACCAATTCTTAAGTAGCCTTTGAGCAAAGGTGGTGGGTCTACATCAAGATTAGAGTTGAGTTTATCCAGTGGTAAAGGCAGTTTCGGGAAAGTGCGATACTCATTCGATGACAAGTGTTTTTCTTGCAAGATACGGTTTAGACTCGCTGCATAATGTCCGCCGTCACCCATCGGTACACTGGCGCAACCGAGCATAAT
>JBBAKF010000005.1:0-73292 GCA_040403635.1 Polynucleobacter sp.
CTTGGATTTCCCCTAGATCCGCAACTTAAAAAATTGATTCAAGATGCCATTATTAATAATCTAGATATTCGGATGGCGCGTTCTCGCGTCGACCAATCTAGAGGGGTCTTGGCTGCAGTTTCAGGGACTAGACTGCCAAACGTTGGGATTGGTGGACAGTTAGGTACTTCAACGATACCTACTGCAACATCGGCAATCTCCGGGGTCGGTTTAATCGCTAACTGGGAGATTGATATTTGGGGCAGAGTTGCATCCGCAGCTGGTGCCAGTCAGGCACGATTAGAAGCATCTGAATTAGACCGGGTATATACCCAGCAAATTATTGCAGCCAGTATGATTAAATCGTGGATTGCAATATCAGAAGCAAAACAACAGGTCGCTCTGAGCCAAAATTTGTTGGACTATGCAAAAAAGCAGAATGAATACTTGGCTCAGGGAGAAAAAGTGGGGCGTAATTCAGCGCAAGAGGTCAGTTTGAATGCAGCAGCAATTGATATGTATCAAAATCAGTTAATTACCTATCAAACACAACTGAATCAAGCAAAACGCTCAATGGAAATATTGTTGGGACGTTATCCTTCAGCGCAATTAGATGCTAATCATGATTATCCAAGTCCAATTACAGAAATACCTGCTGGAATACCTGGAGAAATTATTGCAAGAAGACCTGATGTGTTGGCAGTACAGCAACGTTACAATGCGGCATTTTATGATGTTGAGGATGCAAAACGTGCGCGCTTACCCGCCATTAAGTTAACTGGTGGAATAGGATATATTGATGATACAGCTATCGCATTATCTTCTGGAATTAATAACCCCATTAGTAGTTTGACAGGATCTATATTTGCACCGTTGTTTATGGGCGGGCAATTACAAGCTAACCAGGATATCAAGACTGCTAAACAAGCAGAAGTATTGGCGCAATATTCTAAGGTCTCACTAACCGCATTGAGTGAAGTTGAATATACCCTAGACAATGATCGTAAATTAAAAGATCGTCAAACAGCAATAACTTCACAGACAAATCATATGAACAAAGCTTTAAGTTTTGAAAAGCAAAAATTTCAAGTGGGTAAATCTGATCAATTTCAGGTATTACAGCAAGAAATTATGTTGGCCAATACCAAAACAAATCTCATAAAAATTTCTGCAGATCGACTGCGTAATCGCGTCGACTTACATCAAGCTCTGGGCGGACATTTTATCGAGGAAGTATCTCGTTAGAAAGAGTTCATGATCGCTGGGCATTCTCCGCCCGGAAACTGAATCCTTTTGAAATAAGCCTTCCAATCAGGACTCAATTGCGAGATACGGATTTTACTAATTTTTGTTTTATCATCCGCGGCCAACTGAATAAAAGCAAGCCAATTGGCTTGATGTTCATCTACCAAGATAGCATAAGAGGCTAAGCTTTTCTGATTGAGGTTAGAAACATCTTTATAGATGAAGCAGCCCATTTGACGAATATTTTTTTCTGTCAGTAAGCGAATACCACTTAAGGTGTTAGAAGACTCAGGTGACTTTTTCCAAGGCGTTACATCATTAGCAAAACTTACATCGATATCTGATCCGCTATTCATTTGAGCAATATTATTAAAACGATCCTCTTTAGAAATCAAAGCATTTCTGAAAGAACTCAGTACAGGGCCAATCGCATCTTTCCAGTTTTGATAACTGGGACCAAAGCCATCTTGGACATCACCTATAACAAACTTGGGTTCAGCGTCACCATAAATGATGGGTAGGAAAGCTTGTACATTGGGAGCTTGAGAAAAACACGCTTTGACAATATTAGGTTTGGAATACCAGTCGCTTCCTTTTTTTGCTTCATCTAAGAAAGATTTCATGACAATGGCAGTATCTAAATTATTGAGCCCAGAGTTCTTAAGTTTTTCAAAGCCCATACTACAAGCGTTCGTTAAGGAGTTACCTTCTGCGGTACTTAAAAGTTGTAAAAGACTTGGAGACTTATCGTTCAATAATTGCAGAAAATTCTGCCCGCCTTTTAGTGTGGGGTGGTTAAGCACATTGCTTGAAGAAATGCCTTCACGGTTCGGGAAATCATTCACACCTGAGGCCGAAGGATCAAAAATTGTTTTTAAATAGTCAAAAGTTAATTTAACTGTAAGCAGTTGTGTTTTATCAGCCTTAGGATCCGCCTGAAGAGATTGAATCTTTTTGTCAGGAGTACTTCCTAGAGATCCTTCAGCACGATAGATTGGGATTTCAATCATCTCAATTCCGTTTCGTAATTCGGGCCAACCAAAAGTAATAGGAATTTTGCCATTAAGGCTACCTTTGAGCATAGCTTCGGTTCTTTTTTGCGCATCACTTATCACGGGATTAGAGAGTGCAGATGTTGCTCCAGCGATTGAGCCAGCAACGCCACCGGTAGCCACGATCGCAGCGGCACCTAATAAAAACTGGGCTGAACCAATTAAATCATTATTTGTATCCGTAGCTGTCTTCACATTGAGAACTAATGAAAGACTCCCAGGATTGAGAGTTGAAAATGGCTTGAATAATGAGTTAGAAACAACTTTTAAAGGAATCGTACTTAAAGATGCACATTGATTACCTTTATCTCGACCATCAAAAGTAGCGATAGGAATTTCTATTTCTTCAGTTTGACCAAAGAAACCACTACGTGTTAAAGAAATTAACAATTGGGTTTTTTCACTCCCCCAAAAGCTCTTATTTGCGAGAGAAACACAACTCGAGACAGGAACTACCTCAGAGGTAATGGTAATGTAGCCGTCATTACCAGAGCCACCTGCTAAAAATGCGGGAGCTTCTCTCGGGTAAAACGTAGGATTAATATCAGGAAAGAAAAAAGAAGCAGCATGACTTTGGTTGATCAAAGTAACACTAGTTATCAAAGTCAAAATATGTAAGCGAATATTTTTAATTTTAAATAGCCTTAAAAAAAGAGGTAATATTTCATTTTAAAACCAATTTAATGCTTTATAAAAGCAAATATGTAAATCGTTGATGGAGTCTAAATGAGATTGTTGGCACTTTTTCTGCCCCCTGTGGCAGTCTTGTTGTGTGGTGGGGCAATATTTTCAGCGGTGTTGAATTTTTTTCTATGCTTCTTATTTTGGATTCCAGGTGTCATACATGCCTGGGGTTTTGTTTCCGATTACAAACAGAAAAAACAAACGGATAGGATTGTTAGAGCAATTAACAGAAAATAACTAACACGAGAACAGAATCAATCCCTATTGAACTAATGCATTTAGTTTGGATGTGAGACTAATAATTCTCGATAGAACTGCTTCAAGTACAGTGACTTATAGGTAATCAACTGAAGCAGTTCAATGAGTAAGCAACTATTAAAGAATCTTACAGGGACTAAATTTTTAAAAAGTTGCTAAAATTTTTCTATTCAACCGCTTTAACCATATCCTCGATAACTTTTTTCGCATCACCAAAGACCATCATCGTCTTATCCATATAGAAGAGCTCATTGTCTAAACCAGCATATCCAGAAGCCATAGAACGCTTATTAACGATGACAGTTTTAGCTTTGTAAGCTTCTAAAATTGGCATACCAAAAATAGGGCTACCTGGAGTTCTTGCTGCCGGGTTGACAACATCATTCGCGCCAAGGATTAACACAACATCAGCTTGGGCAAATTCACTATTAATATCTTCCATTTCGAAGACTTGATCATAAGGAACTTCTGCCTCAGCTAGCAGGACATTCATGTGTCCTGGCATACGACCAGCCACAGGATGAATCGCATACTTCACATTCACACCTTTGTGGACTAACTTTTCAGTGAGTTCTTTGAGTGCGTGCTGTGCACGTGCCACAGCAAGACCATAACCTGGAACAATAATCAATGTTTCAGCATTGCCCATGAGGAAGGCGGCGTCATCGGCCGAACCACTTTTCACTGGCCGTTGCGCTTGATCTCCAGCTGCTGCTGCCGTAGAGGTGTCGCCTCCAAAGCCGCCAAGAATCACATTAAAGAATGAACGATTCATAGCCTTACACATAATGTAAGAAAGAATTGCGCCTGAAGAGCCAACCAAAGAACCTGCAACAATTAACATCGAATTGTTTAATGAAAAACCAATCCCAGCAGCCGCCCATCCTGAGTAGGAGTTAAGCATCGAAACTACGACAGGCATATCCGCACCACCGATTGGAATAATGATAAGAACACCCAACACGAAAGCAATAGCTAGCATGATCAAGAAAGGGGTCCAAGCAGGATCTACGCCATCATCTAAAGAAAAGTAAATACCACAGCCAATCATTACTATGGCAAGGATAAGATTAAGTAGGTGTTGACCTTTAAATGTAACGGGGGCACCCTGAAAAAATCTAAACTTGTATTTACCAGAAAGCTTACCAAATGCAATCACAGAACCTGAAAAAGTAATTGCACCGATAAAGGTACCAATAAAGAGTTCAATGCGATTACCAATTGGCAAAGGTTCACCAGCGGCAACAATATTAAACGCATGTGGTTCTGAAACTGCCGCAATAGCAATACACACAGCCGCCAAACCAATCATGCTATGCATAAATGCCACTAGTTCAGGCATCTTGGTCATTTCTACACGCTTGGCCATAAATGCGCCAAGACCACCACCGACGACAAGACCACCTAGAACGTATAACATGCCATTCGTCATGGAAGCATTAGATAATTTGCTGATGAGACCCACAGTCGTCAATACTGCAATGGCCATACCTGCCATACCAAACATATTGCCACGAATCGATGATGTTGGATGCGATAAACCTTTTAGCGCCTGAATAAAACATACAGAGGCGACAAGGTATAACAGGGTAATTAAATCCATACTCATGCTGATTCTCCCGGTTTAACTTTCTTCTCTTTTTTCTTAAACATTTCTAACATACGCTTGGTCACCAAAAAGCCACCAAAAATATTTACTGCTGCGAGAGCGACGGCTGTAGTTCCCATGACTCTTCCAAGAAGTTCTTCAGTGAGAGCTGCAGCTAGCATCGCCCCAACAACAATAATTGCTGAGATTGCATTGGTAACAGCCATCAGCGGGGTATGTAAAGCTGGAGTTACTGTCCATACGACGTGATAACCCACGTAAATGGCTAGAACAAAAATAATAAGGTTATAAATACCGTAACTAATTTCCATGAGAGTCCTAATTAAGCGTTGGTTCGAATCGCTTTGCCATCTTGACACATCAGGCAAGCAGTAACAATATCATCATCGGTTGGGATCGCAAGAGCACCCTCTTTGGTAACGATGAGTTTCATAAAATCTAATATATTTCTAGCATACAAAGCAGAAGCATCTGCTGCAACTTGTGCTGGAAGATTGCTCAGACCAATGATGGTAACGCCATGTTTGACCACTGTTTGATCTGCCTCAGTTAAGGGGCAATTTCCTGAACCATTTTCGCCCTTACCAGCCGCCAAATCGACAATCACAGAGCCTGGCTTCATTTGCTCCACAGTTTCTGCAGATAAAAGCATAGGCGCTTTTCTACCTGGTATCAAGGCAGTAGTAATAACGATATCAGCTTGCTTAGCTCTTTCGGCAACCAAAGCGGCTTGCCTTTGCATCCAAGCTGCTGGCATAGGACGTGCATATCCACCCACACCCTTTGCGATTTCTTTTTCTTCGTCTGTTTCAAAAGGCACATCAACAAACTTTGCGCCAAGGGATTCGATTTGTTCTTTTGCTGCAGGACGAACATCTGAGGCTTCAATCACTGCACCAAGACGTTTTGCTGTAGCAATTGCTTGTAGACCAGCAACACCGGCACCAAGAATAAGTACGCGCGCAGCTTTGACGGTTCCTGCTGCAGTCATGAGCATGGGCATAAAGCGTTGGTAAGCGTTAGCAGCAGTCATTACAGCTTTGTAGCCAGCAATATTGGCTTGAGATGAGAGAACATCCATGCTTTGCGCTCTCGTGGTACGTGGAGCTGCCTCTAAAGCAAATGCTGTGATTCCTTTAGACGCCATAGCGGCAATCATTTGATTATCAAATGGGTCGAGCATGCCGATTAACACTGTACCAGTCTTCATTTGTGCTAACTCTTGTTCTGAGGGCGCTCTGACTTTGAGGACCATTTCACAAGCGAAAACCTCTTCGATTGAAACAATCGTTGCACCCACAGCTTGGTATGCTGCATCAGGAACGCTTGAAGACACACCAGCGTTTGTTTGCACAATCACACTATGACCCGCTGCAACATATTTTTTTACCGTCTCAGGAGTTGCTGCAACTCTAAACTCTCCCGACTTGGTTTCTAAAGGCACACCAATTCGCATGCTATTCCCCATTATTTAAATAAATTTGTATCAGTTTAAGACAAAACCCTAATGTCTTTTAATCTTTGCCGACGCTAAACAAACAATCATACAATATTGAGATGATGAGCGCATATTTTGAACAAATCAAAAATCTTACCAATCCCAACATATCTACTGACAAAAAAATTGTTATTGGGATGTCAGGGGGGGTGGATTCATCTGTTGCAGCGTGGATTTTGAAGCAGCAAGGTTATGATGTCATTGGACTTTTTATGAAAAACTGGGAAGATGACGACGATTCCGAGTATTGCTCTACGCGTCAAGATTGGATTGATGTTGTTTCTGTTGCTGATTTAATAGGCATCGAAGTTGAGGCAGTAAATTTTACAAGTGAGTATAAAGACCGTGTTTTTGCTGATTTTTTAAAAGAGTATTCAGCAGGCAGAACACCTAACCCAGATATCCTTTGTAATGCTGAAATTAAATTTAAAGCTTTTTTAGATCACGCTTTTTTACTGGGTGCTGATGCGATTGCCACGGGTCATTACGCTCGAACGCGTAAAAATGGCGACACTGTGCAATTATTAAAAGCGACTGATTTAACAAAAGATCAGAGTTATTTTTTGCATCGTTTAAATCAAGCTCAGGTTAGTAAAGTGTTATTTCCCTTGGGCGAGATACCTAAGTCTCTAGTTCGAGAGATTGCTCTAGAAATTGGACTACCCAATGCAAAGAAGAAGGATTCAACGGGTATTTGTTTTATTGGCGAGAGGCCCTTTCGAGAATTCTTAGGTAAGTACTTACCAACAAAGCCGGGGCTCATGCAAACTCCTGATGGGCAAACTGTTGGAGAGCATATGGGTTTATCTTTTTATACCATTGGGCAACGTAAAGGAATTGGGATTGGTGGTAGCCAAGATGGTAGTGGAGATGCATGGTATGTAGCTGACAAAGATATGGCGGATAACATCCTCATCGTGGTACAAGGGCACGATCATCCTTTGTTGCAGTCGAAGCATTTAAAAGCGCAAGATGCCTCTTGGGTGTCTGGACAGGCGCCTGTAATACAGAATACATACGCATCAAAGACACGATATCGACAAGCAGATGCACCTTGTTCACTGAGTACTACAGAACAACAAAGTTGTGATCGTGAGTTTGAGTTAAGTTTTACTGACCCACAATGGGCTGTCACTCCGGGCCAATCTGCCGTTCTTTACGACGGCGAGATTTGCCTTGGCGGGGGGATTATTGTTTAGATTTACGAGAAATTAAGCAGCTGGTGAGGACTCTTTGAAAGATGGGCGCTCGCTAATGCGTGCATAGTAAGTTGCCAAATTGGGGTATTCAGCTTGCCAGTTAATCTCTGGGAAGCGGAACAACAAATATCCACAAACTGTACCTGTGGCAATGTCTGCCAAACTAAATTGATTGTTATGGCACCAAGTATTTGAGCCTAAACCCTCTGAAATACTTTTAAGACCAATCTGAATTTTGCTTAATTGACGATTAATCCACTCTTGGCTAATATTTTGACCACGAGGTCCCCAAGTTCTTTCAAGACGAACTAGGATTGCTGCGTCCAAAATTCCATCACATAGGGCTTCCCAGGTTTTAACGGCAGCCCTCTCTTTTCCTAAGGAGGGTATTAAATGCCCTACAGGACTTAAAGTGTCTGCGTATTCAACAATCACTCTAGAGTCGAACATCACGCCACCATCGTCCATGACTAGAGTGGGTACCTTGCCTAAAGGATTTAATTGAGGTAATACTGAGTTTGGGCTCCAAACATCTTCAAGAACTAATTCAATATCAATTTTCTTTTCTAAAAAAGCAATCCGCGTTTTTCTAACATAGGGACTAGCTAGTGAACCAATTAATTTCATAATAACTTTCCAATAAAAATCAAACCATCTTATGATAACGAATAAAATAGCAGTTATTACTAAACCTTAATCAATTACTGTGACAAATCCATTATCAACACTCTCTGCTTTATCTCCCATCGATGGTCGTTACGCCACCAAAACTGACGCTTTAAGACCATGGCTATCTGAGGCTGCCTTTATGCATCATCGCGTAAAGGTAGAAATCCATTGGTTAATTGCACTGTCCCAAGCAAATTTGGCCGATATCCCTAGTTTTAGCCTTGGCGCAGAAAAAAAACTGCTTCAGCTTGCACAGAACTTTAACGAAAGTCACGCCCAGCGGATCAAAGAAATAGAATCCGTTACAAATCATGATGTTAAAGCAGTTGAATATTGGTTAAAAGAACAAGTTAAAGGGGACATAGAGCTTGAACAAGCGAGTGAGTTTATCCACTTTGCATGTACTTCGGAAGATATTAATAATACCGCCCATGGCATGATGCTCAGCGGAGCGGTTAATGCAGTCATGTTACCTAAATTAAGTGAGTTATATCAAGCGCTTAAAGATTTAGCAATTCTCAATGCAGAAGTGCCGATGTTATCGAGAACGCATGGTCAACCAGCTTCACCCACTACCTTGGGTAAAGAAATGGCAAATATAGCTAAACGTCTTGAGAGGGCTATTCAAAATATTCAAAAAGTTCGGATGACTGGAAAAATGAATGGTGCGGTAGGTAATTACAATGCCCACTTCTCAGCCTACCCAAACTTTGATTGGGAAACATTTTCCAAGCAAGTGGTAGAAGAGCGCTTAGGACTTGAATTTAATCCCTATACCATTCAAATTGAGCCACATGATGCGATGGCTGAGTTATTTGATGCATTTTCCAGAGCCAATACGATTTTGTTAGATATGAACCGAGATATTTGGGGATACATTGCATGGGGATACTTCAAACAAAAGACAAAAGAGGGTGAAATTGGTTCATCCACAATGCCACACAAGGTAAATCCTATCGATTTTGAAAATTCCGAGGGGAATCTTGGAATTGCCAATGCTTTATTGCGTCACTTATCAGAAAAACTCCCAATTTCACGTTGGCAACGAGACCTCACAGACTCGACAGTTTTACGTAATCTTGGGACAGCCTTGGGTCACACGCTACTCGCCTACGATAGTGCATTCAGAGGTTTAAAGAAGTTAGAAACAAACCATTCCCGCTTGGCTGAGGACTTAGATAACTGTTGGGAGGTCTTAGCGGAGCCAATTCAAACTGTGATGCGACGTTATCACGTACCAAATCCTTATGAGCAATTAAAAGAGTTAACTAGGGGTAAGGTCATAACTAAAGAGACAATTCAGGCATTTATCAGGGTCTTAGAAATACCGCCTAATGCCAAAGAAGAATTACTTGCCCTAACCCCTAGTAATTATTTAGGTAAGGCGGTTGAACTCACTCGAAGACTGCAGTCGATTTAAATTGTTGATCTCAAACAATGCAAAAACAAAGTAAACCTATCTCGGGTACCTTTTTATTTGTCATTGTTATCTATCAATGTATCTGGCATCTAGTTTTACCCATCGCCTTGGCTCGACTTTGGTATAAAGGTAGAAAAGAAAAGGGTTATCGTCAGCACATTCTTGAGCGTTTAGGTTTTTACAGTAAAACAACATTCACTAACGCCATATGGATTCATGCGGTATCCGTCGGTGAAACACGCGCGTCTGCCCCTCTGATATATCGTTTGACCGAAAATCAGGAGCGCATACTTCTAACCCATACAACACCAACAGGACGCCAAACAGGTGCGGAACTATTTAAGCATCAAATTGAGCAAGGACTAGTGATGCAGTCATATATCCCCTATGATTTTTGTTGGCCAGTATCTCGCTTTATTAAAACCTTCAAGCCACGTATGGCTTTAATGATGGAAACAGAGGTATGGCCCAGCCTATTATTTTTTGCCAGAAACCGCTTCCCCGTATTTTTAATTAATGGACGTTTGTCTTTAAAAAGTAGTTTAAATTTCGCTAAATTTGGAAGTTTAAGTAAAACCTTATTTAGTTTGTTCGAAAAAGTTCTCGCGCAAACAAAAAGCGATGCAGACCATTACGAATTGTTTGGCATTAAAGAACCTTGTATTACTGGTAATCTAAAATTTGATGTACAGCCCAATCTGGCGCAAAGTAAATTGGGCAGCTTATGGAAAGCCAGACTTAAAGATCGTCAAGTCATCGTGGTGGCTAGCACTAGAGAAGGTGAAGAGGATATTATAATTAGCGCTTGGAAAAAATTACAGCAAGATCCAAAGCCATTATTAGCTATCGTGCCTAGACATCTCACCCGCGTTGAACACATCGAAGCATTATTGTTAGATCAAAAAATATCCTACATAAAGCGGAGTCAATTAGAGCTGCCTGCAGATATTACGCAAGATGTCATCATTGGTGATTCGATGGGTGAGATGATTGTTTACTTATCCATTGCTGATTATGTAATTATGGGCGGCACTTTGATGGGGACCGGTGGGCAAAACTTAATTGAGCCAATTGCATTGGGTAAGCCAGTGATACTTGGCCCCTCTACCTACAACTTTCTTGAGCTTAGTCAATCAGCGATTGGGTCAGGCATAGCGATTCAAATTCCCGACCAAGATGATGCATCCGTAGAAAAAGAGTTACTACATCGGATGCAAGAATTTCAAGACCACCCTGAGATGATTACTAATATGTCTCTACTTTGCCAGGACTATGCTGCAAAGCATCAGGGAGCTACGGTTAAAACCTTAAGGTATCTTGGCTTATAGTGTGTATTAAAAAAACTCAGTTTAAACCTTTGCCCCAAAATTGGGATCATCGGTTTTCGGTAGATCTTTATCAACTTTGATTTCTGGCTTGATCAAGTCTTCACGACGCACACCTAACCACATAGCGATTGCTGCAGCAACGAATACAGAAGAATAAATACCGAATAAAATACCGATGGTTAGAGCAACGGCAAAATAGTGGAGAGTTGCACCTCCGAAAATCAACATCGCCAAAACCATCATTTGTGTGCTTCCGTGAGTAATAATTGTTCTGCTCATCGTACTTGTAATGGCGCTATCAACAATATCCGGCGTATCGAGCTTACGAAAGCGGCGAAAATTTTCCCGAATACGATCAAAAATAACGACAGATTCATTAACCGAGTAGCCAAGAACAGCCAAGACTGCCGCAAGGACCGAGAGTGAAAATTCCCATTGGAAAAAAGCAAAGAAACCTAAAATAATAATCACGTCATGCAAGTTGGCAATGATGCCTGCAACCGCAAATTTCCATTCAAAACGAACAGATAAGTAAATGACGATACCTACCACTACAAAGATTAGGGCCTTAATACCACCATATAAAAGCTCTTCACCGACTTGCGGGCCAACATATTCAACTCTTTGGAGTTTTACTGCAGGGTGTGATTCTTGTAGTTTTTGGAGTACGGTAGCACTTTGATCGGTTGAAGAAATTAAAGTACCATCAGCATTCTTAACCAGTGGGAGTCGAATCATGACATCTTTTGAACTACCGAAGTTTTGTACAAAGACTTCGCCATAGCCTAGTTCAGTCACCTTGCCGCGAATAGATTCGAGATCGGCAGATTGCTCGTACTGAACTTCTAATACGGTACCCCCAGTAAACTCGATTGAAAGATGCAAGCCTTTTTGCCAAAGGAAAAAAACTGCAGCAAGAAAAGTAATGAGTGATATTGCGTTTAAAAGTAGCGCATAACGCATGAATGGGATATCCTTTTGGATACGAAAAAATTCCATGATTTACCCTATAGAAACTGATTGAAGTTTTTTCTTGGCGCCATACCAAAGATTGACTATACCGCGCGCAAAAAATACTGCCGAAAACATTGAGGTCAAAATACCTAGGCAATGGACTATGGCAAAACCTTTAATCGGCCCTGAACCAAATGCAAGAAGTGCTAAGCCTGCAATAAGAGTTGTCACATTGGAGTCAAAAATTGTCGCCCAAGCTTTATCAAAACCAGTAGCAATGGCGAGCTGTGGTCCAGCCCCTTGGCTAAGTTCCTCCCTGATTCGCTCATTAATGAGCACATTAGAGTCAATGGCCATCCCCAAAGCGAGAGCCATAGCCGCGATACCGGGCAAACTCAGTGTTGCTTGCAACATCGATAAAACGGCGATTAATAGCAAAAGATTAACTGCAAGCGCCAGGACTGAGAATATGCCAAACATCAGGTAATAACCGATCATAAAGACAGAGATTGCCAAAAATCCATAAATCAAAGATTTGAAACCTTTTTCAATATTTTCAGCACCAAGACTTGGCCCAATCGTTCTTTCTTCGATGATCTCCATGGGGGCAGCAAGTGATCCAGCGCGAAGCAGCAGAGCTAAATCATTTGCACTTTGGGTAGTTGGTTGACCCGTAATCTGAAACTTTGAACCAAATTCCCCTTGGATGGTTGCAATGGTAAGTACTTCGCCCTTACCCTTTTCAAAAAGGATCATTCCCATCGGCTTTTGCAGATTTTCACGCGTGATTTCTTGCATAGCACGACCACCAGCTGCATCTAGGGAAAGATTGACTGATGGACGCTGATTTTGATCAAAGCCTGCCGTAGCATCGATGATTCGATCGCCGGTAATAATAATGGACTTTTTAAAGACTCCTTGGCGATCACCAAATTTAAAGGCATCCATACCAATTGGTGGACTTTCTTGAAGGCCGATAGATGGTTGCAAGGGATCCGCAAGTCTTGCTTCAAGAGTTGCTGTTCTGCCAATAATGTCTTTTGCTCTTGCTGTGTCTTGAACACCAGGGAGTTGGACAACAATACGATCATTACCTTGCTTTTGGATCACAGGTTCTTTTACAGCCAATTCATTGACCCGTTTATTGAGCGTAATAATATTTTGTTTTAAAGCATTGTCCTGAGTTGCTTGAAGTGCTGCAGGTTTAAAAGTTCCAGTAATAATAAAAGTATCAACCCCTTGTTCAAGCTTTAAAGACATATCAGGAATCGCATCTAGCAAAAGCTCATTAGCTTTATTTGCTTCAGCGTTACTTGAGAACTTAATCACTAACTGACCTGATGATTTATCAATACTTTGATAACGGATGGATTTTTCACGTAAACGGTTTCTTGCATCACTTGCTAAGGCATTGAGCTTTTTATCTATAGCTCCTTGCATATCTACTTTTAGCAAGAAGTAAACACCACCTCTCAAATCAAGACCTAAAGGCATCGGGAGGGCATTGATACTGGTTAAACTTTTAGGCGTGTTTGAGACCAAAGATAAAGCCACAATGTAGTCCGGATTTTTTATATCTGGATTAATCTCTTTTTCAATAATATCTTTGGCTTTGAGTTGCGAGTCGGTATCGTTAAAACGAATACGAATTAAACCCTCAGCACTGGAATCTTCAAAGCCTGTTTGATTTTTAAGAAGATCAGCTTTTTGAAGTGCAGCATCAATTTTTTCATGCAATTTAGGATCTAACTTAAGGTTTGATCTTGCAGGTGCAATTTGAATCGCCGGAACTTCTCCAAAAAGATTGGGTACCGAATACAAAACTCCAATGAGTAATGCGACTCCAATAACGAGGTATTTCCAAAGAGGGTAGCGATTCATGCGATCAATTAAATAGATTTGAGAGTTTCTTTAGGGAGAACAGCTGCAATTGCAGACTTTTGCATTTTTACAGTCAAATTAGCTGCTAATTCTATGGTGACATATTGACCATTAATTTCTGTGATTTTCCCCATCAGACCACTTGCAGTTGACACTTCATCACCTTTTGCAAGAGCTTCAAGCATACCTTTTAACTCTTTTTGGCGCTTCATTTGAGGTCTGATCATAATAAAGTACAGAACCGCAAACATACCAATCATCATAATGATAGAAGAAAGCCCACTATCAGCCGCACCAGTTTGGGCATATGCATTGCTTATAAACATAATTGATCCTTAAAAGTTAATAAATTGAGTTGTAATTTGATAGTCTAGATTTTAACGGACTTATGATCTGTATAGCGAAGATTACGAAGAAATCGATTCATGCGTCCCAATCAGTCGATCTTTTGCAAATTGTTGGCAAAATGTTTGGAAAAGATTATTTTCTAATGAAGACCTGATTTCGCTCATGAGATTTAAGTAATAGTGAATATTATGAATCGTATTGAGCTGCGCTCCTAATATCTCATTGACCTTCTGTAAATGGTGTAAATAAGCGCGACTAAAGTTTTTGCAGCAATAACATGAGCAACTTGGATCTAGAGGACGCTCATCATTTTTGTAAATGGCATTTCTGAGTTTAAGATCTCCGAACCGCGTAAAAAGCCAGCCATTACGGGCATTACGCGTGGGCATCACGCAGTCAAACATATCAATCCCTTGCCCAACAGCAAAAACAAGATCTTCTGGAGTGCCTACACCCATGAGGTAGCGCGGTTTATTGGCGGGTAATTGGTGACCAATAAATCTTAAAACACGCTCAAAATCAGGTTTTGGCTCGCCAACGGAAAGGCCGCCTATAGCTGTTCCATCAAAGCCTTGAGCAGAAATTTTTTCTAATGATTCACTTCTTAGGTGCTCAAACATTCCGCCTTGCACAATACCGAAAAGTGCGTTTGTTTGATTCAATTCACGAAATCGATTAATGCTACGCTGTCCCCAACGAATTGAAAGTTCCAAAGACTTGCGGACAGTTTCTTCATTTGTGGGAACACCACTTGTTTCATATGGAGTACATTCATCAAACTGCATTGCAATATCACTATTGAGCGTTGCTTGTATTTCCATAGAGACTTCGGGCGACATAAATAACTTATCTCCATTCACTGGAGAGGAGAAGGTCACGCCTTCTTCAGATATTTTTCGCAAAGCTCCTAGACTAAAGACTTGAAATCCCCCCGAATCGGTAAGGATAGGTAAATCCCAACCCATAAAACGGTGCAGTCCACCAAAGGTTTTAATCACATCAAGACCAGGGCGGAGCCATAAATGAAAAGTATTACCTAAGATAATTTGCGCTTTAGACTCTAATAAATCTCTTGGGGTTAATGCTTTAACAGTGCCGTAGGTTCCAACAGGCATAAACATGGGCGTTTGAAGCTTCCCATGCGGCAACTCAAAGCTAGCTCGACGAGCATGCGAATGCGAGTCATGGTGACTCACTTTAAAATTTAATCGACTCTCGCTCAAGTCAAAGACCTTTCTAAAAACATAGCGTCGCCATAACTAAAAAAACGGTATTTTTGGTCTATCGCATGTTGATAAGCACTTTTAATAGACGCATAACCACTAAATGCACTGACAAGCATTAATAAAGTTGATTTTGGTAAATGAAAATTAGTAATTAGGGCGTTCACGACTTTAAATTGATAACCTGGCGTAATAAATAAATTGGTATCGCTATTATCCCCCATCGTTTCGGCAGACTCTAGTGCTCTTAAGGAAGTGGTGCCTACTGCGATGATTCTTCTATTTTCTGTTTGTGCGCGATTAATTGCCGCTCTTGTGTCTGAGGGTATGACATACCTTTCAAAATGCATTTGATGATTATCTAAATTTTCATATCGAACTGGCGAAAAGGTACCTGAGCCGACATGTAGGGTCAGTTTTGCAATTTCGACACCTTGGTGACTGAGTTGTTCAAGAATCTCTGAATCAAAATGTAGCCCCGCTGTTGGTGCGGCAACCGCTCCTGGATTAGCAGCATAAATCGTTTGGTAACGTTGCTCATCTGCTTGATTGGCTTGATGTTTTATATAAGGGGGCAGCGGCAATTCACCAATGGCTTGAAGAATATCTAAAGCTTGATCTTTAAAATCTAAAATGTAGAAAGGTGAAGCTTCTTGAAGATGATTGATGGGGTTTGTGACCATTTTGCGTTCAAGCACTGTCACTTCGGTAGGGTTATTCGGATCCCCTAAAAACAAAGGTGAGTTTGGCAATATAGCTTTTGAGGATCTAATTTGACAAAGCACAAGAGACTCAGTCAAGACCCTTTCCACCATGACTTCAACCTTCCCACCTGAGGGCTTAAAGCCGTGTATTCTTGCAGGAATCACTTTAGTATCATTAAAGACGAGCAAATCCCCTTTTTTTAAAAGGTGAACAATGTCCTTAAAATAGGCATCTTGCAATCTTGATAAAAGTTGACCTTGGATCTGAGGAACAATGAGTAATCTACTTGAGCTTCTACTAGGGAGTGGAAACTGAGCGATTAATTCCTGTGGAAGTTCAAAGTCAAAATCTGAAAGCTGCATAAATTAACGAACGATAAGTAAATGAAACATTCTAAACTTAATACTTAATCCTTATGGCACAAAGTAAATCCCCATTGCTCAGACTTGGCTTAAATTCGCCAGCTGCTCTAGCATTGCATTTACCCATTCGTTATGAAGATGAAACGAGCCTGACTTCAATTGAGGGTGCAGTCAATGGATTAAGTCATGGTTTTGTTCAAACGCAGGGTCAAGTGATTGACTGTGAAGTTAAGTTTCGACCAAGGCGACAGTTAGTAGTGAAAATTGCTGATCAGGGATGGGAATTGACCCTAAGATTTTTGAATTTCTATCCTAGCCAACAAAAACAAATGGCAGTTGGCCAATTTTTAAGAGTCAGAGGAGAAGTAAAGCCCGGTTTTTTTGGCCCAGAGATAGTACACCCGAATGTTAAAACAGTTTTACCCGAATCGCCCCTACCGGAAGAATTAACTCCGGTATATTCCACGATTGCTGGCGTGGGGCAAATCACCGTTCGTAAAGGGATTGAAAAAGGATTAAAGGACATATCAGTAAAGCAATTTTTGCGGGAAATAATTCCTTTACAAAAAATTGAGAACCCTAAATATAGTTTTTTAAAATCCTTGCCTAGTTTAGAGGAGTCTATATTTACGCTGCACTATCCATCTGCACAAATTGATAAAACAGCGCTCCTTGAGAGAACTCATCCTGCATGGCGAAGAATCCAATTTGAAGAATTATTGGCTCAGCAAATCTCATTACAAAGAGCGCATATAGAAAGAAAGAAAAGAAAGTCGTCTCAAATGTTTCTTCAAGAGAGAAGTTTAGTCAAAGATCTTCTCCGAATCTTGCCATTTACTTTGACCAAAGCCCAAGAAAAAGTATGGGGAGAAATCGCACGTGATTTAGCCAATCCATTCCCCATGAATAGACTGCTTCAAGGAGATGTAGGTAGTGGAAAAACTGCCGTTGCAGCTCTTGCAGCAGCGCATGTAATTGATCATGGTTATCAGGTGGCACTGATGGCGCCAACGGAAATTCTTGCGGAACAACATTATCGTAAATTTCTGCCTTGGTTTAATGAACTCCAGATTGAGATTACCTGGTTAACTGGAAGCCTTAAAGCCAAAGAAAAAAGGTTAGCTCAAGAAAAGATTAATAATGGGCAAGCACAACTTGCAATCGGTACGCACGCCTTGATACAAGATGGTATTGAATTTGCCAATCTAGGACTAGCTATTATTGATGAACAACATCGTTTTGGAGTTCGTCAGCGCCTGCAGTTTCATCATCAACAGGGGCAAGAAGCGATTTATGCACATCAACTCATGATGTCTGCCACTCCAATACCGAGAACCTTAGCGATGACCTATTATGCAGATTTAGAAGTTTCCGTGATTGATGAATTACCTCCTGGAAGAAAACCGGTAGTGACCAAAACTCTTAAAGATACAAGAAGAAATGAAGTAGTTCACGGAATTCGGGAAGAGCTAAAAAAAGGTCGACAAGCCTATTGGGTTTGTCCACTCATCGAAGAGTCTGAGGTGTTGCAATTACAAACTGTTGTAGATACGTATGAGGTTTTGAAAAGAGATTTAGTTGAGTATCAGATTGGCATGATTCACGGGAAGATGTCTAGTGAAGATAAGTCGACCATCATGAATGATTTTAAACAAGGAACGATTCACTTATTGGTCAGTACTACAGTGATTGAAGTTGGGGTAGATGTACCCAATGCAAGTTTGATGGTGATTGAGCATGCTGAGCGATTTGGATATTCTCAGATACATCAGTTACGGGGTCGTGTAGGACGAGGCGACGCTGAATCGGTATGCATTTTATTGTATGGCGATCAACTATCTGCTTCGGCGAGAGAGCGGCTTAAAGTCTTGCGTGAAAATACGGATGGCTTTGTGATTGCAGAGCATGATTTATTATTGCGAGGTCCAGGTGAACTGCTTGGAGCAAAGCAATCTGGCGATACGATGTTACGTTTTGTGGATTTACAGCGAGATGCCTGGCTAGTCTCTTTAGTAAAAGATTTTGCGCATGATATATTAAATAGTTCCCCTGAACTAGCAGAGTTGCATTTACAACGTTGGTTAGGATCTCGAGTAGATTTTTTAAAAGCTTAAATATGACATTGACTGAACTTCGATATATTGTGGCAGTTGCTAAAGAAAAGCATTTTGGTCGTGCATCACAACTCTGTTTTGTATCGCAACCTACCCTTTCTGTGGCGGTGAAAAAATTAGAAGATGAACTAGGAGTACAAATTTTTCAGCGTCATTCTGGGGAGGTTACGTTAACCTCACAGGGTAAATTATTAATTGAACAAGCACATCGTGTACTAGATGAGGCAAAAAGATTTTCAGAAATGGCAAAAATAGGTGTTGATCCTATGAAGGGGCCACTACGACTAGGTGCGATTTATACTATTGCGCCTTATTTATTGCCTAGTTTAGTTCGGCAAGCCAAGGACAGCTTGCCAGAGATCCCTTTATTTCTATATGAGACTTTTACAGTATCCATCTTGGAAATGATTAAGCAAGATGAACTGGACTGCGCTATTTTGGCAGAGCCTTTTAACACCGCTGGCCTCGAGATTTTAGAGTTATACGATGAACCTTATTTAGTGACTGTGCCAAGTACACATGAATGGGCAAACCGAACAATGATTGAGCCTCACGAATTAGTTACGCAAAACATGCTTTTATTAGGCGCGGGGCATTGTTTTAGGGATCATGTTTTACAGGTGTGCCCCGAACTTAATCGCACTAAATTTTTATTCGAAGAGGGACCGAAAAAATTTGAAGGATCATCTTTGGAAACAATTCGGCAAATGGTGATGGGTGGTATTGGAATATCAGTATTACCAAGAACAGCAGTTTCCAAAAGTAACTTCAAAGACACCTTTGTAAAATATATTCCATTTACCCCTCCGGAGCCTGTGAGAAGAGTCGTATTAGCTTATCGAAAAGGAAATATTCGCACACCAGCCATTCAGGCGCTTGCCAAAACCATCAAATACTGTCCCTTAACTGATGTCAAATGGTTATAAGATGACATTGATAGAGCGCCTAGTCCAATACGCATACTTGGTTAGGTTACATAAGCCAATTGGGTCATTACTATTATTGTGGCCCACACTATGGGCATTGTGGTTCGCTAGTCAGGGCCATCCTTCCTGGGGGCATATTGCGATCTTTTCTTTAGGCACCTTATTGATGCGTAGCGCAGGATGTGCCGTCAACGATTATGCTGATCGTGAATTTGATCGGCATGTGAAGCGTACAGAAAATAGACCACTAACTGCCGGGAAAATTAGCGGGAAAGAAACACTTCTTGTCGCCACAGTATTAGCTTTAATCGCTTTTTGTCTAGTATTGCAACTAAATTTACTGACTATTCAGTTGTCATTTGTTGCCTTAGCAATTGCTATTTTTTATCCTTTTACAAAGCGCTTTTTTGCGATGCCTCAGGCAGTTTTAGGAATTGCTTTTGGGTTTGGGATACCGATGAGCTATGCCGCTGTTTTAAATACGGTGCCTTGGCAAGCATGGTTAATGTTACTCGCCAATGCGTTTTGGGCGATTGCGTATGACACTGCCTATGCGATGGTGGACCTAGATGACGACATGAAGATTGGTATTCAAACATCAGCAATTACTTTTGGTAAATACGAAGTCACAGCCATTGTGATTTGTTATGCCCTATTTTTATCGATCATGGGCTACTTAGCAATTATTGAAAGTTTAAATCTTTGGTTTTGGTTGGGCTGGTCTGCGGCAGCCGCTTGTGCTATCTACCACTACACTTTAGTGAAGACCAGAGACCGGATTAAATGTTTCGCTGCATTTAATCACAATCATTGGCTGGGTACTGCTTTATTTCTTGGGGTAATGCTGTCTTATTACTTTGAGTAATCAATGATTACTAAATTCATCACCCATCTCTTGGGCACGTCGATTAGCCGCATGGACCGCCTCTTCAAGAGCCTCTCCCCAAGAGTGCTTACTTAACACCTCTAGAGCGGCAAATGTTGTACCGCCTTTGGAAGTAACTTTTTCACGCAATTGACTTGCGGAATCAGTCGAGGATAGCGCTAATTGTCCTGAACCTATGACTGTTTGGATAGCCAAAATTTTAGCTTGCTCTGCAGACAAACCTAAGGCTTGCCCACTTTGTATGAGGTGTTCAAGCATTGAGAAAATATAGGCTGGACCACTTCCTGATATGGCAGTTACAGCGTCAAGAAGACTTTCTTTTTGAACCCAAATCGCCGAACCAATCGACTGACAAACGACGTCGATAAAGCTTTTATCTTGGGTACTTACATGTTGCCCTGCAAACAATGCAGTGATTCCTTTTTGGATAAGTGCTGGGGTATTTGGCATAGCACGAACAATTCTTGCATGTCCCAATTGTTTTGCAATATCCTCAACGCGAACCCCTGCGACAATACTCAGGGTTAAAATTTTCGGATCAGCCAAACGCGCTAGTGTACTTTTAAGTTCTAAAAGAGCTTCATGAAGCTGTTGCGGTTTAACGCATAAAACAATCAATTGAGATACTTGCAAGAAGTTTTCACACTGCGATACATCTGTTGCAGTACGAATCCCATATTTTTCAGTTAAAAATTTTCTTGCTGTAGGTAAAGGATCAATCGCTAGTAAGTTTTGCGGCTCAAAGCCCTGCTGGATAAGACCGCCAATAATTGCACTAGCCATATTGCCACCCCCTAAAAAGGAGATTTTGTTGTTATACATTGCCTTAGTCATGGAAGATGAATACCTGAATGATGTTGTTCTATGTGACGCTCGCCAAAAATTGCCGTACCTATCCTAATCATACTACTACCAGCACGAATCGATTGCTCTAAATCATCCGACATACCCACTGAAAGCGTATCAAACTGGTTTATAAATTGATGACTTTTTAAATGCCCTTGGATTTCGAAAAACAAGTGAGCAAACTCTTGTAAAGATTGTAATGAAGCACCCGGCTCAGGGATTGCCATCAAACCTCGAAGCGATAAATGAGGTAGTGCAATTAAATCGAAACAGGTTAATAGAGCATCTTTAGGAGACACACCACTTTTAGTAGTTTCCCCAGACATATTAACTTGTAAACAAATATTTAAATCTGCCATTTCGTGTGGACGTTGTTCAGAAAGTCGTTGAGCTATTTTTAGGCGATCAACGCTTTGTACCCAGTCAAATGATTCTGCTATTGAGCGTGTTTTATTGCTTTGAATGGGACCTATAAAGTGCCAAACTAAGTTTTTACGAATATCTTGTAGTGCCGATATTTTATCGACACCTTCTTGAACATAGTTTTCTCCAAAATCATATTGTCCTGCTTCATAGGCAAGACGAACGGCTTCATGAGTATGTGTTTTTGATACGGCTACTAGGTGAACTGTCTTCTTATCTCGGCTAGCGCTTTCGCATGCAGCATTGATTCTATTTTTGACCTGTAAATAATTCTTTGCAATTGAATTCATTAGTTTAGGTATTTTTTAAAATCAATTGATCAAGAATTTCAATCCAATGTGCTACGGGCATACGATCATTCTGCAAGTGAGTAATACATCCAACGTTGCCAGAAACAATCATTGTGGAATCATTAGATTCACAGGCCTCATAAAGATGGTTTAATTTTTGTTGGCGTAATTGCTGGGATAGTGATTCTTGTAAGATCGAATAAGTGCCAGCAGAGCCACAACAAATGTGGCTATCTTGGCATAGATTAATTTTGACACCGAGTTGTGTAAGGATATTTTCCACTTTGCCGTGGATCTTTTGACCATGTTGCAGAGTACAAGGTGGATGGTAAGTTACCCCATAAGCATTGTTTGTACTAATTTGTGTTTTAAGTTGATCGACATATTGTTCGACAATCTCACTGATATCTTTTGTTAAAGAACTAATTTTTAGCGCTTTGACAGCATACTGAGGATCATTTCTTAAAAGATAGCCATAGTCTTTCACCATCACGCCGCAACCAGAGGCATTCATCACAATTGCCGTAATATTTTCTGAAGTAATAAGTGGCCACCAGGCGTCAATATTACGTCGTATATCGTTTTCACCACCCGCGTGGTCATTTAAATGATGTCGCAAAGCGCCACAGCAACCTGCGCTTTTAGGAGCAAGAATATCGATCTTTAAATAATTCAGCACACGTCGCGTTGCATGATTAATATTGGGTAACATACTAGGCTGAACGCAACCTTCTAAAAGAAGCATTTTTTCTTTAAAGTCGGTATATTGCGGTGTTTTTAATGGTGCTGGAATGGCTGGACTTGGGATTTTCTTTTGTAAAGACTGAGGCAGAACTGGCTTTAACATTTTCCCTAGCTGCATAGCAGGCTCAAAAATGGTGGGTCTCGTTAATGTTTCTTTTAACAACCAGCGGACGACTCTTTCCTTAACGGGTCTTGCTGGAGTTTGCTCTTGCGCCCATTTTCGGCCTATATCTAAAAGATGGCCATATTGCACGCCACTAGGACAAGTACTCTCACAACTTCGGCAAGTTAAACAGCGATCTAAATGGGTACGTGTTTTTTCTGTTGCAAGCGCACCTTCAGCCATCTGCTTAATTAAGTAAATACGTCCTCGAGGACCATCTAGCTCATCACCTAAAAGTTGATATGTGGGGCAGGTTGCGGTACAAAATCCACAGTGTACGCAATTGGATAAAAGTTTTTGAGCCTCTAAACCTTCAGGGTGGTTGATCAATTGAGGTGATAAATCGGTTTGCATAATTTAAAGGGGCATTCTGCCCGTTTGAAAGATTCCATGAGGATCGAAGGCGTACCTGACCCGTTGTTGTACCTTTTCTAGAGGTGCGGTTAGCGGATTGGATGACATCGGAGTAAAAACACTTCTTGCAGAAGGCATTTGATGACGAAATAAGGTGGCGGAACCTTGATGATTACTTGCTAACTCCTGCGCTTGAGCATGGGTTAATGGGGCCTTAATCCATCGTTGCCCACCATACCACTCAATGAGGCTTGGATATTGGCTAGCAAATACCTCGGAAAGTGGGGCAACAGAAAAGCGCCATAGTGGCCCACTAGACGATAAAAAAAATGGGTGTGTTTGTTCCCGGATACTCTCCCAGAACTGATTAGCCTCTAAAAGATCCACAGCGTGCCCTGAAAATTCTTCTTGCATCATGCGCGTAGCATCATCAACTGCAGCATTCGCACCTGCGAGACGAATCCATAAATTCCCATCCGAGGCATCCCCAACCCAAGTACTCGCCGATAAAGGCAGTGGTTTACTTGCCCATATATTCATCTGTACAATCGCTTCGCTAGCAGGAATATGAAACTTTAAGGTTTGCGTCTTTGCTGGTCTGGGTAACACTTTGATAGAAACCTCTAATAAAAGTGCTAGAGTTCCTAAAGAACCTGGCATCAAACGCGATACGTCATACCCTGCGACATTCTTCATGACCTTACCACCAAAAGAGAGGACTTGGCCTCGTCCATCCATCACTTTAGTTCCTAAAATGTAATCTCTCAAACTGCCATATTGGCCTCGACCAGGCCCAGCTAATCCTGCCGCTACCATGCCACCAATCGTGGCACCATCACCAAAATGCGGAGGTTCAAAAGGAAAATATTGATTTCTGGCAGCTAAAGCTGACTCAACTTCTTTTAAAGAAGTTCCAGCACAAACAGTAATGACTAACTCTTCTGACTGATAATCGACTATCCCTTGATAGGCTGAAGTATTTAATACCTCTCCTGTGGCGGCATCACCATACCAGTGTTTTGAATTTCCGCCGCAGATCTTAATCTTATTTTGCGCAGAAATTGCGGATTGTATTTGTTCTTTGAACTGTTGTGTCACATCTTGCATAGGTTAATTTAAAAACGCTCTAACTCGGGATGGGGCAGTATGCCATTACTAATTCTGACGCGACCATACTCGGCGCAACGATTTAATGTTGGAATAGCTTTATTGGGATTGAGTAGTTTTTGAGGGTCAAATGCTTCTTTGATTCCCCAAAACATATTTCTTTCAAGCTCAGAAAATTGGATGCACATGGAATTAATTTTTTCGATACCAACACCGTGTTCACCTGTAATTGTGCCGCCTAACTCAACGCAGGTTTCTAAAATTTCAGAACCAAAATCCTCTGCTCGCAGCCATTCGGAGTGATCAGCACCGTTAAAAAGTATTAATGGATGCATATTGCCATCGCCTGCATGAAAGACATTCATACAGCCAAGCTGGTATTTTTCTTCCATCAACTTAATCCGCTTAAGCAACTCAGCAATTTGGCGACGAGGGATTGTTCCGTCCATACAGTAATAATCTGGGGAGATTCGTCCTGCTGCGGGGAAAGCGTTTTTTCGCCCACTCCAAAACTTTAATCGCTCGGATTCTGTTTCTGAAACTTGGATACGTGAAGCACCACTTGCCTTTAAAACTTGAATCATTTTTTCAATTTCTTCAGCAACTTCAAGTGGTGTTCCGTCTGACTCACATAACAAAATAGTCTTAGCATCGACATCATAGCCAGCGTGAACGAATTCTTCAACTGCCTTGGTTGCTGGCTGATCCATCATTTCAAGACCAGCTGGAATAATACCTGCACCAATCACTGCGGCTACGGCATTGCCGCCTTTTTCAATATCATCAAAGCTCGCCATGATGACTTTTGCCAGCTGTGGTTTGGGAACAAGCTTGACTGTCACCTCAGTAACCACCGCTAACATACCTTCACTACCAATAAAAACAGAAAATAGATCTAAGCCAGGACTATCTGGGGCTAAACCACCAAATTCAACAACCTCACCAGTCATTAAGACAGCTCTGATTCTTAAAATATTATGGATAGTCAAACCATACTTGAGGCAATGCACGCCACCAGAATTTTCGCTGACGTTACCGCCAATGGAGCACGCAATTTGTGAGGACGGGTCAGGGGCATAATAAAGCGCATGCTTAGCAACCGCCTCTGAAATCGCTAAATTACGAACCCCTGGTTGCACAATAGCGGTTCGTGCGATCGGATTAATATCAATGATCTTCTTAAACTTTGCCAAAGATAGTACTAAACCTTCAGCAATTGGCATGGCACCACCTGATAAGCCAGTTCCTGCACCGCGAGGTACAACTGGAATTTGGTGCAAATGACAAATCTTGAGGATTTCTATCACTTGAGCTTCAGTGTGAGGAAGAGCAACTGCTAAAGGCATTTGGCGATATGCGGCAAGGCCATCACATTCATAAGGAATTGTATCTTCTGGATCCCAAAGAAGAGAATCTTCGCTCAGAATAGGCTTTAGCAAGCCCACAATAAAATCTTGTCGACTTTTTAGCAGAGAAGGAATAATGGCATTCATAATGTTATTATGCCTCTATAATACCCATTATGGGAAATCGACTAACGCAAATTGCGACCCGAACGGGGGATTCCGGAATGACCGGTCTTGGAGACGGTACACGTGTCGAAAAAGCACATGTCAGAATATGCGCCATGGGGGATGTTGATGAGCTTAACTCTCAAATTGGGGTCTTATTAACTGAGGAGATTCCTGAACCAATCCGTGAGGCGATGCACGCCTTGTTTAATCAAATACAGCACGATTTATTTGATTTGGGTGGCGAGCTCTGTATTCCCGGATATACCTTACTCAAAGAGGAACAAATTTTATATTTGGATGCACAATTGAGTTTATACAATGCACAGTTACCCAAATTGGCTGAGTTTATTCTTCCTGGAGGGACGCGCGCTGCAGCTCAAGCACATATTTGTCGTACCGTATGTCGCAGAGCAGAGCGTTCAATTGTGCAGTTAGGTGCTATTGAAAAAATCAACGACACACCTCGTCAATATACGAATCGCTTATCCGATTTACTGTTTGTGATGGCCCGGTATCTTAATTTAAGTGCCGGGGGTAAAGATGTGCTTTGGAACCATCATAAAACCCCCGTAAAAAATTAGGCACGACGTTTACGAACTCCTTCAGCCAGAGTTTCAAGGACTTTGACAGAATCATCCCAATTGATACACGCATCAGTAATACTTTGACCAAATTCTAGTTTGCTTGGATCATCTTTGCCGGGCGTGAATTTTTGCGATCCTCCTAAGAAATGGCTCTCTATCATGACACCAAAAATAGATTTGGATTTGGCTTTGAGTTGGTCGGCAATATCTTGAGCAACGACGATTTGACGTTCGTGCTGTTTGCTTGAGTTTGCATGCGATAAATCAATCATTAAAGAGGGATGTAGCTTAGAAGAACTCAGGCTTTCACAGGCTTCTCCTACACTCTTGGCATCATAATTAGGCGCTTTGCCACCCCGCAGAATGACGTGACAATCCTTGTTGCCGCTAGTCTGAACAATTGCCACTTGACCGTTTTTATGGACCGATAAAAAATGATGGCCACGTGACGCAGCAAGAATCGCATCTGTTGCAATTTTGATGTTCCCGTCGGTACCATTCTTAAAACCAATCGGGGCGGATAGTCCAGAGGCTAGTTCGCGATGAATCTGGCTTTCCGTAGTTCTTGCACCAATTGCTCCCCAGGAAATCAAATCACCGATATATTGCGGAGAAATAACATCTAAGAACTCACTACCAGCGGGCATTCCTAGGCGGTTAATTTCAATTAATAGTTGCCTTGCAATCCTAAGTCCTTCATCAATTTTGTAGCTTTCATCGAGATAGGGGTCATTAATCAATCCCTTCCATCCAACCGTAGTTCGTGGCTTCTCAAAATAGACACGCATGACGATTTCTAAATCTTTTTTAAAGAACTCGCGTTGTTCAAGAAGCTTTTTCGCGTAGGCTACAGCTGCTGAAGGATCATGGATGGAGCATGGACCGATAATGACAAGGAGCCGATCATCATCACCATGAATAATGTCACGAATTTTTTTGCGTGATTGGGTAATGAGTTTTTCGATGGGAGTTCCTGCGATAGGAAAAAATCGAATGAGATGTTCAGGCGGTGGCAGAACATTAATATTTTTAATCCTTGCATCATCTGTCGATGAGGTCTTATCCATATTTGCGTACCAATTTTCTTGGGTACTTAAAGCTTTATCAGTCATATCTATCTTTCTTTAGGGCTTACATAAACAGGTGAAAAAAAACCGCCTTTGAGAGGCGGTTGATTTAGGAAATGTTTTTAAATCATTACCTCTCGACCGCCAAGTCTGAGATGCAAAAGTAAAAGAAGTAAAAAGAATCCATATACATAGAAGTTAATTTACCACAATTTTAGTAAGTTACCTGATTAAACGCTCCCACCAACCACCATATTTTCAATTCTTAATGTAGGTTGACCCACGCCGACAGGAACACTTTGACCTTCCTTGCCACAAACACCGACTCCATCATCGAGCTCTAAATCGTTACCAATCATACTCACTTGTTTTAAAGACTCTGGGCCATTACCAATGATTGTTGCACCTTTAACAGGGTAAAGAATTTTCCCATTTTCAACCCAATAGGCCTCAGTTGCGGCAAAGACAAATTTCCCACTAGTGATATCGACTTGTCCCCCACCAAAATTGACGGCATAAAGTCCTTTTTTAATACTCGCTAAAATCTCGCCAGGATCTTTATCGCCACCGAGCATGTAGGTGTTGGTCATTCTTGGAAGTGGTAGGGAGGCATAACTCTCGCGACGGCCGTTGCCTGTGAGAGGCATTTTCATTAATCGCGAATTCATGGCATCTTGCATAAATCCTTTAAGACGACCATTTTCGATCAGTGTGGTGCGCTGGGTTGGGTTACCTTCATCATCGACATTAAGAGATCCACGACGTCCCGATAGAGTGCCATCATCAACAACGGTCACGCCGGGAGCCGCTACTTTTTGACCCATCATACCTGCGAATGCTGAAGAACCTTTACGATTAAAGTCTCCTTCTAAGCCGTGTCCAATTGCTTCATGCAGAAGGACTCCAGGCCATCCTGGCCCCATTACTACAGTCATCGGGCCTGCAGGTGCGGGTTTTGACTCTAGATTGATTAATGCTGAATTAACGGCTTTATCGACCCATTGAGATATTAAATGATCGGAGAACATCTGGTAATTTTGACGTCCCCCTCCACCAGCACTGGCAGTTTCTCTGCGACCATTTTGTTCGACGATGACTGTAATGGAAACACGGACTAATGGGCGGATATCCGCTACTAATTTACCATTACCTTTGGCGACCAAAACCACATCAAACTCACCTGTAAGACTGGCCATGACTTGCACTACACGGGGATCCTTTGCTCGGGCTTTTTGTTCAATTTTTTCTAAAAGCTGAATTTTCTGTTCCGTTTTTAAGCTGAACATAGGGTCTTCAGGAATGTAGAGGGCTTGTCCAGTGAAGGTCGACATGGGTTGCAAAACAATTTTCTTTTTGCCGCCAGTTGGGCCAATTACCCGAGTTGATTTTGCGGCTTGCATCAATGTATCTGTATTGACAACATCTGCATAGGCAAAGGCTGTTTTGTCACCAGATACTGCCCGTACACCAACCCCTTGATCAATACTAAAGTTGCCTGATTTAACGATACCCTCTTCTAAGCTCCAGGATTCATGGCGAGTATGTTGAAAATATAAATCAGCATCATCTAAACGGTGGCGATACATTTCGCCGAGGGCTTTTTCAATGACACTTTCATCGATCCCACCGGGGCTCAGAAGTAATTTTTTAGCAATTTGAATAGCGGATTGTGAATGATTTTGCATAGAGTAAATAATTAAATGGTTCGATGTTGAAGGGCGGGTAGTTGTTGTCGTATTTCAAGAATATCTTTTTTATGAAGGGCGCCTGTAACTAACCCCTCACCTGAATCTAAAACTGCACAAATTTGACCCCAGGGATTAATAATCATAGAGTGCCCCCAAGTTTGGCGACCATTTTCATGCAAACCACCTTGTGCAGATGCAACGAAATAGCATTGATTCTCTATGGCGCGGGCACGTAAAAGGATTTCCCAGTGCACTTTACCAGTAGTAAAGGTAAACGCAGCCGGCAAAAGGTGACAGTCTACTTCGCCCATGGCACGATACATTTCTGGAAAACGCAGGTCATAACAAATACTTAATCCAAAGCGCCATGTTTCATTTTGGTGTGTGAGGTCAAAACAGGATAATTTTGAGCCTGCAAGAAGAGTTTTTGATTCATCATAAGTCTCAGTACCTGAAGTAAATGAAAATAGATGAATCTTGTCATATTGACAAATCAAGGTACCGCTTGGGTTAAACACAAGCGTCGAATTGAGAACACGATGATTATCGCCGGTTGAAATAGGAATCGTGCCAGCAACGATATGAATGCCATACTTTTGAGCCATCTGGCACAAAAAATCTTGTATCGGGCCGCTTCCCAAATTTTCTTGAATATCAAGTTTGTCACGATCATTTTTACCAAATAAACAAAAGTATTCTGGCAAAACAACCATCTGAGAATCTTGGTCGGCGGCTTGTGCAATTAAATTTTGTGCAGAAAGTAAATTTTTACTCAGATCGCAAGACGCGACCATTTGCAGACTGGCAATTTTAATCATGACTGTAGGTTAGCATCTTTTAAGGAAGAGTGTTTGGCAATGGATCAACCCTAGGGGACTCTTTTTTCTCGGTAGGCTTTTTAGTGGGTTCATTAAGTAATGATTTGCGGCGAATATTTTGGATGATTTCTGGGTCAATGGGCTTACCGGACTGATCGAGTGGAATTACTTCAGGATTTTTCCAATCCCCTTGAATCAATAGATTAGTTTGAAATGCTTTATTGATGCCAGCACTAAAAAGATATTGGCCAATCATCGTGGTGATTCCAATGATGGGGGTCACAAAATAAAACGCGGCAAGCGATGCTGAGCCGAAATTGATACGTGGATAAATTGTCACTCTTAAATCTTGTGTTTCACGATTCAAATTAACAACCCCACGTGATGTAATGCGAGCTAAAGTACTTTTCATTTCAAAATCATTAGTTCTAACATTACCTCGACGAATTGTTGTTGTAGCAGTAATGTCATCAAATGGAGTTCCAGGTTTAACGGTCTCTCCTAAGCTGCCGGCAAAATTTAAAGTTGCGAACTTAAATAGACTTTGCAGACTCAAAATCCCCAATAGTTTGGCAGCGCCAGGATCCACTTGTAAAATCGTGCCATTTTTAATCTCTAATTTTAGATCTCCATTTAAACTCAGAGTATTAAAATCAATTGGTGATCCTTGCCAGTTGAGGTTACCTGTAATATCTCCACGCCCGCGATCGATAACATTTTCTTTAATACCTAAAGAAGTTAATAATTCTCCTGCATCTGATGTTTTAAGATCAACTTTTAAAGCGGTTTTGCCGATCTGATTACCAGAGGGAATATCCCAGTTTCCATTGACAGCGATTTCACCAAACTTATTTTTTGCAAAAAGTTGCTCAATCATCCAATTGGTTGGTAAAGCTTTTGCTTGAAGCTTAATCTCACCGAGCTGCATTTTGCCGAAATTAAAGTCCGCTATAGATACATCCATGCTCGGTAGTGATCGTACGGAAGATTTTGATTGATTATTTTTGGGTGAAATAGATGCTGCTTCTGGGATATGTAACTCCTTAAAATCAGCTTTTAACGCACCAAAGGGTAAATCTGGATTTTTTGGTGTCCAGCGTACAGTACCTTTTAAGTGATTAGCCTCAATAGCCGCATCCCAAATCCCATTGATATCTTTGGCATCAATCTTTAAAAGATCGAATTTTCGATTTAGGAAAGACATTTGTTCTGCTTTACCTATCACAGTAATCGGCAAAATAGGCTTTACTTCTTGTGGCTTTTTGGCAGTGAATCTTTCTGCATAGTTTGGGTTTGCCGCATCAAACTGATTGATGAGATCAACCCATTGATCTAATTCAATCGTACCAACATCGAAAGCAACTTGGATACCATTACCTGAGGCTGGAAGAGGAGAGTTCCCAAGTGCGACCTGTGCTTTGGTCAATTTTTGCGCACTCAGTTGAGCAGAAGATTGAACATAATTACCGAGTTTAAGATCCCATACCGTCATTGGCACATTAGTTGCAGAGTTCACTTGCAATTTCAGGTTACCAAGTAATGGCTCGCCAGACGATTTAAGCAGGGGTTTTGGCAAGCTGATGTTCGTGGACTTCAGGTCTAAGTTTAGTTGCAATAAAGTCTCATTTGATTTCTGTAAAAGGGTGCCATGGATACCCACTTTGCCAGCGACGATATTTTTCTTGAAATCATAATTAAAATCCTCACTAGCGGCTAACAACTCCATTAATAAAGCACTCTCAACATCGGCATGAATATCAATTTGATTCTCATTCGCTGGATTCGTTTTGATCGATACCGGCCCACCCAACAAATCACCAGTAATATCTGCTGCCCTGATACCTTGTTCATCGATTAATAGAGATCCCTTCGAGATTACTCCGGGAGGATTTTTTCCCCAACGGATTTGGTTTTTTTCTAAAGCCACCTGAGCTTTTACTAGAGTTTTTTCTTTATCGCCAAACTGATGGCTGAGTTGAAGATCTAATTGAGCATTCCCTGAAATGGTCATTTGCTTTAACTCAGGTTGCCATTTATAGCCAATTGGAGTCATCACAAAATATTCCAAGAACTCATTAAGAGGCCCACTGGATTTACCTTTGACGTTAAGAACATTAGGTAATTTTGCGACATCCATAGCCACGTCAATATCTTTGACAAGAACATTCTTAAATCGGCTAGAAGGCACGTTGACAGAGAGTAGATTATTGGTCATCTTAATGTGCGCATTGACTCTATCTAAAGGCGCCCATTCCCCTTTTATTTTGGGATTAGTGGCTACAGGCCTAAAGACGCCATCATTAATTTTTCCATCCAATTTAAATTCATGCATTGAAGAAGAGGAGTATGGGAGTGTATTGGTTGGACCATGAATAATTACGGAACTCTTTTCAAGCTTACCGCCAGTAATAGTGGATCTCAGATAGTTCATCGTACTAGGGGCGATAGTTTTCGGTATAAGACTTAATAATTGCATGGCAGGCATATTATTAACCTGTAAATCTAAATTTAAGTAATCCGGATGGTTTTTACTATCGGTTAAATAAGATCCACTTGCCATTAAATCTGTTCGATCATCTTTAAGTTGAAATTCATTAAAGGTAATAAGCCATTGATCGCTCTTTTTTTGCCAATTAATTTTTCCTGAGGCCGCTGGTGTAATCACTTTTTTATCATGAAAAAAATAAGCAGAGCTTAAAGTTAACGCGGGAGAGCTAAAGGTCAAAGACCCCAAGTCAGGGGATGACTTTATTTCGCCATTTAAACCCATGACTCCGGGTAAAGTATCACCATATGTACCCCAGCCGACATTCTTGAGTTGTCCAAAGGCCTCAAATTCAACATACTCTTTGACGGGCTCTAAAAACTTTCTTACCTCTTTTTCTTTATTCCAGATCAACTGAAATTGCTCAATGGCGCCTTCAGGTTTTGTTTGAGAAATAATTTCAGTTACCCTCTTTGGAAGAGGAAGACTTTGCGCTAGAAGAGCGAGCTCTGTTAAAGGTACTTTGGGGGCTTCAAGCTTTAATTTAGAGATGCCTGTGTTAGATGAGTTCGGCGTTATTTGAACAAGTGCATTTTCAAGACGGTGATCATTTTTACTGTCGTTTAAGAATTGCCAGTTAAAGTTTTCGACATTGATGGTTTGGACTTTATCTTCTCCGCGTTGCGTTAAGTCAATACGCAGTTTATTTAACTTTAAGTCAGGTTGCTTATTTGCCCAAATGACATTAACTTTTTGTGCGTCTAGGCTGGCAGTGCTCTTCTCAAAAACACCATGATTAATACGCACTTTTCCTGAAAACTCAATTTGACCTGAGCCAGACTTGATGGGCAATTTAGTGATTTTAAGAAGATTAGCAACATTAATTTTGCTAATTTCGCCGATAAAATCGCCTTGCCAATTTCTCCAATCAGTTGCATCAGATAAGGGTTTATGATTAAAATCGCCAGAAAAATTTAAAATTCCTTGGGTCGGTTTGACGTAAGCGTTCAATTGAATGACATGATTTCTTAATTGATTTTTTAATGAAAATTCTTTAATAGTAAATTCATTAATAGAGTCTCCTTCAAAATCATCCACTACTGTGACTTGAAGATTTCTAGTGCTGAGCTTTCTTTCGTTGAGGACCCAAGCGATTGCACTCGAATTATTACCACCACTTGTTGGAGTAATACCGGCATAACTCCATAAACCTGCTTGATCACGGTGGGCAGTAAAAGTAATATTCTCGGAGTCAAGATAGAAAAACCTAGGCAATCTCGCCCATATAGAACTCCAGGCTAGGATGCCAGAAACCTTCGGAATCTCTAAAACCGGATTAGTAATAGACTTATTTCCGGCTGGGTCTTTGATAAATTGAATATTTTCGATCTCAAAACTTGGGCGCCAATATTCCCAATCGGTTTTAATGGCGCCAATTTGAACCTTAACCCCAAGCTCTTGGGTTAATAGTTGTTCGATTTGAACTTTTCTAGACTCGAGCTCGGGCCATATAAAAAAGCGCGCGACAACTTGAGTCAGTAAAAAGATGGTCAGTATTACACCTGCTAAAGAATAGACCGATATTCTGAGCAACCGCGATTGGCTCAGTAGGTTGTTAATTTTATATAACATTCTGTTTTTGCAGGATTTCTTGATTTTATGATTAACAATATACCTATTATCCGATAAGGTGAAGAAGTCTTTCAATTTTGTTAGTATTTGTTATGCACGCAAAGATAGAACTTGCCAAGACATACTCTCAATTTATTGAGTCAAAACTGACTGCAAATCCCCAATGGGAGGATTGGCTCATAGCACATTCGCAGCATCCTATAGATCAAGCCTTTGTTAAGAGAGTTTTCGAAGAACAGCTAGAATCAGACTATAAAGCCCTTTTAGAGCCTGAATTCTTATCCAAAATGAGAGTAGCGCGTCAACATATCATGCTTGCTTTAGGTGTGAGAGATTTAGCGATGCAAGCGCCATTAGAGGAGGTAATGATTGCTGTCACTACCATGGCAGAAGTGGCATTAGAGGCTGTAGCAGAATATTATGCTCAGCAGTTGTTTGCCACTTATGGCAAGCCCTATTACGATAATGACCAAGAAATGAAGCTTTGGGTGATTGGTATGGGTAAGCTTGGCGGTCACGAACTTAATGTTAGCTCCGATATTGATTTAATTTTCGTATATGATTCAGACGGTCAAACCCGAGGGGGAGAGCGCACAATCTCTTATCATGAGTGGTTCACTCTGTTGGGTAAAAAACTGATCAGAGGTTTGACAGAGCTTACTCCAGAAGGTTTTGTATTTAGGGTGGATATGCGTTTAAGACCGAATGGCGATTCTGGGCCTTTGGTCTGCTCTCTGAAAATGTTAGAAGAGTACTTTTTGGTTCAGGGAAGGGAGTGGGAGCGTTATGCTTGGATTAAGGCGCGCTTAGTTTATCCACTGGCTGAAGATGATGGTTCAGGCTTAAGTGAAAATTTAACGAGTATCGTAAAGCCATTTGTCTATAGAAAATATTTAGATTATGGAATTATTGATGCGATAAGGAATTTACATAAGCAGATTCGATATGAAGCCAACTTAAGGGCTAGTCAATTTCCTGAGCGCTCGGCAGATATTAAGTTAGGTGTGGGTGGTATTCGTGAAATAGAGTTTTTAGCACAAATGTTCCAGTTGATTCGAGGCGGGCAGGAGAGTGCATTAAGAGTTCGACCCACAGTGCGTACCTTAAGAACCATTCAGGAACTCGGTTTTATGCCTAGCGAGCAAGTTGAAAAATTGATCGCTGCCTACTATTTTTATAGGCAACTTGAGCACCGTCTGCAATGGTGGAGTGATGCACAAGTTCATTACTTACCAACTGAGGAAAATTTAATTCTAAGAATTTCTCAAGCAATGGGCTTTGAAGACTCCGTATCTTTTTTAGAACAATTAAAGGCCTTACAAATCGAGGTGGCGAAATGCTTTTCGGAAGCTTTTACACTTGATCAGCAAGCTAATCAAGATGCCTTTGGAAATGATGATTTATTAGGTCCTTTTAATTTTTATCCAGAATTTAAGAAACGGTACGCAAGCTTTCTTGAAGGCCCTCGTTATCAGCTCAGTCATGAAGGTACGAAACAGAATTTACAAATTATTTTTCTGAGAGTTTCTGAAATACAGCCGAGTGTGGTGGAAAAAGTCTTGATCAAATTTTTAGAGTTGATTGAAGTCATTATGCGCAGATCAGTTTATATCTCGCTCTTGCGGGAGTATCCCCGAGTGATTGAAAGCGTCATTTTATTATTAAAAGAATCGCATTGGGGAGCGGATTATTTAAAGAAACACCCGCATCTTTTAGATGAATTGATTCAAAATAATTCTAGCCGAGAACCGGAAGAAGACCCAAAGGCCTACTGGTTCAATTGGCAAGATCAATTGAAAACAAAATTAGAAACTCTAGAGTTTGAGCAACAAAGTCAAGAGTTGGTATGGAATGTTTTAAGAGACACTCATCATGCCGAAATTTTCCAAACTTTATTAGCAGATTTAGGGATTGCAAGATCAAGTAATCTTACTGTCGAACAGGTGAGTGATCGACTTTCTGCAATGGCTGACATTGTGATTCAAGAAACCATTAGAAGTATTTGGTCTAGTATGATTGTGCAAAAACCACAACTGCCAAAAGATATTTTTTCGGTAGGCTTTGGTGTCATTGCTTACGGTAAGTTGGGTGGTAAAGAGCTTGGTTATGGTTCAGACCTTGATTTAGTCTTCGTCTATGATGACCTTCACCCTGATTTTAATGAAGACTTAATGGAAAGTTTTCTCAAATTAGTCAGGCGCTTCATTATGTGCTGTACCACTGCAACGAGCTCGGGTATTTTATTTGAGATTGATACGCGCTTGCGTCCGAATGGTGTTGCAGGAATGATGGTTACAAGTTTGAGTACATTTGAAGCATATCAAATGCAACAGGGCAGTAATGCTGCCTGGATCTGGGAGCATCAAGCATTAACGCGTGCGCGATTTTGTGCCGGCAATGAAATCGTAAGGAATCGGTTTGATGCGATTCGTAAAAAAGTAATTTGTATGCGAAGAGATCCTGTGCAATTGAGAGATCACATTACACAAATGCGCACTCGCATCCATGAAGGACACCCAAACCGATCGGGAAATTTTGATTTAAAGCATGACTCTGGAGGGATGGTCGATATTGAATTTATGATTCAGTGGATTGTGTTGTTATATGCCCATCAATACGATCAGTTACAAGGCAATGTAGGTAATATTGCGTTATTACAGATTGCTGCAGATTTAAAAATCTTAGATGAAACAAGTGCTCGTGAAGTCTCCAACGCCTATCGATTATTTCGAAAAAAACAACATCAATTAAGACTAGACGGCAATACTTTAGCGCGCGTTTCTCAAGAAGAGTATTTAGAGTTTTTTGATGATGCGGTCAAGTCGGTCATCCAAGTTTGGCAAAAACTGATGTTACTTGATCAATTACCAAGTAATTCTCTAGCATGACGCAAGGTGGTATCCGTAATAGAAGAGCCCCCTAGCATGCGCGCAATTTCTTGAACGCGTTCATGACGACTCAGAACCTCAATATCGCTAAAAGTCACTTGGTTCTCAATCATCTTTTGTACCCGCCACTGATGATCTCCCTGCGCAGCAACTTGGGGCAGATGAGTGACACACATCACTTGATGTTGTTGACCTAACTGCTTTAGTAATTTGCCTACAGTTTGGGCAACCGCACCACCAATACCGGCATCAACCTCATCAAAAATAAGGGTAGGGATATTACTTGCGCTACTAGCAATCACGGCAATCGCTAAACTGATTCTGGCCAACTCCCCTCCAGAGGCAACTTTAGAAATTGGTCGGGGAAGAACACCCGGATGCCCAGCAACTAAAAATTCGATATTTTCAAGGCCATATTGTGAACCGTTTTCAACGGGAAGTAATTCAATGATAAATTTTCCACCGGTCATAGCTAGGTCTTGCATTGCTGTTGTGACCAGTTGTGCAAGTGTATTGGCTGCAGTTTTCCGTGAGGCGCTAAGTTGTTTTGCCAAGTGGAGATAACTTTTCCACGCATCTAATAATTCTTTCTCAAGAAGCTCTAAATTTTGTGCTGCTTCTAAGGATGCAAGCTCCTCTTTGAATTGCAACAAAACACTTGGCAGTTGTTCGGGTTGACAGTGTAATTTTTTAGCGAGTCGGTAATATTCTTGCACGCGAGACTCGATTAAAGTAAGTCGTTGTGGATCTAAGTCAAGTTTTTGAAGATAGCGATTGATAGTATGTGCTGCTTCATCAATTTGTATGGCGGCTGGCTCTAATGCTTCTTTGGCATTAGATAATGCAGTATCGAGATCGGCTAAATGATCTAATATACTTTGCGCTTTTGATAATTGATACAACAGAGCGTTTTCACCCTCGCTAAGCAGATTGACGAGACTTTGAGAGCCCTCAATAAGTTCTGCAGCATTCGATAGACGACTATGTTCAAGTTCAAGCTCTGCCCATTCTGCGGGTTGTGGAGCAAGAAGTTCAAGTTCTTCTAATTGCCAAGACAAGCGCTCTTTTTCCTTAGCGAGATTTTGTCCTGCTGCTTTAGCGAGCTTTATTTTTTTATCGATACTCTGCCAGTTTTTATAAGCTCCCACAACATTTTCTTGGAGAGGTATTAAATTGGCATGGCGATCCAGTAACTGGCGCTGAGCGCCTGGCTTGAGTAAAAGTTGATGCTCATGTTGTCCGTGGATATCTACTAATTGCTCGCCCATCTCCCTTAACTGACCTAGAGTTGCGGAAGAGCCATTAATATATGCTTTGGATCGTCCAGAAGTTTCAATGATTCTTTTGAGTTGTAAAAAACCACCGTCCTCTTCCAGAGAGAAACCCCGTTCTTCTAACCAGGGATTGATGTCATTTTGCAAAGATTCACTGATATAAAAATTCGCACAAATTTGCGCACGCAAAGCACCTTCGCGCACTTGCGAGCTATCGGCTTTTTCACCCATTGCGATTGCTAAAGCATCTAGTAAGATAGATTTACCAGCCCCAGTTTCGCCTGTGAGCACTGTAAAACCATTTGATAGGTCAAGTTCGAGTTGACGAACTATGACAAAATCACGAATTTCTAAGCTTTGCAACATAAATTAAAAAGACGAAGGGTATTCGTTCCAGTGGAGTTTTTCGCGCAGAGTTTTGTAATCACTATGACCATCAGGGTGCAATAACGTCACTTGTTTACTAGACTTCTTCACGCGAACTTGATCACCAATTTGCAAGATGGATAACGATTGCATATCGAAATGAGCACTGACGTCTTTGCCGCCGGCAACTTCGATAGTGATTTCACTGTCATGCGGTAAAACAATGGGACGATTGGAAAGAGCATGGGGGGCAATGGGAGTTAAAACAATACCATCAACTCTAGGATGGAGTATTGGCCCGCCAGCCGATAGGCTATATGCAGTTGAACCCGTTGGGGTAGCAACAATCAACCCATCTGAACGCTGGTTATACATAAAACTGCCATTAACTTTAACAGTTAACTCCACCATGCCAGTTAGACTAGAACGGTTCACGACAACATCATTTAAAGCCACGCCTTGATGCGTCACTTTACCTTGTCGAATGACGCTGGCTTCTAAAAGTTTTCTAGAGTCAGATTGATAGTGACCTGCGAGCATTTGGGGTAGGATTGTTGCTACTTCTTGTAAAGGGATATCAGTCATATAACCTAAACGACCCGTATTGATACCAATGACGGGAATATTTGTGCCCGCTAAATGTCGTCCGACTCCCAAAAGGGTGCCATCTCCACCAATCACAATCACAACATCGATGTTTCCTAAAATCTCATGAATATTAATAGTTGGCCGGTGTTGATTTTGAGTAAATTTAGCAGTTTCTTCCTCAATCCAAACGGAGCATCCTTGAACCTTAACAAGATTGGAGAGCTGATCTAAAACAGGGCCAATACCTTCAGCTTGAAATTTGCCAATCAAGGCTACTCTAGAAAAAATAGATGGGGATGTATTTTTATTCGTCATCCCTTGATTAAACCATAGCAAAAGAACAGTTTCAAACTAATCCTGCATCTAAAAACCTGAAGATTGGTTAGAATCTTAACTTATATGGATAAAAGATCGCGCGAACTCTTAAAAACCTTAATTGAAAGATATATCTCAGAAGGCCAGCCTGTCGGCTCAAGAACCTTATCACGTCATTCAGGTTTGGACCTATCTGCTGCAACGATCCGTAATGTAATGGCCGATCTTGAAGATATGGGCTTTGTAACAAGCCCCCATACTTCTGCGGGTAGAATACCTACCCCTCGAGGGTATCGTTTATTTGTCGACACAATGCTGACGATTCAACCATTAGAAGATCTTGCCTCAAAAGAAGCATTTGAGGAAATTCAGCCTGACTCTCCACAACGAGTCATTGCATCAGCAGCACAGGTACTATCCAATTTATCGAGTTTTGCGGGCGTGGTGATGACCCCGAAGCGGTCTCATGTGTTTCGGCAAATTGAGTTTTTAAGACTCTCTGAAAAAAGAGTTTTATTAATTTTGGTAACACCCCAAGGGGACGTCCAAAATAGGATTTTAATTACCCAAAAAGATTACTCCCCAGCAGAGTTAATAGAAGCTACAAACTATATTAACGCGCACTATGCGGGCTTTGATTTTGAGGCTGTGCGTCAAGGTTTAAAACAAGAGTTATTTGGTCTTAAACAAGATATCACTAGTTTAATGAACCAAGCTGTAGAGGCCGGATCAAGCTCACTAAAAGAAAATCAAGAAACGGTTGTTATTTCTGGGGAAAAGAACTTATTAGAAGTGAACGAGCTTACATCTGATATGGATAAGATCAAACGTTTATTTCATGTTTTTGAGCAGCGTACTGGCCTGATCCAACTTCTCGATGAATCTAGTAAAGCAAATGGCGTAAAAATTTTTATTGGTGGCGAGAGTGACTTGGTACCAATTGATGATATGGCAATTATTACAGCCCCTTATCAGGTTAACGGTATCATTGTAGGTACTCTTGGCGTGATTGGACCAACGAGAATGGCTTATGAGCGAGTAATTCCGATAGTGGATATTACTGCGAAATTATTGAGCAGTGCTTTGAGTCAAAACTCTTAAACATGGAATTATTTTGTGAATAAACAAATTTTAGATCCGCGCGTTGCGCACGCTAAAAGTGCCAAAGTTGGCATATTGGTAGTCAACTTAGGGACCCCGGATGCGCCGACCCCTAAAGCGGTTCGCACTTACTTAAAGCAGTTCTTGTCTGATCCTCGGGTTGTAGAAATTCCTCGCATTATTTGGTGGTGCATCCTCAACCTCATTATTTTGCCAATACGAGCAGGGGCTTCTGCGAAAAAATATGCAACTGTATGGATTCATGGAGCCAATGGTGGATCACCCTTATTGATTCATTCGCAGTCACAGGTAGATCTTTTGAGGCAAAAACTGAATGCGGATGTAGGCAGTTCAATTAAAGTGGAATTAGGCATGCGTTATGGTAATCCAGCAATTGAAGATGTATTGAACCGACTGGATGCTGAAGGGGTAGACCGTTTATTAGTACTACCCCTATACCCACAATATTCGGCGACCACAACAGCATCGACATATGATGAGGTATATCGGATTTTTAAGGGTTACAGAAATCCTCCTGAGTTAAGGACGGTCAAGCATTATCACGACCATCCACTGTATATAAATGCCTTGAAGTCTCAGGTTGAGGAGTTTTGGCAAATTCATGGCAGGCCAGATTTTGCAGCTGGCGAGAAACTGATTCTATCTTTTCATGGAGTTCCTAAACGTACATTAGATATGGGTGACCCGTATCATTGTGAGTGTCACAAAACGGGCCGTTTATTACGAGAAGCTTTGGGTTTAACGGAAGAGGAAGCTATTGTTAGTTTTCAATCTCGGTTTGGAAAAGCAGAGTGGTTAAAGCCATATACGGCTCCATTATTAGAAAAATTAGGACAGCTAGCAACGACAAGGGTAGACATTTATTGCCCAGGATTTCCCGCAGACTGTCTTGAAACCCTAGAAGAGATTGCGATGGAGGGTAAAGAAATTTTTCAGCATGCTGGAGGGCGGGACTATCACGCTATTCCATGTTTGAATTCACATCCAGATTGGATATTGGCTCTCAATGGGATTGTTCAAGAGCACATCCAAGGTTGGTCTTCGGCGGCAGAGTCTGATGAGCAAATCTTGCATCGACAAGCTAGAGTAGAAAAAGTCCAAGCCAAATTGTAGTTTGGCTTGAGTCTTGAAACTGAGTCTTGAAAAAATCCATTTTATCTCTTGAAATAGCCATTTATGCCTATAAGTTAAGAATATCGATATTTATTTAATTAAACCAAAACTTGTAAAGCATTGAAATGACTGAAGAAAAAAAAGATACAGCGAATTTAGAGCAAAACTTGGAGTCTGTGAGTGACGTTATCCCTGAAACCTCGCATGAGCAACAAGTTGCTCAATTGACAATCCAGCTCAATGAAAATAAAGACGCGTTTTTAAGGGCTAAAGCGGAAGCAGAAAATGTCCGTCGCAGAGCTTCTGAAGATGTGGCAAAAGCCCACAAGTATGCAATTGAGAGCTTCGCGGAGCATTTGTTGCCAGTTATGGACAGTATGCATGCAGCGTTACAGCACCATAACGAAGACTTACAGAAACTAAAAGAGGGTGTTGAGCTCACACTGAAGCAGTTATCTGGAGCTTTAGAAAAAGGCAAGATTATTGAGATTAACCCTGAACTTGGGGCAAAGTTTGATCCCCATCATCACCAAGCAATATCGACGGTGGATTCTGAGCAGGAGGCCAACACAATTGTTAGCGTATTGCAAAAGGGATATCTGATTGCTGATCGGGTTTTAAGGCCAGCGCTAGTTACTGTCAGTCAGGCGAAGTAAAAAAACTGTGAAAAAAATAAGAGTATCACTTGAAACTTAAGCGATACACCCCATTTAAAGCATATATAGATTATTTAATAAGGAAATTAAAATGGCAAAGATTATCGGAATCGACTTAGGAACGACAAATTCCTGCGTAGCAATTTTAGAGGGTAATACCCCAAAGGTCATAGAGAATGCTGAGGGCACTAGAACCACACCCTCTATCATTGCCTATATGGAAGATGGGGAGATTCTTGTTGGTGCACCTGCCAAAAGGCAATCGGTCACAAATCCGAAAAATACTTTATATGCCGTCAAGCGTTTAATCGGCAGAAAATTTGCTGAAAAAGAAGTTCAAAAAGATATTAATTTAATGCCTTACTCCATCACCAAGGCAGATAATGGAGATGCATGGATTGATGTCAGAGGCAATAAATTAGCGCCACCACAAATCTCAGCTGAAGTTTTACGTAAAATGAAAAAAACAGCAGAAGATTATTTGGGCGAAGAAGTTACTGAAGCGGTTATTACAGTTCCGGCTTATTTCAATGATAGTCAAAGACAAGCCACAAAAGATGCAGGTCGAATTGCTGGTCTTGAAGTAAAGCGGATTATTAACGAGCCTACCGCGGCAGCTCTTGCATTTGGATTAGATAAAGTATCCGCGGGCGATCGTAAGATTGCTGTTTATGACTTAGGCGGTGGTACTTTTGACGTATCAATTATTGAAATTGCAGATGTTGATGGTGAAAAGCAGTTTGAAGTTTTATCGACGAATGGTGATACGTTTCTTGGTGGCGAGGACTTTGACCAACGCATTATTGATTTCATCATTAGTGAGTTTAAGAAAGAACAAGGCGTTGACTTGTCTAAAGATGTATTAGCTTTACAACGTTTAAAAGAATCTGCAGAAAAAGCAAAGATTGAATTATCTTCAAGTGCACAAACAGAAATTAATTTGCCATACATCACGGCAGATGCTTCTGGACCGAAACATTTAAATATTAAGATGACGCGGTCAAAATTAGAATCTTTGGTAGAAGATCTCATTGCACGCACGATTGAGCCTTGCCGTGTAGCGATCAAAGATGCGGGAGTTTCACTGACAGATATTCAAGATGTGATTTTGGTAGGTGGAATGACCCGTATGCCAAAAGTACAAGAAAAGGTGAAAGAGTTTTTTGGTCAAGAGCCACGTAAAGACGTTAATCCTGATGAGGCTGTAGCGGTAGGTGCTGCAATTCAAGGTGCGGTATTGGCGGGTGATCGAACTGACGTGTTGTTATTGGATGTAACACCACTGTCACTTGGTATTGAAACCTTGGGTGGTGTGATGACTAAGATGATTAAAAAGAACACAACGATTCCGACTAAATATGCACAAGTGTTCTCAACTGCAGAAGATAATCAACCTGCGGTGACGATTAAAGTATTTCAAGGTGAGCGAGAAATTGCCACTGCAAATAAAACATTAGGTGAATTTAATTTAGAAGGAATTCCTCCATCGAGTCGCGGCACACCTCAAATTGAAGTTAGCTTTGATATTGATGCTAACGGTATTTTGCATGTCGGGGCAAAGGATAAAGCAACCGGCAAAGAAAATAAGATTGTGATTAGGGCCAACTCTGGACTTTCTGAAGATGAAATTCAGAAAATGGTTAAGGATGCTGAGGAAAATGCAGAAGAAGATCGTAAGTTGCGAGAAGTTGTTGATGCAAGAAATTCGGCTGAAGCATTAGTTCATTCAACTAAAAAATCTTTAGAAGAACATGGCGCAACCTTGGACGCCAGTGAAAAAGAAAAAATCGAAGTGGCGATTAAGGAATTAGAGGAAGCTGCTAAGGGATCTGACAAAGAACTGATTGAATCCAAAACAGAAGAATTGGGTAAGGTGAGTCAAACTTTAGGTGAAAAAGTATACGCAGCGATGGCTGAAAAAGCTGGTGCTGAAGGTGGAAACAATCCTCAGGGTGCTACAGCAAAAGACGACAATGTTGTTGATGCCGAGTTTAAAGAAGTTAATAAAAAATAATATGTAGTAGTTCTTTGAAGGAATAGCTTTGGCAACAAAACGAGATTTTTATGAAGTCTTAGAGGTACCGAAAAACGCCACTGACGATGAGATAAAAAAAGCTTATCGTAAGATGGCGATGAAGTACCATCCTGATCGTAACCCTGATAATAAAGTTTCTGAAGAGAAGTTCAAGGAAGCTAAAGAGGCTTATGAAGTCCTTTCTGAACCTCAGAAGAAAGCTGCCTATGATCAATATGGTCATGCTGGAGTTGATCCGAATATGGGTGGATTTGGTGCTGCTGGTGCACAGGGCTTTGGTGGTTTTTCAGACGCTTTTGGCGACATCTTTGGGGATATTTTTGGCGCAGGTGGTGCTAGAGGTGGGCGCGCTGGTCCGCAAGTTTTCAAAGGGGGTGATCTTAGATATAGTATGGAGATTACCCTTGAGGAGGCGGCTAGAGGGCATGAGACGCAAATTCGCATTCCAGGTTGGTCAAGTTGTGATCAATGTTCGGGCAATGGTGCAGAGCCAGGATCTAAGGTAGAGACTTGCTCCACATGTAATGGACAAGGGCAAGTGCGTATGTCGCAAGGATTTTTTTCCATGCAACAAACTTGCCCTAAGTGCCGAGGAAATGGTCAATTTATTCCTAAACCATGCAAAAAATGCCATGGTGAAGGCCAGATCAAACAGCAAAAGACTTTAGAAGTCAAAATTCCTGCTGGAATTGAAGATGGGATGAGGATACGCTTGAGTGGCCATGGTGAGCCGGGTATTAATCAAGGTCCCCCTGGAGATTTGTATGTTGAGGTACATATTAAGAAGCACTCAGTATTTGAGCGTGATGGCGATGACTTACATTTTCAAATGCCAATCTCATTTGCTACGGCATGTTTAGGGGGAGAAATTCAAGTGCCTACCTTGGCCGGTAAAGCGAGTTTTGAGGTGACGGAGGGAACACAAACTGGAAGAACATACCGCTTACGCGGTAAAGGTATTAAAGGTATTCGATCCGCTGCACCAGGCGATCTTTATGTCCATGTTCAAATAGAAACACCCGTGAAATTAAATGATCAGCAACGCCAATTAATCAAAGATTTAGAGAAGAGTTTGCAAGCAGACAGTCGCAAACATAATCCTCAAGAAAGAGGTTGGATTGATCGCGTAAAAGATTTTTTTAATTAATCGCTAAAACAGTGTTCAGGTGCAGGAAACTCACCTGACTTTACTTGTGCAATAAATAATTCAACGGCTTTCTCAATCGAGCCCGTTGAGACCAAAAAGTTTTTCACAAATTTGGGTTGCCTACCCGGAAAAGCGCCAAGGGCATCATGCATCACAAGAACTTGGCCGGAGCAGTCTGGGCCTGCGCCAATGCCAATGGTCGGAATTTGAATCGATTCCGTAATGATTTTGCCTAAAGAAGAGGGTATTGCTTCTAAGACAAGCATTTGAGCACCTGCAGATTCTAGATTTTTAGCATCTTGAATCATCTGTTGGGCTTGGGCCGCTAATTTACCTTGAACCTTAAATCCACCTAAGGTATTAACAGACTGGGGGGTAAGGCCTAAGTGAGCACATACTGGAATACCTTGTCTGACGAGATGTTCTACTATGGGAACAAGCCAAGAACCTCCTTCAACTTTGATCATCTTGGCGCCGGCTTGCATGAGAAGTGCTGCGTGATGTAATGCGCTTTGTGGTTCTGCATATGTTGCAAAAGGCATATCAGCAATAACAAAAGTGCGCACAGTATTTCTGCTGACGCATGATGTGTGATAGACCATATCCTCAATACGAACTGGCAAAGTGGATGTATGTCCTTGGATGACATTACCCAAAGAGTCTCCAACCAAAATAACGTCAATACCTATTTGATCAAACAATGTTCCAAAACTTGCATCGTAGGCAGTTAAAGAAGTTATTTTCTCCCCTTCAGCACGCATTTTAAGTAATGAGCTGATTGTCAGAGATTTTGTGTGACCGTTTGATTGAATGTAAGACATAGAAGTATTTTAAAACCAAAACTTCAATATACAGAATTTTTTACTTATTGGCTATGATTTATATCGCCACTTATGAGGCAGTGTTGAGCTTGCAGTTTTTCAATTTTTTGCCAAGAAAGATCGTGTATTTTATTCTTTAATTTGCCGTGTAGGGGTAGCTCAATTTCAGGATCGAGCTCCAACAAGGGAAGAAGGACAAACATCCGCTCAGTTATTCTTGGATGAGGAATAATCAGTTCTGGATCATCACAGACCACGTCATCATAAATCAATACATCGATATCTAAAGTACGGGGTGCCTTCTCAAAGGGTCGCTCACGACCAAAATGTTTTTCAACAGCTTGGCAAGCGTGAAGTAAAGGTAAAGGAGCTAAGTTAGTTGAAATAGAAATAACATTATTAACATAGTCATTACCTGGAGCATCGACGGGGGAACTAAGGTAATAGCAGCTTCGCGCATGAATTTGTATAGATGGAATTTGAGCAAGACAAATAACAGCATCTGTAAGTATTTGTCTTGAGTCACCAACATTACCACCTAAACCTATAAATGCTTTTGCCATGAAGTACTCCTTGAATTGGCATGAATTGATACAACTTTAATCAATTTTTACAAACCTTGCTCATCGCCGACCGGATTATTGGCTAAATCCATATTTTTAGGGGCTCTTCGCCTTCTTCTTCGAGACTTGGTGGGATTACTTGAAGAAATTAGTGGGGATTCTTCCTTGGCGCTTAATAATAGGTTTTCACGCTGCGGCATATCTGCATGTTGAAAGTCTTCCCACCACTGCACTAAAGACAAGGGAAGTTCATCGGCTTGGCCACGTAAACTAAGAAAATCAAAACCTGCCCGAAAACGAGGAGATTCCAAAAGCCGATAAGGCATTTTGCCAGTTCTTCTTTCAAATCTGGGTTGAAGGCTCCAGATTTCTCGCATATCTGTTTCAAAGCGACGTTGAATTGCAAAAACTTCTCTTTGATTTGCGAGCGCGGCATCAATTGCATCGTGAAGCGCGGGAATAAGAGGTTTACCAAGTTGCTGTTCATTCTGCCAGCCAAGGTATACCTCATGCCATAGTAAGGCGGCAAATAAAAATCCAGGCGAGATTGATTTGCCTGATTGCACCCTTTCATCTGTCCTGGCCAAAGCAATTTTGGCAAATTGACTAAATTTATCTTGTTCAAAAATAGCATCGATCATCGGCAGTAAACCTTGACCTAAACCAACATCACGCAATGCCTCTAAGGATGCCCAAGCGTGGCCTGACAAGAGAAGCTTTAAGATTTCATCAAAAAGTCGTGCACTGGGAACATCATGAATGAGTGGGGCTAATTCTCGAATAGGCGCCAAGGTCTTTGCTTCTATTTGAAAACGCGTTTTAGCAGCAAATCGAACTGCTCTGAGCATGCGCACGGGGTCTTCCCGATAGCGTTTTTCTGGATTGCCGATCATCCTAATTAAACGCTCTTTCATATCATACATACCGCCATGGTAATCAAGCACAATTTGATTACTAGGGTTGTAGTACATGGCGTTAATTGTGAAATCTCTTCTTGCAGCATCTTCTGATTGCGAGCCCCAGATGTTATCTCGTAAGATACGCCCACTTTCCGTGATATGTTCACTCTCATCATTGATCATTGCGCGAAAGGTGGATACCTCAATGATTTCGGGTTTTTGTCCGCCATAAAACGTTACATGAACGATTTGGAATCTTCGACCAATGAGTCGTGACTTTCTAAAAACAGATTGCACTTGCTCTGGTGTGGCATTAGTAGCTACATCAAAGTCCTTGGGAACCATACCTAAAATTAAATCGCGCACAGCACCACCAACTATAAAGGCATCATATCCCGCTTGTTGAAGGGCGTGAGTCACTTTAATGGCATTTTTTGAAATATGGTCTTGATTGATGTGATGCGTTTGAAAGCTAATTTCTTTTGCTGTATTTTTTTTCGAAGACTTTGGCTTCGCTAAGGATGTTTTACCAAGAATACGGCGAATGATTTTTTGAATCATGCAAATAAATGTAATATTTTCCATGCGCGCTCATTAGCCAGTTGAGTCAGCTTAGGATCAGGATTTGTTGCAATGGGAACTTTAACTTTTTCTAGCAAGGGTAAATCATTCATTGAATCAGAGTAAAAAATACTATTTTGTGCATCTTCCAAGCCCATGTCTAAAGAATTGAGCCAGTTTTTGACACGCTCGACCTTACCACCCTGGAAACTAGGTAAACCATCTACTTTTCCTGTAAATTCACCATCTTGATTAATGGCTGGCTCTGTAGCAATTAGATGCTCGATTCCAAATCGATGGGCAATGGGTTTTGTCACAAAGCTATTCGTAGCAGTGACGATGCAACAAAGGTGCCCTTGGGATAAGTGACCATTTACTAACTCCACAGCTGGCGGAAGAATATATGGCTCGATTTTATTTCTCATAAACTCTTGGTGCCAGAGGTCTAATTGTTTTCTTGAGTGATTCGCTAAGGGTTTTAGTGCGAAGTCTAAAAACTCATTGATATCAAGGGTTCCTGCTTTATATAGCTCATAAAACCGATTATTGGCTTGCTCGTATTCTTGTTGATTGACGATACCGAGCTCGACCAAAAAATGACCCCAAGCATGATCACTATCGATTGGCAAAAGGGTATTGTCTAAATCAAAAAAAACGAGAGTAGGAGCATTTTGTGGCATGACTTAAGTTGAACTTTTTAATAAATCTTTGACTAAGGGCAGAGTAATAGATCGTTTTGTTTGAAGTGAGTAATGATCTAAAGCTTCTACGAGACTAATTAGACTGGGTAAATCACGATGAAAATTCTCGAGGAGCCAAGGGGCAATATCTGCTGAAAAGTTTAGTCCTTTGGCAATTGCAAAGTCATTAATAGCCTTAAGCTTTTCATCATCTTGCAGCATGTGAAGTTCGAAATTAAGACCCGAAGATAGTCTCGAGGAAATATCACTTCGCAAAGAAAGGCCGGCAATAGATTTCGATCCTGTTGAGATAATTAATATATCCTCATCATCTTTAGCCTCAATCAGTAAGCGAAAAAAAGTTTTTTGTTCATTTTCTTTTAAGCAATCCACGTTATCAACTAAATACACCTTATGGACTAACATATTGCCATAATCAAGATAGCTCCAAAGAGAGCTTCCGGACTCCAAATAACAAGTACTCACTTCATTTTCATGAGCGAGTTGATTTAATGATTTGAGTAAATGGGTTTTTCCACAACCTTGAGAGCCCCAAATGTATAGGATTTCTAGTTCAGGATTAGGATTTGAAGGATTTTCCCAAAAGTGTACCAAAGACCGTAATACGGTCATGATCTGAATACTATTCTTTTGATCCTTTTTGGATAAAACAAAATTCTCCAAAGTTGCAGCAGGAGACATCAAAATATCAAGGGTGAATTGTTGGGGATTTTTACTGGTCATTTAAGTATTACTGTTGAACCACTGACTAGTCAGGAATTTATTTTTGAAATAGCGAATGGTTACGAGACAAATTGCTGACAGAGGGAAAGCAAGAAGAATACCAAAGAAACCAAATAATTGCCCAAATAACATCAAGGAGAAAAGAACTGTGACCGGATGTAGGCCGATTTTTTCTCCAACAAGTCTGGGCGTTAAGTAAAAGCCCTCTAGGAGTTGACCAATGGTATACAAGGCAAAAACCGCCATTAACTCATTGCCAGGACCAAATTGCAGTAGGGTGGCAAGAAGCGACAAAATAAAACTAATCAAAAAGCCAACATATGGAATAAAAGCCACCAAACCAGTAAACATTCCCAGAGGGATAGCACTTTCAACCCCAATGACTAATAAGCCAATACTATAAAAGGTGGCTAAAACAAGCATCAGCGAGATTTGTCCCCGTAAGTAATGCGCCAATAACACATCAACTTCCATAACTAATTTGGTAAAAGTTTCACGAAAACGTACGGGTATGAGATCGCCAATCAATTTTAAGAAGGTTTTCCATTCAAGCAGTAAATAGAATAGGACAAATAGCACCAAAATTGTATTTGCTAAAAAAGCCAATATGGAGCTAGAGGATCTAAAAATCGTGCTTAAGGACTGGGTTACCAAGGTATTTGCATTATCAGAAAGCTGCGTTGTGATTTGCGATTGAATAACTTCGCGAATCAATGTCCAGTCCAGTTTTACATTAAAAGTAGCTAGTTTAGGCTCTAACCATTCCTGCGCGCCCTTTAGCCAAATGGGGAATTGGGTCTTAATAAGCGGGATTTCATGCTGTAATAAATTAAGAAGTAGCAATAAAATAACGATACTCGCCAGCATGCCTACAAGTAAGGAGATGAAAGCGGCTAAACCACGAGGTAGTTTATGTTTTACAAGCCTCTCAGTCAGGGGTTCAAGCATATATGCAAAAATAAATGCCGCCAAAAATGGCATTAAAATTTCAAATAAGCTTGTAAAAAAATCGGACATTGCCTTCACCTTCAATTAGAATCTTCTCATTCTACTGAGTTCATAGGAATAATATGTCAAATTCGACAAGTAATGATTCAAATTTATCCAATACCCTGATATCTAAGGGCTTATCTTATAAAGATGCCGGAGTAGATATTGATGCTGGCGATGCGTTAGTTGAGAGAATTAAGCCATTGGCTAAAAAAACGATGCGCGAGGGTGTTTTGGCTGGTATTGGAGGGTTTGGCGCTCTTTTTGAGGTCCCTAAGAGATATCAAGAGCCTGTATTAGTCTCTGGTACAGATGGAGTAGGCACAAAGCTTAAGCTGGCTTTTGAATGGCAAATTCATGATACGGTTGGCCAAGATTTAGTTGCCATGAGCGTGAATGACATTTTGGTGCAAGGTGCCGAGTCTTTATTTTTCTTGGATTATTTCGCCTGCGGACACTTAACCGTAGATGTTGCTGCGACTGTTATTGGTGGAATCGCGAAGGGCTGCGAGATTGCTGGTTGTGCACTGATTGGCGGTGAAACTGCAGAAATGCCAGGTATGTATCCGGAAGGGGAATACGATTTGGCGGGATTTGCCGTTGGTGTTGTAGAAAAATCGCAAATTATTACTGGAAAAACGATCCTACCTGGAGATACGATACTTGGTTTAGCATCGAGTGGGGCACATTCCAATGGGTATTCCCTGATTCGTAAAATTATTGAAGTCAGTGGGGCAAAGCGTCATCTTGATATGGGCGGTAGGCCTCTCGATGAGGTTGTGATGACCCCTACAAAAATTTATGTCAAGCCGGTTTTAGAGCTTATTAAGAAAGTCAACATTAAGGGTATGGCACACATCACAGGTGGTGGTTTATTAGAAAATATTCCTAGAGTGTTGCCGGAGAATGTGCAGGCAGTTGTTCATCGTGATGCTTGGCAGATGCCACAATTATTTCAATGGTTAGCAAAACAAGGTCAAGTTGATGCACAAGAAATGTATCGTGTGTTTAATTGTGGGATTGGCTTAATTATCGTTCTTCCATCTCACGAAGTAGAAATTGCCCAGCAATTTTTAAAGCAGCATGACATCATCAGTTATCCATTAGGCGAAATCGTTGACAGGCCCCATGGTGCCCATCAGACTATTGTGATTTAAATCGACTTAGATGTTCGAGGCATGTTTTGATAGCTTGGGACATCCATTGTGGATTACTAGGATCTATGACTTGTCGACTTGACATGGCTCGTAACCAGGTCAGCTGTCTTTTACCTAATTGACGGCTTGCAGCAAGGCCAGCATCGATAAACGCATCATAACTGAGTTCGTCATTCAAATAGGCAATTGCCTGTCGGTAACCCACGGCCCTCATAGCTGGTAGATCAGAATGAATGTGAGGGTCTTGTAATAGGTACTTAACTTCGCCCATAAAATCGCTATCAAGCATCTTCATAAAACGCTCTTGAATGCGCGCGTGAAGCCAATCCCGATGGAGTGGCTCTAGTGAAATTAATAAGTGTGCAAAGCTCGAAGTATCTCTTGATTGAGCGTAGGGTTGCGCAGATAAAAATTGAGACATTGGTTTACCGGTCATATAGAAGACTTCGAGAGCACGGGAGATTCTTTGGGTATCACCAGGAGGAAGTCGAGAGGCAACGAGGGGATCAATCTGCTGTAGTTTTGTATAGATAGAGTCCCATCCAACTTCAGCAGCTTCTTGTGCAATCTGTTTACGTACTTCCGGAGTCGAAGCTGGCAAGTCGGTTAATCCCTGCATCAGAGAGCGCCAATATAACATGGTACCGCCAACGATGACGGGCAAATTACCGCGTTGCCTAATTTCACTAGCCCACTTACAAGCATCTTTAGCAAAGTGGGCTGCAGAATAACTCTGTGAAGGATGGCGGATATCAATGCCGTGATGGGGCACCAAATCAAGTTCTTCATGGGTGGGTTTTGCAGTACCAATATTCATGCCCTTGTAAACCAGGGCTGAATCCATGCTGATGATTTCAAGATTGATGCCAATTGCTTTTGCACCCTTGGCAAGTTCAAAAGATAAAGTGCTTTTGCCGCTTGCCGTTGGTCCAACAATCGCCAATATGTTTTCTAAAGGGTGCCTAGAAAATGACATCGTAGTTTAGCGACCGCGTAAAAATAACTTGTCTAAATCTTGGACGCTTAATTGTATCCATGTGGGCCGACCATGATTACACTGATCGGCGCGTTCGGTTGCCTCCATTTGTCTTAATAAGGCATTCATTTCTGGAATAGTTAAGATGCGATGTGCACGCACGGCAGCATGACATGCTTTTGAAGCTAGACGCTCGTGTAATGCAGAATCTAAAACGCCACTAGTACCAACTTCTTCTAAATCATTGATGAGTGCCCGCACTAAAATCATTGGATCAGCCTTACTAAGAATTGCTGGGATTGAGCGAACCCCTATTTCTTCAGGCCCTAAAACAGAAATATCAAATCCAAGTTGTTGAAGAATGACTTGATGCGTATTGAGTAATGTAATTTCTAGGTGACTTGCATTAATGACGACTGGGACTAATAAAGTCTGAATAGGGATTTGTTGTTCTTGATGTGATTTTAATTGCTCATAAAGGACACGCTCATGAGCAGCATGCATGTCGACAAGCACCAAACCGAAATGATTTTGTGCCAAGATATAAATCCCTGCAATTTGTGCGATGGCATAACCCAAAGGGCAATCTTCCTGAGTATTTTCTTGAGGGCTTGCAAAAGACGTCGTGTTTACGGAAAACAATTGCGCCATAGATTCTTTGACGGAAAGATTTGGCTGAGTTAGCCGTAAAGAGGACTGATAAGCGCTTGGAGTATTTGTATTAACTGAATTTAGGCCTCTAGAAGGCGATGTGAAGCTTTGTGGTGATATATTAAAAGATTCGGCGACATGAGATAAAGAGTTTGACTGACCTGCCCCATGGGACAAACGCTCTTTGATTGAATGAAAAACAAATTGGTGGACGGCGCGACTATCTCGAAAGCGTACTTCTATTTTTGCGGGATGGACATTGACATCGACCAAATCAGGCTGAATGAAAAGGTTTAAAAGCACAATCGGCTGTCGATCACCATGTAGAACATCTTGGTAAGCACTGCGAATTGCGTGATGAATGAGCTTATCTCTTACAAAGCGGTGGTTAACAAATATGTATTGTTGGTCAGCTTTAGCTCTACTTGCAGTTGGTGCTCCAATAAATCCTTGTAATTGAATCATTTCAGAGCCGCTATCTAGAGCGAGCTTTGCCGCATGAAAATCTTGCCCTAAAATTTCATCGCCACGGTGCTCTAGGATGCTCGCAGTCCAGCGATACAGTGGTTTGCCGTTGTGCCAAATTGAAAAACCTACATTGGGATTGGCTAGTGCACAGCGTCGAATCGCTTCAAGACAATGACTAAATTCAGTAGCGGGTGATTTTAAAAATTTACGGCGCGCTGGAGTATTGAAAAATAGATCTTGGACATCGATGCGAGTTCCAAAATCGCCAGCTGCAGGTTTAATGGTTTGCGACGAATTATCGATGAGCCATGCATGCTCATCTGTCTGAGTTCTCGTGGTTAGGGTAACTTTAGAAACGGAAGCGATTGAAGCAAGCGCCTCACCCCTAAAGCCCATGCTCATCACAGACTCTAAATCTTGCAAACTGTAGATCTTACTTGTAGCGTGCCTTGTGAGAGCTAAGATGAGTTCTTCCATGGGAATACCTTGACCATCGTCAGTCAGCACAATTCTATTAATGCCACCCTCTTCCATCCGAATATCAATATGTGTAGCCTTTGCATCAATGGCATTTTCTAATAATTCTTTCACCACTGCACTAGGTCGTTCAATAACCTCACCAGCAGCAATTTGGCTAATTAACTGATCAGGTAAAGTGCGGATTGGATTTCTCATGAATCTTATTTTCTCATGTAAAGCGATATTGACAAATGAAACTGTTAATATGTCAATCGTGGAACAGTTAATTTCTTTATTTCAATTTGTGATGCATATTGGGGACCATTTGGGCGAGTATGGTACCTTGGCTTATGCCATCCTTGGTACGATTATATTTACGGAAACGGCATTCGTCATTTTCCCATTTTTGCCGGGAGACACACTTCTATTTGCTGCGGGAGCATTTTGTGCCACAGGCCAATTAAATCTCTTGGTGCTTAATCTCATTATTGTTTCATGCGCAATATTAGGCAATACTGTGAATTTTTGGATTGGTAAGTATTTAGTAAAGCGCATTGACATCAGTAAAGCAAAGTGGATTGATCAATCCGCATTAGAAAAAACCCACCAATTTTTTGAAAAGCATGGCGGTAAGACAATTATTTTGGCAAGATTTGTACCTTTAGTTCGTTCATTTGCTCCTTTTGTAGCTGGAGTTTCTCAGATGAATCATCATAAGTTTCAGACTTATAACATTATTGGCGCATTGTTATGGAGTGGCTCTTTAACAGTTTTGGGATATTTCTTTGGAAATTTACCTATCATTCGTGATAACTTAAATGAAATTGTTATCGTCGGAGCTTTAGCAGCAATTGTGCCAACAATTTTGGCAGCTCTGTGGCGCTTCATACAACCTTTGTTCAGTAAAAAATCTTAATTGTCTTTCAGTGTTTTCTCTAAAGCATTTAATTGCTCTTGAATCTTCTCAGCATCTTTAGCATTAGGAGTTTCCTTAAGGTAATAATTTAGGTCTTCAATGGCAGGTCGAAAGTATTCGAGCTGCGCTAGGGCCAGCCCACGATCTCGAACTTCCTCAAACTCATGAGGCAATAAAATTACGAGTCTTTCTTGAATACTCACAAGACGTTCCCAACGATCCTGATGGGTATAGACGGCTTTTAAATTTCTTAAAAAGCGCGACAAAATTTCACGTGGACTTGAGCTTCTCAAGAATAAGCTAAGGGGTAATGCAAGTTCGTCTTTATATCCTTGAGCATCTAAATAGGGATCGAGCATGGCTTGCAGTTCATTTTTGGATAAGGATGTTCCAGTTGTTGGATCCATGACTACTTCACCTTGAGGCAAAGAAACCCTTACTAAAAAATGGTTTGGAAATGAAATACCACGAATCTGAATACCAATTTGATGCCCAAACTCAATTATGAGAAGAGCTAAGGATATCGGAATGCCACGCCGATTTTTAATTAAACTGTGCAAATAAGAATTCTCAGGGTCATAGTAATCATTAGTATTAAGACCAAAATGTAATTCTTGAAAGAAGAAGTATTTAAGGTGTTGTAATTTTTGTAAGTCTGAGCTTTCAGGAGTAAAGCGTGTTTTAAGCCTGACTACAAGGGCATCAATTTCATCTAAAACACTTTGAACATCTAGGGCAGGGTATGCATGTTGACCTACTGCTATAGCAGCTTCAGTGAGTGGGAAATGGGCATCGTCGGCAACGAGAGAGCGAAAGTAATCTAAATGTTTTGTTGGCATAAGTTAGCGCGTGTGTCTGATAAATTCTTTAAAGCGAAAACCACAGACTTTTAAAACGATAGCGTACAACGCCATCGCCAAACAGCCCCAGCCAAGCATTAAAAAGATTCTTTTGAAAGGTTCTTCAGCTAGAGCAATCCAATCATGGTGATTCGCACCCCAGTAAAGAATACCTGTAAAAGCGGTCAGTGCAATAGTTAGGCGTAGAAAAAATAAGATCCAAGCTTGATTAGGTGGGAGCATTTGCCCTTTTCTAGCTAAGCCGATCCATAGAAGTGCGGCATTGAGGCATGCACCTACACCAATGGACAGGGCAAGTCCCGCATGGGCAAAGTAGGGCACAAAAATAAGGTTCAGCAATTGGGTAAAAATAAGCACAATAATGCCAATTTTTACGGGGGTACGAATGTCTTGTTGGGCATAAAAAGCTGGCGCCAAGATTTTAATCAGAATAAGACCGATTAATCCTACGCCATAGGCTTGAAGGGCTAAACGTGTCATTTCTACATCGTAAGGAGTAAATTTGCCGTAGTGATAAAGACTAGCAGCCATTGGGGTACCAAAAATAAAAAGTGCAATTGCTGCTGGGGTTGCAATAATAAATGTTAAGCGAATCCCCCAAGACATGAGGCTTTTAATTTGTTCCGTATCTGCAGTGGCATTTGCGCGACTCAAACTGGGTAAAAGTACTGTGCCTACAGCTACGCCAAGTAAAGCCGTAGGAAACTCCATTAAGCGGTCCGCATAGGAAAGCCAAGAGACACTACCGGCTTGCAAGTGAGAAGCAATATTCGTATTGATGATCAAGGAGAGCTGACTGACCGATACTGCGAAAATAGCTGGGCCCATCAATTTGATGATGCGGATTGCTTCAGGATTTTTTAGGGCATTACGAATACTCCCTATTCCCAGGCCAATATTAGGTAGCATTCTGATGCGCATGAGAGCAGGTATTTGCAGGATTAACTGTAAAATTCCACCAAGCATTACACCAACGGCTAGACCATAAATGGGTGTAGAAAAATATGGTGCAAATAATAGCGATCCGGTAATCATTCCCAAATTGAGTAATACAGGAGTAAAAGCTGGGATTAAAAACTTTTTATGGGTGTTTAAGATTCCCGCAGCCAATGAAACTAAAGAAATAAATCCAATATAGGGGAACATCATACGGGTTAAAACCACACTCATGGAGTAGGCTTCAGAATCTTTAAATCCAGAGGCAATAACGAAAACCAAATAGGGCGCAAAGACCACCCCTAAAATGACTGCCAAGGATAAGCTCCAAAAAAGCAGTGTAGCCACGACATCAATAAGATCTTTTGTAGCCTTTTCACCGTTTTTTGCATGAACTTCGCCTAAAATAGGCACAAAAGCCTGTGAAAACGCACCTTCTGCAAAAAGTCGGCGCAATAAATTAGGGATCCGAAATGCTACATTGAAGGCGTCCGTCATTTCAGAAGCGCCAAATGCTCTGGCAATAAGAGTTTCCCTCACGAGCCCTAAGACGCGTGATAGCATAGTCATACTGCTTACTTTAGCGGCTGCTGATAATAAATTCACATACTCAGTTTCGTTGATTTAATAGGGGTAGTCAAACTATCTTAGTTCAGTTATAATAATGGATTACGAAATTCAAACATTGAGGGTTTTGATGTTTGAAGATTTAACCTAATAATGCGAGCGCTCTTCAAGAGTGTTCCAATTTGAATATAGAAATAGAGTAAAAATATGGCAAATACCGCACAAGCTCGCAAACGCGCCCGTCAAGCTGTGAAGCAAAACGCTCACAATTCTAGCTTACGCTCACGTTTGAGAACTGCAATTAAATCTGTTCGCAAAGCCGTAAGCGCTGGCGACAAAGAAGCTGCTGCTAAAGTGTTCTTGGCGGCTCAGTCGACTATCGACCAAATTGCTGACAAGAATATTATTCACAAAAATACTGCTTCTCGTCAAAAGTCACGTCTGTCTGCTGCAGTCAAAGGTATGACAGTTTAATTTATTGAGGTTTTGCAGAAAAAGTCCGCCTATGGCGGATTTTTAGTTTATAGCGCCATTACATTAGGATTTTAAAGTAGGTAGTTCGCAAATTTCACTAAGAGTTAAGTCATTATCCTTCGCAAATCCTAAAACGAAATCGAGGGCTCTGGGGTCAATTTCACGGAGTCTGTCGTCGACAATAACGCATTTGACGCCATTGATCATTTCAGGGCGAACAAAAGGGGAATGAGTATACCTTGGGTCTCCATAGTCATCTTTAGGTCTGAAGGGTGCCATAACACCACATAAGCGATCAATCCAATCGCTAGGTCTAAAAATCTTACCTTTGGAGGTAATGCCTTGAATGAGGAACTGTTTATGGTTCAATTTTTTACGAAGTAGAAATTTGCATCAATCATTTTTAAACTATATCCGATAAAGATTGCTAAAAAAAATTTTCAAGTGTTTGATTGAATACAATATCCCTTTAGATCACTCATAATTTCATATGACCCAATTAAAAGTTCCCTTACGGCACTATTTGCAGTTTTCAGATTTGAATACGCAAGAATATGCCTATATTCTTGATCGCTCTAAAATTTTAAAAGATAAATTTAAAGGGTACGAGACATGGCATCCTTTACATGACCGGACCTTAGCGATGATTTTTGAAAAACACTCTACGAGAACACGCTTATCTTTTGAGGCTGGAATGTTTCAACTAGGTGGTCACGCAGTCTATCTGAATACCCGGGATACACAGCTCGGACGAGGTGAACCTGTCGAAGATGCTGCGCAGGTGATTTCGCGCATGACCGACATAATCATGATTCGAACCTTTGGGCAGGAAATTTTAGAGCGTTTTGCCGCAAATTCGCGTGTCCCGGTTATTAATGGTTTAACGAATGAATTCCATCCCTGTCAAGTATTGGCGGATATTTTTACTTTTCATGAGATCAGGGGTGAAATAACGGGTAAGACTGTCACGTGGGTAGGGGATGCTAATAACATGGCATACACTTGGTTACAGGCCGCCCATATTTTAAATTTTAGGCTCCACTTTTCAGGTCCATCGGCATATCCTCTAGATATGAGCCGTGTCAGTTCCGAGGAAGCCAAACATTTATTTGTATTTGCAGATCCATTAGAGGCATGTCAAGGAGCGCATTTAGTCACTACAGACGTATGGACGAGTATGGGCTTTGAAAAAGAAAATCAAGAGCGCAAAGCCGCTTTTGAACAGTGGATTGTGGATGAGAAAAAGATGGCAGTTGCAAATACAGATGCATTATTCATGCATTGCTTACCTGCGCATCGTGGAGAAGAGGTTTCAAGTGGTGTAATTGATGGTCCACAGAGCGTAGTATGGCAAGAGGCAGAAAACCGATTGCACGTGCAAAAGGCACTTATGGAGTTTTTATTGTGTGGCAAGTTTAATTAATTGGTAAATAAAGATGGCAGATATTAATAAAGTTGTTTTAGCGTATTCGGGTGGACTAGACACGAGTGTGATTTTGAAATGGTTACAAGACACATACCATTGTGAAGTTGTCACTTTTACAGCAGATCTTGGGCAGGGAGAAGAGCTTGAGCCAGCGAGATCTAAGGCATTAAAGTTTGGGATAAAACCGGAAAATATTTTCATAGACGATTTACGTGAGGAGTTTGTTAGAGATTTTGTATTCCCGATGTTCCGAGCGAATACGGTATATGAAGGTGAATATTTACTTGGCACATCGATTGCAAGACCTTTAATAGCAAAACGGCAAATTGAAATTGCGCGTTTGACAGGAGCAGATTCTGTATCACATGGAGCAACGGGCAAGGGCAACGATCAGGTCCGTTTTGAGCTTGGCTATTATGCGTTAGAGCCTGGTATCAAAGTGATTGCACCATGGCGTGAATGGGATCTGTTGTCGCGAGAAAAATTATTAGCTTACGCTGAAAAAAATGGTATTCCAGTGGAAATGAAGCATCAACAGGGTGGTGCACCCTATTCGATGGATGCCAATTTACTGCACATTAGCTTTGAGGGTAGACATTTGGAAGATCCTAATGCACAGGCAGAGGAATCGATGTGGCGCTGGACAGTCGCACCTGAAAAAGCACCAGATCAACCTCAAGAAATAGAGTTAGAATTTGCCAAAGGTGACATAGTAGCTATTGATGGTCAGCGTTTAAAGCCCCATGAGTTATTGGCTAAATTAAACGAATTGGGTGGCAGGCACGGGATAGGACGTCTCGATTTGGTAGAGAATCGTTTTGTGGGTATGAAAAGTCGGGGTTGCTATGAAACGCCTGGTGGGACGATACTGCTTAAAGCCCATCGCGGCATTGAAAGTATTACTCTGGATCGTGAGGTTGCGCACTTGAAGGATGATCTGATGCCACGTTATGCAAGCCTTATTTACAATGGTTATTGGTGGTCACCGGAACGCGTGGCATTACAAACCTTAATTGACCATACTCAAGAAATGGTCAATGGCAAGGTTATGCTCAAGTTGTATAAAGGGTCAGTGTCGGTCTTATCAAGAAACTCGACAAATACCTTGTTTGATCAAAATATAGCGACATTTGATGATGATGGTGGTGCTTATAACCAGGCTGATGCAGGTGGCTTTATTAAGTTAAACGCCTTACGGATGCGTATTGCTGAAATTGCAAAACGTAAAAGAAATTCTAAGTAAAGAAAGAGTCAATATGCAATTTGATAATGTGAGTGTTGGAAAAAAAGCGAATGTATTTTTTGAAGGCAAGTGTATTTCTCATACGGTGACTTTGACAGATGGTTCACGTAAGTCTGTTGGTGTGATACTACCCAGTCAATTAAGGTTTGACTTGAATACACATGAGGTCATGGAAGTCGTTGATGGACGGGCATTTGTAAGCATCAATGGAGGACCTGAGAATGTTTTTGAGGCAGGACAGCGTTGGGAAGTACAAGCCGGAAATTACTTTGAGATTCGTGTTGAAGCGCCATTCCATTACGTTTGCCACTTTGGGTAATTAGGGCTTAGGCAGTCCTTCAACGATTTTTCCGGGACTGATTTGCTTTTTCTCAAACCAGCGAATATTCATTTCGAGGGCGTAACGTATAGGTTTTAAAGGGCAGTGGCTTTCTTCGCTTTGAGGTTTCATATTTTCAATATTTACAATCTTGCCATCATCATCGATGAATGCGATTGATAAGGGTAAAAATGTGTTTTTCATCCAAAAACAATGCCCCGCTTTTTGATCGAAAATAAAAAGCATCCCATTTTCATCTGGCATTGTCTTTCTATACATCAGGCCAAGTTGTTGGCTAGATGGTGTGCTCGCAACTTCTGCTTTAATAAGGTTTTTACCAATTTTTAAATCAATGACTGGTAGGGTAGACCCTAAAGACCAGATAGGGAGTAGACATAAAAAGACGTAAAAAGAGATTTTGCGCATATTGAACTTACAAATAGAAATAAGGTAAAGCTTAATGAATGCATTTACTAAAAAAATTAGCCGATAAAACTGACATTAAAACGTATTTTAGAAGTTAAGACATTAAATTTGTAATAATAAGACATTAAATTGGTAATAAGTGTAAAAAAGTTTAAAGGCAATACAAGAGGTCATATTGTTGTCCTTGATGAGCAAAAACACAGGCAGTTTAATAAATTCATATATCAACAAGGAGAGTATTTAAATGTACAAGCATATTCAGGTTCCCGCTGGTGAACAAATTACCGTTAATGCAGATTTTTCAATCAATGTACCCGATCATCCAATTATTCCTTTTATCGAGGGTGACGGAATAGGCTTTGACATCACTCCAGTCATGATTAAGGTAGTGGATGCGGCCGTTGAAAAAGCTTATGGTGGGAAGAAGAAAATTTCTTGGATGGAAGTGTTTGCTGGAGAGAAGGCAACGAAGATTTACGGACCAGATGTTTGGCTTCCAGAGGAAACCTTTGATGCAGTAAAAAAATATGTAGTTTCAATCAAGGGCCCATTGACAACTCCAGTCGGCGGCGGTATTCGTTCCTTAAACGTTGCTCTTCGTCAGCAATTAGACCTTTACGTTTGTTTGCGTCCGGTACGTTATTTTAAAGGGACACCTTCACCAGTAAAAGAGCCAGAGAAAACAAACATGATTATTTTTAGAGAAAACTCTGAAGATATTTACGCAGGGATTGAGTGGATGGCAGGCAGCGATGGCGCCAAAAAAATGATTGATTTTATGATTAACGAAATGGGTGTAAAAAAGATTCGTTTCCCAGACACTTCCTCAATCGGTATCAAGCCTGTTTCCAAGGAAGGCACCTTCCGCCTTGTTCGTAAGGCAATTCAGTATGCAATCGATAATGACAAACCATCGATGACTTTGGTACACAAAGGTAATATTATGAAGTTTACCGAGGGTAGTTTTCGGGATTGGGGTTACGAAATCGCACAAAAAGAGTTTGGCGCCGAATTAATTGATGGTGGCCCATGGTGCAAAATGAAAAATCCTAAAACGGGTAAGGAAATTATTATCAAAGACGTTATTGCTGATGCTTTCTTACAGCAGATTCTTTTGCGTCCGAATGAATATAGTGTTATTGCAACACTGAACTTAAATGGTGACTATGTATCCGATGCCTTAGCAGCTCAGGTCGGCGGAATTGGGATTGCACCAGGCGCAAACTTATCAGATACGATTGCGATGTTTGAGGCTACTCACGGTACAGCTCCTAAATATGCTGGTAAAGATTACGTTAATCCAGGATCAGAGATTCTTTCTGCAGAAATGATGTTACGCCATATGGGTTGGGTTGAAGCAGCGGACGCTATTATCAGCTCGATGGAAAAGGCGATTTTGTCGAAGAAAGTTACATATGACTTTGCACGCTTGATGGATGGTGCAACCCAAGTATCTTGCTCAGGTTTTGGTCAAGTGATGATTGATAATATGTAATAGAAGCGGCATCATAAAAAGTGACAGCCCATCCGTGGGCTGTTATTTTTTGTGAGGGCATAAAATTTTTTAAAGAAGCTGCAATATAAACAAAAAAACCCCGCAAGGGGTTTTTGTCCACCATCCTATAAAGGATTAACTCAATTAAGCACCTTGAATATTGGTAGCTTGTTTGCCTTTTGGGCCTTGAGTAATATCGAAGGTAACTTTCTGACCTTCTTTGAGGGTTTTAAAGCCACTCATTGTAATTGCGCTAAAGTGAGCAAATAACTCTTCTTCGCCATCATCAGGTTTGATAAACCCAAAACCTTTTGCATCATTAAACCATTTTACGACACCGGTTGCCATTCGAACTCCATTACATTTTAAAGAATCAATCTTGAAGCGTGAAAAACTTTATAGCTAACACATCTACAAGCCTCGTGCACATAATTTCATACACATGTGTTGATTGTTTTCCTTTCTAGTCATTATGTCAAGGTATAAAGTGCCAAAAAGTACTAGTATTTGCCCTAAGTTGGCGCATTTTTTGATAAATTATGAATATTGTTGCAATTTTAAAGAAAATTTAATGTTAAAAGACTGAAAAAAAACAGTAAATTGTTGAAATGATTAGAATCTATGTATGACATTGAAATTAAGTAAAAATCCGGTTCTTGCAACTAAACCGATACAGCCTTTGATCGGGGAAGATAGAACGACAGTCCTGGATCGAGAGGTAAAAAAAGTAGAGCCACCACCGCTTTACAAGGTGTTTTTATTAAATGATGATTTCACACCGATGGAGTTTGTGGTGATGATTATTCAAGAGTATTTTCACAAAGATCAGGAAACAGCGACCAGAATTATGTTACAAGTACATATAGAAGGAAAAGGCGTTTGTGGTGTTTATACGCATGATGTTGCAGCAACTAAAGTTTCACAAGTAGCAGATATTTCCCGTAATTCGGGTCACCCTTTGCAATGCATGATGGAGGAAGTATGATTGCCCAAGAACTAGAAGTCAGTTTACATATGGCTTTTGTCGATGCGCGCGCGGCGCGTCATGAGTTCATTACGGTTGAACATTTACTAAGTGCCTTATTAGATAATGCCACAGCAGTGGATGTCCTAAAGGCTTGCGCCGTCAATATTGCTGATGTAAGAGCACAATTGAAAAACTTTATCAACGACAATACGCCTATTGTGCCTGGCACGGATGAGGTTGATACACAACCAACACTAGGATTTCAAAGAGTGATACAGCGTGCAATTATGCATGTTCAATCAACTTCGAGTGGTAAAAAAGAAGTTACTGGAGCCAATGTGTTAGTGGCAATCTTTGGTGAAAAAGATTCTCATGCTGTTTATTATTTGCAACAGCAGGGAGTTACGCGATTAGATGTGGTGAACTTTATAAGTCATGGCATCCGTAAAGATCAAGCGGATACGCCAAAACCTGAATCTGCAGGATCAGATTCAGAAGATGCCGGTAATGGTGGAAAAGATAGTCCCTTGGAGCAGTACACTCAGAATCTCAATGTACTAGCACGTCAAGGCAAGATAGATCCTTTGATTGGTCGTGATCATGAAGTTGAGCGTGTCATACAAATACTATGCCGTCGTAGGAAAAATAATCCATTGTTAGTTGGTGAAGCTGGCGTGGGGAAAACAGCTATTGCTGAAGGCTTAGCCTGGAGAATTACTCAAGGTGATGTTCCTGAAATTTTAAAAGAAGCTATTGTGTACTCCTTAGACATGGGGGCTTTACTTGCTGGTACAAAATATCGTGGCGATTTTGAACAGCGACTCAAGGCCGTACTAAAGTCTCTCAAAGACAATGTTAATGCAGTACTTTTTATCGACGAGATTCATACCTTAATTGGTGCTGGAGCCGCATCCGGTGGAACACTAGATGCAAGTAATTTATTAAAGCCTGCTTTATCTAGCGGTCAGTTAAAGTGTATTGGTGCTACTACCTTCACTGAATATCGTGGAATTTTTGAAAAAGATGCAGCTTTATCAAGAAGATTCCAAAAAATTGATGTTTTGGAACCTTCAGTAGATCAAACGGTGCAGATTTTACGTGGCCTTAAATCACGTTTTGAGGAGCATCATGGGGTCAAGTATTCGCAAAGTGCTTTAAGTGCGGCAGCGGAGCTCTCATCACGTTACATCAATGATCGGCAATTGCCAGACAAAGCGATTGATGTCATTGACGAAGCCGGTGCAGCGCAACGTATTTTGCCAAAATCCAAACAAAAGAAAACTATTGGTCGATTAGAAATTGAAGATATTGTTTCAAAGATTGCACGAATACCTGCGCAGTCGGTAAGTGTTGATGACCGAAGCAAATTACAAACTTTAGATCGTGATTTGAAAAGTGTGGTGTTTGGACAAGATCCTGCTATCGAGGCTTTGGCTTCTGCCATCAAAATGGCACGCGCAGGTCTTGGTAAAGTCGATAAACCGATTGGTTCATTTTTATTCTCCGGCCCTACTGGAGTTGGTAAGACCGAAGTTGCCAAACAGCTAGCATTCGTTATGGGTGTTGAACTACTGCGGTTTGATATGTCTGAATATATGGAGCGCCATGCGGTTAGTAGGTTAATAGGGGCCCCTCCAGGATATGTAGGATTTGATCAGGGTGGTTTACTAACCGAAGGCGTTAATAAAAAACCGCATTGCGTGTTGTTGCTTGATGAAATTGAGAAGGCGCATCCAGATATCTTTAATATCTTATTGCAGGTCATGGATCATGGCACCTTGACGGACAATAATGGTCGTAAGGCAGACTTTAGGAATGTCATCATTATTATGACCACGAATGCTGGTGCAGAAACAATGAATAAAGCTACGATTGGATTTACTAATCCACGTGAGTCTGGTGATGAGATGGCGGATATTAAAAAGTTGTTTACGCCAGAGTTTAGAAACCGTCTCGATGCAATCGTCTCCTTTAAGGCTCTGGATGAATCTATCATTTTGCGTGTCGTAGATAAATTCCTTATGCAATTAGAAGAGCAGTTACATGAGAAAAAAGTAGATGCTACATTCTCCCCAGGACTCAGAGCCTATTTAGCGAAAAAAGGTTTTGATCCGCTAATGGGAGCAAGGCCAATGCAGCGCCTCATTCAGGACACAGTGCGTAAAGCACTTGCTGACGAATTGTTATTTGGGCGCTTACTCAACGGTGGCTCTGTCATAGTGAATGTCGATGCTGAGAATCAGGTAAGCTTAGAAATTCAGGCGGCGGCAGTAAAAGGTAAAACCGCATCGACAGAAACATCCGAAGAAATTTAAAGTACTACCTGTTGTAAATGCAATTAACAAGGCCTCTAGTTAGAGGCCATGTGTTTTTATGACTCCTTGATTTCATGAAGTTCGGCAGCCATTTCTTGATCGATGAACTTTTCATTTTCTAAAGCTTCTTCTTCAGTTAAAAGTCCTCCCTCCCACTTAGCAACAGCTGCTGAGGCAATCGAATTACCCACGGCATTGGTTGCGGAGCGCCCCATATCCAAGAAAGTATCAATACCAATAATTAGCAAAAGACCAGCCTCTGGGATGTTGAACTGATTTAAGGTAGCAGCAATAACAACTAAAGACGCTCGGGGTACACCAGCCATGCCTTTTGAGGTGAGCATTAAGATGAGTAACATAGTCAATTGTGTACCCAGAGAAAGTTCAATGCCATAGGCTTGAGCAATAAAAAGTGTAGCAAAAGTACAGTACATCATTGAGCCATCAAGGTTGAATGAATATCCTAGGGGCATCACAAAACTAGAAATTTTTCTCTTGACCCCAAAACGATCTAGACCTTCTAGGATTTTTGGATAAGCAGCCTCTGAGCTGGCAGTTGCAAATGAAATCAAAAAAGCTTCTTTAATATTGAGTAAGAGTTTTTTAATACGCTTACCCAAAAATAAATAGCCCGCAAAAATCAGTAACGCCCAAAGGGTAAATAGGGCAATATAAAAATCAATCATAAATACAGCAAATTTCGCTAGGATACCAAGACCATTAATGGCCACCGTGGAGGCCATGGCAGCTAAGACAGCCACTGGCGCAAACTTCATCACATACGTGGTGATTTTGAGCATGACATGTGAGAGCTCATCAAAACAATGTAATAGGTATTTTGACTTTTCTCCAAGACTGGCCATAGCAACACCAAAAAACATGGAAAACACGACAATTTGTAGGATTTCATTTTTGGCCATTGCATCAGCAAAGGACTTCGGGATTAAATGCTTGATAAATTCGTGGATTGTAAATTGATTGGCGGCTAGATTTGCGCTTAAATGTGACTCAGGCAAAGTCAGATTTAAGCTAGCGCCAGGTTGTAAAACATTAGCAAAAATTAAACCAATTAATAAAGAGATGAGGGATGCTGATAAAAACCAAGCTAATGATTTAAAGAAAATACGTCCAACAGAGGAGGCATCGCCCATATGCGCAATGCCTACGACTAAAGTAGAAAAGACGAGTGGTGCAATGATCATTTTGATCAGGGTCAAAAAGACGTCAGAAAGAACCGCAATATTATTAGCGATTTCTTTGATTTGATCTGGATCTGTTACTTGGGTATTCACAATGGCGCCAATGACAATGCCAATCACCATACAAATCAAAATCACTAGGGTTTGCGGTATTTTTTTCATGGGCTTGTCTCCGAGTATATTGTTTGCCTGAAAATCAATATACCCCCCCAATGTGACTAAATTGTTTAGGTTTTACCAGTACTTCCAAATCCGCCATCACCACGAGCAGAGGATGCAAATTCATCGACAATTGCCCATTCAATTTGTAAAACTGGCACGATGACCAGTTGCGCCAATCTTTCCATGGGTTCTAGCCGAAAATTCGTAGAGCCACGGTTCCAAGTACTGACCATTAATTGACCTTGATAATCGGAGTCAATTAGCCCTACTAAATTACCTAAAACAATCCCATGCTTGTGACCTAGGCCAGAACGAGGAAGAATCATAGCGCAGTAATTCGGATCATTAAGAAAAATAGCAATCCCAGTAGGAACAAGGGTGGTTTGGCCTGGTGCAATATCTATGGCCTCGCTTAGGCAAGCGCGAAGATCTAAACCTGCGCTACCCTGAGTAGCGTATTGCGGTAGCTGAGCGCGCATGCGTTCATCGATAATTTTAACTTGAAGTTTTTGCATAATATTTAAGGAGTTAGTCGTTGGGCAACAGCATGAATGATGTCTCTTGCAAGAGACAGTTTATCAGCAGGACCTAGTTCGACTGCACAACGTGCATCGATTAAAGTCACCTGATTGATATCTTCACCAAAGGTATTTGGACCGTGATTTGCGATGAGTAAGGGAATATTTTTAGAAATGATTTTCTTCTTTCCGTACTCAAGAATATTTTCTGTTTCTGCAGCAAAGCCTACGCAGAATGTGCCTTCGCTTTTTTGCTGTTGAGCGTATTCAAATAAGATATCAGGATTTTGTATGAGATTTAACGTAGGGGAATCTGAGTCGGCAGCTTTTTTAATTTTCTGCTCAGCAGGCACATTGACTCGCCAATCTGCAACTGCCGCCACACTAAAAAAGAGATCACAATCTCTATGGGACATTACTGCAGACTGCATCTCTTGAGCGCTGACGACTGATGTGCGGGAAATCTGACCAGTAAAAGCTAAAGGTGTTTCAAGGTGAACTGGTCCGCTAATTAAATGAACCTGTGCACCAGCCTCAATAGAGGCCCTAGCTAAAGCAAAACCCATCTTGCCAGAGCTGCGATTTGTAAGTCCTCTCACAGGATCAATTGCTTCATAAGTAGGACCAGCTGTAATCAGGACTTTTTTACCCAGCAAAATTTTGGGCTGAAAAAAAGCGATTAAAGCCTCACAAATCTCTTGGGGCTCAAGCATTCGGCCCATGCCTACTTCACCGCAGGCTTGATCTCCACTAGCAGGTCCTAAGATGATTACTTGGTCTTGCACCAAACGTTCAACACTTCTTTGGGTAGCAACATGTTCCCACATTTGACGATTCATAGCGGGAACAATCAGCAGTGGGCAGTCCGTCATCATGCCACGCACTTCGTGACCACGTGCTAAAGATAGGCAACTGAGCAGGTCATTTGCCAGCCCAAGTGAAAGTTTTGCCATGAAATCAGCGCTTGCTGGAGCAATTAAAATGGCGTCAACATCTCGGGTAAGCTCAATATGCGGCATGCCATTCGGAATGCGTGAGTCCCATTGACTGATAAAAACAGAATTGCCAGAGACTGCTTGAAGTGTTGTTGGAGTCACAAAATGTGTGGCTGCATCGGTCATGACGACTTGCACCTGAGCACCTTGTTTGATGAGTTGCCGGACGAGTTCAGGAGATTTATATGCGGCAATCCCACCAGAAATACCTAGCAGAATTTTTTTATTTTTGAGAGACATCATCAAAGCACTCTCCATCAAGAATCAACGTCTTTTAATTACGCGTATTAGCTCATCAACAATGAGAAGAAAAGTTCCTAAAGTGATAGCACTATCTGCAACATTAAACGCGGGCCAATGAAACTGTTGATAATAAATATCAATAAAATCAACTACAGCACCATGCACAAAACGATCAATTAAATTACCTATTGCACCACCTAAAATTAAGGCGATTGAAAAACAAAAAATACCTTGATTCGAGTGACGTTTTAAAAGCCATAACATGACGATTACCGCAATCGTACCAATGCTGATAAAAAACCATTTTTGCCAACCATGACCATCTGCCAAAAATGAAAAAGCCGCTCCAGGGTTATAAACTAAAACCCAATTCAAAAATGAAGTAATTTTACGTGAGCCATGTTCTGCAATTTGGTTCAGAGTAATTAACTTAGTAGCTTGATCAAAAATGATGACAAGCGCAGCGATACTCAGCCACCACAAAAAATGATCCGAGTTTTTATTTGAAAAAGTTGATCTACCTTTAGCCAAGTCTATTTCCCTTTATACATTAAGCAAAATCACGTATTTCGCCATTGCCATGGAGGTTGGTATCACACCGTAGACACAAATCTGGGTGTTGTGGCAGACTACCTACATCAACAGTGTAATGCCAGCAACGCAAGCACTTTAAAAATCCTGAAAATTTGACGAACACTTGTAGGGGTTGGCCTACAGATTCAGCTTGAACATCGGCTTGAGAGGTAATCAGGACAAACTTCAATTCATTATCTAGGGTCTTTAAGATATCAGCTTGCTCAGGAGGAGCTTTAATCAAAATTTCAGCTTGCAGTGAAGAACCAACTCGACCAGCTTCCCGTTCTATTTCGATGGCCTTTGTTACATCTTGACGCATATTTCGAATCTGGGACCATTTACTCAGTAATTCTTGGGCATTGGATGTCGTCAAGATAGTCTGATATTCGGAGGTAAAGATCGTATCTTGATGATCAGAGTTATGGGCAAAATTTTGCCAAGCTTCTTCTGCTGTAAAAGATAAAAATGGTGCCATCCAGCGCAACATGGAATCTGTAATGACATATAAAACTGTCTGAGCGCTCCTACGCGAGCGGGAACTTGGGGCATTGGTATAAAGGCGATCTTTTAGAATATCTAAATAAAAGCCACCAAGATCTTCGGTACAAAAAGCCATGATTCTTGAAACTGCTGTATGGAATTCATAACGGTCGTATAACGCCAAAATTTCCGTTTGCACCTGAGAGCAAAGGGCTAACATATATTGATCTATTTCCAATAAATCATCAACATTGATGGAATCATTTTCTTTATCAAAGTCGCTAATGTTTGCCAATAAAAATCGCAAAGTATTTCTGATACGGCGATAGGACTCGACAACTCTTTTTAAAATTTCGTCAGAAATGGTCATTTCTCCAGAGTAATCGGTGGACGCTGTCCACAGACGAATAATCTCTGCTCCCATCTTATCGGCAACTTCTTGAGGTGCAATCACATTGCCTAATGATTTACTCATCTTACGACCGGTGCCATCAACCGTAAAGCCATGTGTTAAGAGGGCCTTGTAAGGGGGCTTACCATCAAGCATGACACCGGTGAGCAGTGATGAATGAAACCAGCCACGGTGCTGGTCTGAGCCTTCTAAATATAAATCAGCCCAACGATCGTGGTTGCTGTGCAAAGTCGTTTTGTGTGAGCCTCGAATAACATGCCAATGCGTCGTTCCCGAGTCGAACCAAACATCTAAAGTATCTTTGTTTTTTTCATAAGCACTTGCCTCAGAGCCTAAAAAAGTATCAATATCTAAAGTTTGCCATGCTTCAATGCCACCTTGCTCAACTAGATTGGCTATTTTTTCCATATGATTGATGGTGTCAGGGTGAAGCTCTCCAGTTTGGCGATTCACGAAGAAGGCCATAGGAACTCCCCATTGTCTTTGTCGAGATAGCGTCCAATCCGGTCGATTAGCAATCATCCCATGTAAACGCTGCTTACCCCAAGCGGGATAAAAATGGGTCGTCTCAATCCCTTCAAGAGCCATTTCACGGACACTTTTTGGAATACCTTGAGGCTTAACATCCATGCTTGCAAACCACTGAGAAGTAGCTCTATAGATAATGGGGGTTTTATGACGCCAACAGTGCATATACGAGTGATTAAACTCAATTGCTTTTAGTAGTGATCCTGAATCTGATAAGGCTTGCACGATGTTTTGATTTGCTTTCCAAACAAACTGCCCACCAAATAATGGTAGATTGTCGGCAAAAACACCATTACTCATGACGGGACTAATGATGTCTGCATCTTTTAAACCATGAGCTTTACAGGATTTATAATCCTCCTCACCATAGGCGGGGGCACTGTGGACGATTCCAGTACCGCTATCTAAAGTCACATAAGTAGCGCAGTAGATTGGCGATAGGCGTTGATACCCAGAGTCTAGGCTGGCTAGGGGATGTATAAACGAGAAATGCTCCAAAGCTTGACCAAGGCAGGTAGCTAAAATCTCACCTTCGAGTTGATAAGATGACAAGCACGCTTCAACACGATCTTTAGCAAGAATCAATAATTGGGATCCTACGTCGACAAGCGCATACTCAAACTCAGGATGCACATTGAGTGCTTGATTCGACGGAATTGTCCAAGGTGTTGTTGTCCAAATAACAATACGACAGTCTTTTTGAGGAAAACTTTTTAAGCCAAAAATTGTCGCTAAAACATTTTTTTGATCATCAGGCACGCGAAAGCCAACATCAATTGCAGGATCTTTCTTGTCCTGGTACTCAACCTCAGCCTCGGCTAGCGCTGAGCCACAATCAAAACACCAGTTCACTGGCTTTAGACCGCGAAATACAAAACCCTTTTTCATAATGTTTGCAAGAGCTCTTAATTCATTCGCCTCATTATTAAAGTTCATAGTGAGATAAGGGTTTTTCCAGTCCCCCAAAACACCGAGTCTTTCAAAATCTTTCTTTTGTTGGGTGATTTGTTCAGTTGCGTAGGCCCGAGCTTTTGCTTGGACTTCTGCCGTGGAAAGATTTTTTCCGTACTTTTTCTCAATCTGAATCTCAATCGGCATCCCGTGGCAATCCCACCCTGGGACATAAACAGCATCAAAACCCATCAAGGTTTTGCTTTTGACAATCATGTCTTTCAAAATCTTATTGACGGCATGTCCGATATGAATATTACCGTTGGCATAAGGAGGCCCATCATGCAAAATAAATTTTTCTTGACCAGATTTTGCAGTACGAATCACTTGATAAATATCTTTATCTTGCCATTCTTTTACCCAGCGTGGTTCGCGTTTAGGTAAATCACCACGCATCGGAAAAGGTGTATCGAGAAGGTTGACGGGGTATTGATTATCAGACATATTAAATTTTAAAATAATTCCTAGCAGCGTTAGAGTCAGCCTCTATTGCATTTTGTAATGCGGTGAGATCGGAGTATTTTGCCTCATCTCTAAGCTTTTTCAAAAATTCTACTTGAATCAAACTGCCATAGACTTCCTTATTAAAGTCAAAAAGGTGAGTTTCTAGCAATACTCTGCCTGAATTCTCTACTGTTGGACGGTAACCCAAACTAGCCACACCCGGAATAGGGTTTTGGCTCAGACCATGCACCTGAACGACAAAGATTCCAGTCATCGCAGGAGGTCTTTGGTTAAATTGATTAGTCAGAGCTA